>DATNHQ010000001.1:0-17878 GCA_035604915.1 Solirubrobacteraceae bacterium
GACGCTCGAGCTGACCAAGGGCTTCCGCGGCGAGGCGCACTCGAACTACAAGCGCGCCAAGGAAGCGCTGATGAAGGCGGACAGCTACGCCTACCGCGATCGGCGCAATCGCAAGCGCGACTTTCGCCGCCTGTGGATCACCCGCATCAACGCCGCCGCGCGCGAGTGCGGCATGAGCTACTCGCAGCTGATCCACGGCCTGGCTCTGGCCGGCATCACGCTCGACCGCAAGGTGCTGGCTGACATCGCCGTGCGCGACCCCGAGACCTTCCGCCGATTCGCCGACGCCGCCCGCGAGGCCTCGGCTGCCTGACCCAAAGCAAGCCGAACGCAGACCTCCCGGGCGCCGCTCCACAAGGACGGCGCCTTTTTTTGCGCCATGACCATCACCTCCCCGACAAACCAGCACATCACCGAGATTCGCAAGTTGGCGCGCGCCAGCGCGCGACGCGAGAGCGGCCGCTTCGTGGCCGAGGGCGAGGATCTTCAGGAGGCGGCTCTCGCCGCCCGGATCTCACCGTTGTACGTGCTCTGGGCGCGAGGCTGCGCGACCGCGGTGGACGCCGGCCTCGAGGTCGCGCCCGAGCTGCTCGCGCGCGTGTCGACGCTCGGCTCCTCAACGCGGGTGATCGGGGTCTACGAGCAGCGCTGGAGCGCGCCGGTCGGACCGCTCGCGGTCGCGCTTTGGGGTCTGCGCGATCCCGGCAACGTCGGCACGATCGTCCGTTCGGCGGTCGCGTTCGGAGCCGGCAGTGTGGCCGTGGGGCCAGGCACCGCCGATCCCTACGCGCCGAAGGCCGTGCGGGCCTCGATGGGGGCGATCTTCGCCGTCAGGCTGGCCCGCTTCTCGACGATCGCCGAGCTGCCGGGCCGGATCGTGGCGCTCGTACCGGGGGAGGGGAGGCCGCTCGACGGCCCGTTCGAGGGGACGGCGACGCTGCTGGTCGGCGGCGAGCGCGACGGCGTGCCGCCCGACGTGGTGGCGCAGTGCCACGAGGTGCGCCACATCCCGCAGGTCGCCGGGGACTCGCTGAACGCCGCGATGGCCGCGACGGTGGCGTTGTATGAGGCAACTAGGATGGCCGCGTCATGAGCGCACTGGACAGGATCGCGGAGCTTCGCGCCGCGGGGGAGGCTGCTGTGTCCGCGGCCGCAGACACAGCGGCGCTGGAGGAGGTTCGGGTCGCATACCTCGGCCGCAAGGCCGAGCTGCCGCAGCTGCTGCGCACGGTGGCCGAGCTTCCGCCCGAACAGCGCTCCGCGGTCGGCTCGGCGGCGAACGCGGCGCGCCAGGCGCTCACGGCGCTGATCGAGGAGCGCGAGGCGGCGCTCGCCAAGGGCGAGCTCGACTCGCGCCTCGCCGGCGACCGGATCGACATCACGCTGCCCGGGGCGCCGCCCGCGCCGGTCGGCCACCTGCACCTGATCACCCAGACCCGGCGCGACATCGAGGACGTGTTCATCGGCCTCGGCTTCAGCATCGCGGAGGGCCCCGAGGTCGAGCTCGTCGACTACAACTTCGACGCGCTCAACTTCGACGCGACGCACCCGGCGCGCCTCGAGAGCGACACGTTCTACCTCGACGGGCGCACGCTGCTGCGCACGCACACCTCGCCGGTCCAGCTGCGCGCGATGATGGCCGCGCCGCCGCCGATCTACGTGATCGCCCCCGGGCGCGTCTACAGGCCCGACAACGACGCCACCCACACGCCGCAGTTCCACCAGGTGGAGGGCCTCGCGGTCGACGAGGGCGTCACGCTCGCCGACCTCAAGGGCACGCTGCTCGCGTTCGCGCGCGCGATCTTCGGGGCCGAGCGCGAGGTGCAGCTGCGCCCGAGCTTCTTCCCGTTCACCGAGCCGAGCGTCGAGGTCGACGTGTCGTGCTTCAACTGCAGCCGCGGCTCGCTCGCCGACGGCTCGCGCTGCCCGCTCTGCAAGGGCTCGGGCTGGCTCGAGATCCTCGGTGCCGGGATGGTCGACCCCAACGTCTTCGCCGCCGTCGGCGACCCCGCCTACGACCCCGAGGTCGTCACCGGCTTCGCCTTCGGCATGGGGGTCGAGCGGATCGCGATGCTCCGCCACGGCGTGCCCGATCTGCGCCTGTACTTCGACAACGACGTGCGCTTCCTCGCGCAGTTCGGTAGGCGCTGATGCTCGTGCCGCTCGACTGGCTGCGTTGCTACTGCGACCCCGGCCTCGGGACCGAGGAGCTGGCGTCGCGCCTGACGCTGACCGGCACGCAGGTCGAGCGCATCCTGCGCCACGGCCCACCGTCAGCGGAGGGCTACGTCGTCGGCCGCGTGCTCGAGGCGGTGGCGCACCCCAATGCCGACCGCCTGCGCGTCTGCACGGTCGAGGTGGGGGAGGCCGAGCCCGCGACGATCGTCTGCGGCGCGCCGAACGTCGCCGCCGGCCAGACGGTCGCGGTCGCGCGCCCGGGCGCCCAGATGGCGGACGGCCGCACGCTTGCGGCGGCGAAGCTGCGCGGCATCGTCAGCGACGGCATGATCCTCGCGACCGACGAGATCGCGCTCGGCGGCGATCACACCGGCATCCTCGTGCTCGACGACGGCCCGGCGCCGGGGACGCCGCTCGAGCGCGTGCTGCCGCTCGGCACCGACGTGCTCGAGCTCGAGGTCACCCCCAACCGGCCCGACTGCCTGGCGCTCTACGGGGTCGCCCGCGAGGTCGGTGCCGCGACCGGCGCGCCGCTCGCACCGCCGCCGTGGCTTGACGATCCCGGCACGCTCGACGGCGACCCGCCGGGGATCGCGGTCACGGTCGAGTGTCCGGACCTCTGCCCGCGCTTCACCGCGCGAGTCTTCGAGGAGGTCACGATCGGGCCGTCGCCGCTGTGGCTGGTGGCGCGCCTGCTTGCGGCGGGCATGCGCCCGATCTCGAACGTCGTCGACATCACCAACTACGTGATGCACCTGACCGGTCAGCCGCTGCACGCCTTCGACCTCGACCGCGTTGCGGGCGGCGAGCTGACCGTCCGGCGCGCCCGCGCCGGCGAGACGCTCGAGACGCTCGACGGGGTGCAGCGGGCGCTCGGCG
Organism: Solirubrobacteraceae bacterium; assembly: GCA_035604915.1. GTDB lineage: Bacteria > Actinomycetota > Thermoleophilia > Solirubrobacterales > Solirubrobacteraceae > Palsa-513. The sequence continues at coordinate 3,058 of DATNHQ010000001.1, forward strand.
AGGCCATGGTGGTGATCTGCGACGCGGACGGCCCGACGTCGCTCGCCGGGGTGATGGGCGGCGCGCGCTCGGAGATCGGCGAGCGCACCGGGCGCATCCTGCTCGAAGCGGCCACGTGGGACGGCGCGACCCTGCAGCGCACCGCCAACGCGCTCGGCCTTCGCAGCGAGGCCTCGCACCGCTTCGAGAAGGGCCTCTCGCGGCGGCTGCCGCTTGCCGGCCTGGCCGTGGCGTCTCAGTTGCTCGTCGAGATCTGCGGAGCGCGACTCCTCCCGGGCACCATCGACGTCGGCGGGCCAGGCGAGGATCCGCCGCCGCTGCGGCTGCGGCCGCGGCGCGTGTCCGCGCTGCTGGGGACCGAGGTTGCGCCGCAGCGCTGCGCGGAGATCCTCGATTCGCTCGGCTTCGAGACCCAGTCGGACGACGACGCGCAGCTGCGCGTCGTCGTGCCCGACTGGCGATGGCGCGATGTCACGCGCGAGATCGACCTCGTCGAAGAGGTTGCGCGCATCGACGGTCTCGAGAACCTGCCGGCGACGCTGCCGCCGCGGCGCGGGGTGGGCGGCCGCCTGACCCACACGCAACGCGTCCGGCGCCGCGCCGAGGACGCCCTCGCGGCGCGCGGCGTCAGCCAGATCGCCGGCTGGAGCTTCGCCGACCCGGCCCTTCTCGGGCGCCTGCGCCTGGGGCCCGAGCATGGGATGCGCCGCACGCTCGCGATCGGCAACCCGCTGTCCGAGGCCCACGCGATGCTCCGCCCGACGCTGCTCGGGTCGCTGCTCGACGCCGCCGCACACAACACCGCGCGTGGCGCGAGCGATCTCGCGCTGTTCGAGTCGGGCACGATCTTTCGCGCGCCGGCCGACAGCGGCCCGCTCGCGGACGAGCACATCACGCTAGCGGTGCTGCTCGCGGGTGAGGTCGTGCCGGCCTCCTGGCGCGGCGCCCCGGCGGTGCTCGCCGACTTCTTCGCGGCGAAGTCGCTGCTCGGCGCGGTGCTCGACGTGCTCGGCGTCCGGTGGTCCCTGGGTGCCGGCGAGCAGCCCTTCCTGCACCCGGGCCGGTCGGCCGCTGTGCTGGTGGGCGACTTGGCCATCGGCTTCATCGGCGAGCTGCACCCGCTGGTCGCGGCGGACTGGGGACTCGAGCAGTCGGCGGTCTGGGGGCTCGACCTCGGGGTGCTCGCAGAGCTCACCCCCGAGGTCGTCGCCTACGCGCCTTTCGGCGAGTACCCGGCCGTGCGCGAGGACATCGCCGTGGTCGTCGGCGAGGGCACCGCCGCCGGTGACGTCGTCGCGGCCGTGCGCTCCGTCGGCGCCGAGCTGCTCTCGCGGGTCGAGGTCTTCGACGTCTACCGCGGCGCGCAGGTCGGCGAGGGCCGGATCTCGCTCGCCCTCCATCTCGAGTTCCGGGCCCCCGATCGCACGCTGACCGACGAGGAGGTCGCTCAGGTCCGCACGCGGATCGTCGCGAGCCTCGAGAAGATCGGGGGCACGATCCGTGCCTGACCATCCCGGCGTCGTCGTGATCGGCGCATCCGGCTACGCGGGGGCGATCGCCGCCCGCATCCTCTGGCGCCACCCGCAGTTCGAGCTGCTCGCGATCACCGCGCGCGAGGACTCCGGGCGGCCACTGGTGGAGCTCTACCCGCAGCATCGCGTGCCGCTCGTGCTCGAGGAGCTCGACCTCGACCGCGCCGCCCGCGCTGACGCCGCCCTCGTCGCCTACCCGCACGGGAGCGCCGCGCCCGTCGTGGCGGCGCTGCTGGCGCGTGAGCTGCGGGTCGTCGACCTCTCCGCCGACTTTCGCCTGCGCGACGTCGCGACCTACGAGCACTGGTACGTCCCCCACCCGCACCCCGAGCTGATCGAGCGTGCCGTCTACGGGCTCACCGAGCTCTATCGCCAGCAGATCGCGGACGCGGCGCTGGTCGCCTGTCCGGGCTGCTTCCCTACGGCGGCGATTCTCGCGCTCGCGCCGCTGGCCACGGCCGGTCTGATCGCCGACGTCGTGATCGACGCGAAGACGGGGGTCTCGGGGATGGGCAAGCAGCCGCGCGAGGGCAACCACTTCGTCGCGGTGACCGAGAACGTTCGCCCCTACGGCGTCGGCGCGCACCGCCACATGCCCGAGATCGACCAGGAACTGGGGCTGCTCGGCGCGCCCGTGCCGGTCGCCTTCACGCCCCACCTGCTTCCGATCGACCAGGGCGAGCTGCTGTCCTGCTACGTCACGCCGTCGCGCCCCGTCGAGCAGGCCGAGCTCGAGGGGCTCTACCGCGAGCGCTACGGAAGCGAGCCGTTCATCGACCTCGTCGCGACCGTGCCGGGCGTGCGCGACGTGCGCGAGACCAACGTCTGCGCGCTCAATGTGCTCGCCGACGAGCGCACGGGCAAGCTGTTCGTGTTCGCGGCGATCGACAACCTCTGGAAGGGAACGGCGTCGCAGGCGGTCGCGAACCTCAACCTGATGTTCGGTTTCGAAGAGGGGCTGGGGCTGAGATGAGCGAAGGCTTCTTCGGCTCCCGCTTCGCGCCCAGGCCGAGCCATGTCCACGAGATCGCCACGATGCCGGCCGGCTTCCGCCTGGCGGGTGCCAGCTGCGGTGTGAAGCAGCCCGACTCCGGCGTGCTCGACCTGGGGATCCTGGTCTCCGACGCAGAGCGGACCGTCAGCGCGGCGCGCTTCTGCGACTCCGGCGTCCTGGCCGCGCCGGTGGTCGTGACTCGCGAGCGCTCGGACCTCCATGCGATCCGGGCGGTGGTCGCCAATTCCGGGAACGCGAACGCCGCCACCGGCGAGGCCGGGATCGCCGAGGCCGTCCGCGTTCAGCAGGCCGCCGCTGCCGCACTCGGCCTTTCGTCGCGTGAGGTCGCCGTGGCGTCGACGGGCGTGATCGGCGTGCTGTTGCCCGGCGAGCGCATCGCCGCCGCAGTGCCGGGGCTCGCGCAGCGGCTCACGCCTGAGGGGCTGGACGAGTTCGCCGCGGCGATCAAGACCACCGACGCGCTCGACAAGCACGTCCAGCTCGAGGTCGTGCTGTCGTCTGGCAGCGTGCGGCTGTCAGCCGCCTGCAAGGGCGCCGGGATGATCTCGCCGCACTTCGCGACGATGCTGTGCTTCGTGCAGACCGACGCCGTGCTGACGCCGCGTTCGGCGGACGCGCTCCTCGGCGCCGCGGTCAGCCGCTCGTTCGACCGCGTCAGCGTCGACGGCCAGCTCTCGACCAACGACACCGTGATCCTGATGGCCAGCGGCGAGGGCGGCGTCCGCGTGGAGCCCGACAGCGAGGACGAGTCGCTGCTGGGCGAGGCGCTCGACGCGCTGGCGCTGGCGCTGGCGGTTCGGATGGTCGCCGACGGCGAGGGCGCGCGGCGGATCGCGCGGGTCCATGTGCGCGGGGCTGGCGAGGAGAGCGTGTCGCGCGTCGCGCGGGCGATCGCGAACTCGCCGCTGGTCAAGGCGGCACTGTTCGGCGGCGACGCCAACTGGGGACGGATCGCGCAGGCGATCGGGGCGGCACTGCCCGGCACCGCGCCGCTCTCCTTCGACATCGCGATCGAGGGCATCGCGGTCGCGCGCGACGGCGCCGGCGTCGAGCACGACAGGGCCGCGCTGGCCCGTGCCGTCGGCGGCGAGGAGATCCTCTACGAGGTCGATCTGCCGGGTGAGGGGGCGGAGGCCGAGCTGTTCTTCTCCGATCTCAGCTACGACTACGTGAAGATCAACGCGGAGTACACGACCTGATGCGCGACGTCGCCACCCTGCTCGAGGCGCTGCCCTACATTCGCGAGTTCCACGGCTCGACGGTGGTGATCAAGTACGGCGGCTCCGCCATGGACGACCCCGAGCTGCGCGAGGAGTTCGCGCGCGACGTCGTTCTGCTCAAGTACGTGGGCATGAACCCGGTCGTCGTCCACGGCGGCGGCCCCGACATCACCGCCTACATGGAGAGGCTGGGCATGCCCGTCGAGTTCGTCGGCGGCCTGCGCGTCTCCGACGAGGCGACGGTCGAGATCGCCAAGATGGTGCTCGTCGGCAAGCTCAACACCGACATCGTGCTGCGCATCGGCCGCCACGGCCAGCCCGCCGTCGGCCTCTCCGGCGACGACGGCGGCCTGCTGCGGTGCTCGCGCCGCCTCGCCCCCGGCGGCGAGGACATCGGCTTCGTCGGCCAGATCGACCGCGTCGACGCCGGCGTCATCAACCACATCGCGCGCGACTACATCCCGGTCGTCGCCTCCGTCGGCGCCGATCGCGAGGGCAACTCCTACAACGTCAACGCCGACGAGGCGGCCGCGGCGATTGCGGTCGCGCTGCACGCCCGCACCGCGATCTTCCTCACCGACGTTCGCGGCTGGCTCGCCGATCCGAGCGACCCCGAGAGCCTGATCGGACAGGCCGACGTCGAGCGCGTGTCGAACGCCCTGGCGGACATCGAGGGGGGCATGCGGCCGAAGCTGCAGGCCTGCGTGGACGCCGTCCGCGGCGGCGTCGGCGCCGCGCAGATAATCGACGGGCGCGTACCGCACTCGCTGCTGCTCGAGCTCTTCACCGACGCCGGGATCGGCACGAAGGTGACGCTGTGAGCACGATCGAGCGCTACGACGCCCACCTCACGCCCAACTACGCGCGCTTCCCCGTCGAGTTCGTCCGCGGTGAGGGCGCCCGGCTGTGGGACTCCGAGGGCAACGAGTACCTCGACTTCCTCGTGGGGATCTCCGTCTCGAGCGTCGGGCACTGCCACCCGGCCGTCGTCGCGGCGATTCGCGAACAGGCGGCGCGGCTGCTCCACGTCGGCAACCTCTACTACAACGAGCCGATGGCGAGGCTCGCGGAGAGGCTCGCCGAGTCCTCGCTGGGCGGCAAGGTGTTCTTCACCAACTCCGGGACCGAGGCTGTCGAGGCGGCGCTCAAGTGCGCGCGCAAGGCCAGGCAGGGGGGCACGATCGTGTCGGTGCACGGCGCCTTCCACGGCCGCACCTACGGGTCGCTGTCGGCGACCCCGCAGGAATCCAAGCAGGCGCCGTTCGCGCCGCTGGTCGGGGGCTTCGTCAGCGTCGACGCGACGATCGAGGCGCTGGCCGGCGCGATCGACGAGCGCACGGCCGCGCTGATCCTCGAGCCGATCCAGGGCGAGAGCGGCGTCCACGTGATGCCCGACGCGCTGCTGCGCTTCGCGCGCGAGCGCTGCGACGCGACTGGCGCGACGCTGATCTTCGACGAGATCCAGACGGGGCTCGGCCGCACCGGCTACGCATGGGGCTACGAGCACGCGGGCGTCACGCCCGACCTGATCACCGCCGCCAAAGCGCTCGGCGGCGGCCTGCCGATCGGCGCGTTGATCACCGGGCAAAGGCACGCCGACACCTTCGCTCCAGGCGACCACGGCTCCACCTTCGCCGGCGGGCCGGTCGTCTGCGCGGCGGCGCTCGCCGCGCTCGACGTCCTGCTCGACGAGCAGCTGCTCGCGCGGGTGCGCTCGCTCGGCGAGCTCCTGCGCGAGCGCGTGGCGTCGCTCCCGCACGTCGTTGCGATCCGCGGCCGTGGCCTGATGGTCGCCTGCGACCTCGACGTCGACGCTCCCGAGGTCGCCCGCCGCGCGCTGCTCGAGCAGCGGCTCGTGGTCAATGCGACAGGCCCGGTGACGCTGCGGATGCTGCCGCCGCTGGTGATCGGCGAGGGCGAGATCGAGGACTGCGTCGAGCGGCTGCGCAGCGTGCTCACGTGAGCGAGCCCCCGCCGCCCGCGCAAATGACCGGCGGCGATGCGATCGTGCGCTCGCTGCTGCGCGAGGGCGTGGACACGATCTTCGCGCTGCCCGGCGTGCAGATCTACGGCCTTTTCGACGCGCTCGCGCGCGCCGGGGAGGAGGTGCGCGTGGTGACCCCGCGCCACGAGCAGGCCGCCGGCTACATGGCCTTCGGCTATGCCAAGGCGACCGGGCGCACCGGCGTCTTCGCCGTTGTTCCGGGGCCGGGCGTGCTCAACGCCGCCGCGGCGCTGTCCTCGGCCTACGCGACCAGCACGCCGATGGTCTGCGTCACCGGGCAGGTGCCGACGCCGTTCATCGGCGCCGGCAAGGGCCATCTGCACGAGCTGCCCGACCAGCTGGCGACGATGCGCACGCTGACGCGCTGGTCCGAGCGGATCGCGCGACCCGCGCAGGCCCCTGGGCTGGTCGCCGAGGCGTTTCGCCAGACGCGCAGCGGGCGCCCGCGGCCGGTGGCGCTCGAGATGCCCTGGGAGGTCTTCGACCAGCGCGAGGAGGTGACGCTGGTGGAGCCATCTGTCGCCGACGCCGCGCCGCTGGCCGACGGAGCCACGCTCGAGCGGGCCGCCGAGCTGCTGTTGGCCGCGCGCAATCCGATGATCATGGTCGGCGGCGGCGCCCTCGACGCGGCCGCCGAGGTGCGCGAGCTCGCCGAGCTGCTGCAGGCGCCCGTTGTCGCGTTCCGAAGCGGCCGCGGCATCGTCGCGAGTGACCACCCGCTCGGCCTCAGCTGCGCCGAGGGCTACGAGCGCTGGCCCGACACCGACGTCGTCGTGGGCATCGGCAGCCGACTCGAGCTTCAGTGGTTTCGCTGGCCCGCGCAGCCGGCCGAGCCCAGGCTGATCGACATCGATATCGAAGCGCAGCAGACGGAGCGCGTCGCCGCCGACTTGGCGCTGGTGGGCGACGCGGCGCCAACAACCGCCGCGCTGACCCGGCTGCTGCGCGAGGGCGGCGCCGAGCGCCCCTCGCGGGCCGGCGAGTTCGAGGCGCTCAAGCGGGCCAAGGACGCCGAGATCGAGCGGATCCAGCCCCACGTCGGCTATCTGCGCGCGATCCGCGGGGTGCTGCCGCGCGATGGCTTCTTCGTCGAGGAGCTCTGTCAGGCGGGCTTCACCTCCTACTACGGCTTCCCGGTGTATGAGCCGCGAACGTTCGTGACCTGCGGCGCGCAGGGGACGCTCGGCTTCGGCTTCCCGACCGCGCTCGGCGTGAAGGCCGCATACCCGCAGCGCAAGGTCGTCTCGATCACCGGTGACGGCGGCTTCCAGTTCGGTCTGCAGGAGCTCGCGACCGCGGCGCAATACGGGCTGGACGTCGTCACGGTCCTGTTCGACAACGGTGCCTTCGGCAACGTCCTGCGCGACCAGCAGCGCCTCTACGACGGGCGCGTGCTCGGCGCAAGACTGCGCAACCCCGATTTCGTCGCGCTTGCGAAAAGCTACGGCGTCCGCGCGACGAGCGTGGCCAGCCCGGACGCGCTCGCGAGCGCGCTCGCACAGGCGTTCGAGCGCTGCGAGCCGGAGCTCGTCGTCGTGCCGGTCGACCCGGCCGCGGAGGTCTCCCCGTGGGAGTTCCTGATGCCCGCCTCCCAGCGCCCCTAGCTCTCGAGCGGCCGGCGCATCCTGATCATCGGCTGGCGGCTTCGCTCGTGGTGCTCGCGCGCGCCGTCGGGAGCGAAGCCGGCGCGCTCGTAGAAGGCGCGCGCGGCGGCGTTGGCCTCGAGCACCCACAGCACAACCTCGGCGCAGCCGTCGCTGCGCGCCGCCTCGATCGCTGCGGACAACAGCGCGCTCCCGACCCCCCGGCGCATCATCGTCGGCTCCACGTAGAGCGCGGCGATCTCGCGGACACTCGCGCGCGGCCCCTCCGGCCAGCTGATCGTGGCGAATCCGACGAGGCGGCCTTGCGACTGCGCGACGATCGTCGCCGACCGGCCGTTGGACAGCCAGCCCTGCCACGAGCGTTCGCGCTCCCTCAACGAGAGCGAGTCGAGCACATCGTCGGCGATGATGCCGCGGTAGCCGGCCCGCCACGAGCGCACGTGCACGCCGGCGATCGCGCGTGCGTCGCGTCGCTCGGCGCTGCGGAGGCGGAGGTCGGGCATCGCGGGCAGCCTAGCCGCGGTCGCCGCGGGTGATGAAAGGCCCCCCGCTCAGAGCGAGAGCGGTTGCTAGCTTTGGCGGAATGTGGGGGGCCCCAAGAGTTGTCCCTGCATGCGTGGCGATCGCCGCGGCGGTTGCGCTCGCCACGATCGGCGCGACGCCGGCGCTGGCAGCAATGCCCGGTCCGCCGACCGCTGTCATGGCCAGCGCGGGCGACGCTCAGGCGACTGTGTCCTTCACGCCCCCCGGCTCGGACGGGGGCTCGCCGATCACCAGTTACACCGTGACGTCCTCACCGGGTGGGATCACGGCCAGCGGGGCGTCGAGTCCGATCGTGGTTTCGGGGCTCACCGACGGCGTCTCCTACACCTTCACGGTCACGGCCAACAACGGCGTTACGGGCTTCTTCTCGAGCCCGTCGGCGGCGGTGACCCCGCTCGCGCCGCCGTCGGCGAGTGTTGCCCCCGTGATCACCGGCTCCGCCGAGGTGGACCAGACGCTTAACGCGACGAGCGGGACCTGGAGCGAGTCGCCCCAGATCAGCTACCAGTGGCTCGATTGCGACCCGAGCAGCAGCACCTGCTCCGGGGTCGCGGGAACCCCCAGCGGCGCCGCCTACACCGTCTCCTCGCTGGACGCCGGTTACTCGATCGAGGTTGTCGTCACGGCGGCCAATGTCGACAACGAGTTCACATCCGTCACGATCGCGACTGCAACGGTCGCAGCGCAGCCGGGCGCGCCCGGCGTCGAGAGTCCGCCGACGCTCTCGGCGGTGGACGGGAGCGCACCGGTCAGCGCCACGACCGGAACCTGGAGCGGCGCACCGACCGGATACGCCTACCAGTGGTACGCCTGTTCGGCAGCGCTCGGCTGGTGTCACCCGGTGACCGGGCTCTCCGGCCTGCTCAGCTCCTACAGCCCGGGCTCCGACGACGCGGGCGAGTTCCTCAAGGTCGGCGTGATCGCGACGAACGGCGTCGGCGACTCGGTTCCGGCATTCTCCGGCGGTAGCGGCCCGATCTCGTTCCCGCCGCCGTCGATCTCGATCTCGTGGCCCTCTGACGGCGCCGACTACAGCCCCTCACTCCCGACGGCAGCCACGGAGGCGCTCTACACGTGCACGGCGGGGGCGGGGGAGACGATCCACTCGTGTGTGGGCACGGTCGCCGCCGGATCGCCGGTCCCGTTCTCGTTCGGGCCCCACTCGCTCACGGTCACCGCCACCGATTCCGACGGCGAGAGCGTCACGCGAACCGTCAACTACACCGTCGGCGGCAGTCCCACGATCACGCTGAGCGGCCCAGCCAACGGGGGGACCTACGCGCAGGGCTCGTCCCTGCCCGTCACCGTCGCCTGCACAGCGTTCGACGGAAGCTCGATCCCGTGCACGATGGCGCAGGCGCCCCAGCCGCCCTGTCAGGCCCAGCTCGCGCTCGTCGGCTGCAACTCGCGATCGGCGGCGCCGGGCCAGCCGCAGCTCGACACCCAGGACCTCGGCCTGCACACCTTCACGGTCAGTGCCGCGGACGCCTTCGGCGAGACGGCGGACCTGAGTGTCAGCTACACCGTCGTCGCGGCGCAGCCGTCGGTGATCGCCGCCCAGGACGCCCGCGTCACGATCGCCCGCCTCGGCCAGTCCAGCTCGCGCTGGCGGATCGGCGGCGGCACGGCCTTCTCCTTCACTCCCAACAGGGCTGCCACGGTCACCTTCGTGTTCGAACGCGACCTCGCGGGGCGCCGGGCTGGAGGCCACTGCGTGGCGCAGACGCCCGCCAACACCCACGAGCCGGCCTGCACGCTGACCAAACGCGTCGGATCGCTGACGAAGCTCGAGCCGCAGGGCGCGGACGTCGTGCCATTCGGCGGGCACCTCGGCGCATCCACACTGTCGCCCGGCGGCTACTCGGTCGTCGTGTCGGCGGTGGCGATCGGCGCGAAGTCCACGCTGGTCTTCACCGCCGGGACGCTGAAGTTCACGATCGTCGGCTAGCTGGCGCGCGGCCGGGGCCCCGCGCTCGCTTGCGCCGCCGGTAGGCTTGCGCCGTCATGAGCACGCCCGAATTTGCGCCGCGCACCGCCTCCTACCAGGCCGACCCGGCCGACGTGCACCGCGTGCTGCTGCTCTACAGCGGCGGGCTCGACACGAGTGTGATGCTGCGCTGGATCCAGGAGCGCTACGACGCCGAGGTCGTGACGCTGACGGTGAATCTCGGCCAGCCGGGCGAGGACTACGGTGTGATCGAGGGCAAGGCGCGCCAGATCGGCGCCGTCGAGTGCCACGTCGTCGACGCGCGCGAGGAGTTCGCGGTCGGGTACATCGCGCCGGCGATCAAGGCGAACGCGCTCTATGGCGGCGGCTACCCGCTGTTCACCGCGCTGGGACGTCCGCTGATCGCGAAGCTCGCGGTCGAGTACGCCCGGCGCTCGGGCTGCGACACGATCGCCCACGGCTGCACCGGCAAGGGCAACGACCAGGTTCGCATCGACGGCACTGTCGCGACGCTCGCACCCGAGCTCAAGGTGATCGCCCCGGTGCGGGAGTGGGCGATGGGGCGCGAGGAGGAGATCGCCTACGCGCGCGAGCACGGCATCCCGATCAAGGGCGGCAGCGAGATCGTGCCCTACTCGATCGACGACAACCTCTGGGGGCGCTCATCGGAGGGCCGCTGGATCGAGGACCTCGACCACGCCCCCGACGACGACGTCTTCCAGCTCGTCACGCACCCGCGCCGGGCGCCCGACGAGCCCCAGCGCCTCGAGCTCGAGTTCGAGCGCGGCCTGCCGGTCTCACTCGACGGCGAGCGACTGGCGCTCGCGGCGCTGATCGAGCGCGCGGGCGAGATCGGGGCCCGCCACGGCGTCGGCATCATCGACCACATCGAGGATCGCATCGTCGGCCTCAAGGTTCGTGACATCTACGAGGCGCCGGCGGCGGCGGTCATCCTCGCCGCCCACCAGGAGCTCGAGAAACTCGTCTGCACTATCCACCAGAACCAGTTCAAGGCGGGGCTCGACCGCCAGTGGGCCTACCTCGTCTACGCCGGGCTGTGGTGGGAGCCGCTGCGCTCGGACCTCGACGCCTACATGGAGGCCGTCAACGCGTACGTGACCGGAACGATCGGCCTCGAGCTCTACAAGGGCACCGCGCGCGTCGTCACGCGCTCCTCGCCCAATGCCGTCTACGACCAGTCGCTCGCATCGTTCTCGGAGTCCGGCGGCCTCTTCTCGCAGACCGCCTCGCCGGGGTTCATCGAGCTGTGGACGCTGCAGTCGCGGATGGCGTGGCGACTGCGCAACCGCTAGGGCCAGTCGAGGTACTCGCGCGCGTGCGCGGCGCAGCAGCCGACCGGCGAGTTGCGGGGCGAACGCCGACCCCGGAACGCTCGCTCACTCGGACACCGGCGAACCGTGGCGCCAATTCCGCAACGTGCGGCGAGCCGCACGGCGGTGAGGCCCGAACGCGCCGGTGGCGTCGGGCCGCGTGTCTAGGATCAAGCGCACCGCATGAGCGAGCCCACCTGCGCCCACCTGCACGTCCATTCCGAGTACTCGCTGCTCGACGGCGCGTCGAAGATCGAGGGGCTGGTGGAACGCGCGGCGGCATTCGGGCAGCCGGCGATCAGCCTGACCGACCACGGCGTCATGAACGGCGCGGTCGAGCTCTACCAGGCCGCCCGCAAGGCGGGGATCAAGCCGATCATCGGCTGCGAAATCTACTTCGTCGACGACCACGCCGCCGTCGCCTCGCCCGGGCAGCGTCTGGAGCACAACCATCTAACGCTGCTCGCCTCAAACGACGCCGGCTACAGAAACCTCGTCCAGCTCTCCTCGGCGGGGTTCCTCGAGGGCGTCCAGCGCGGCAAGCCAACGGTCGACATGGAGCAGATCTCCCGCTACGGCGACGGCGTCATCGCGCTGACCGGCTGCCTCGCCTCGCGGCTGTGCTCGCGCATCGCCGACGGGCGCGTCGCCGAGGGCCGCGCTCACGTCGAGCAGTTGATCGACGCGCTCGGCCGCGACAACGTCTACTTCGAGGTGCAGAAGAACGGCCTCGCGCAGCAGGACCGCTGTAACGAGGAGATCGTGCGGATCGCGGCCGACATCGGCTGTTCGCTTGTCGGCACCGCCGACGTGCACTACCTGCGCCGCGAGGACTACACCCACCACGCGGCGCTGCTGTGCGTGCAGACCAAGAGCACGCTCGCCGATCCGAAGATCCGCTTCGAGACCAACGAGTTCTATCTGAAGGACTCGGCGGAAATGGCGGAGTCCTTCGCGCAGTGGCCGCAGGCGCTCGCCTCGACGCTGGAGATCGCCGAGCGCTGCGGCGTCGAGATCGAGCTCGACCGCCAGCTGATCCCGGCCTATCCGGTGCCCGAGGGGGAGACCGAGGGCAGCTACCTGCGCAAGCTGGTCGAGCGTGGGCTGCGCGAGCGCTACGGCGATCCGCCGCCGGCGGCGACGATCGAGCGGATGGACAGCGAGCTCGAGGTGATCGACCGGATGGGTTTCAACGCCTATTTCCTGATCGTCTGGGACTTCGTCGACTTCGCCAAGCGAAGCGGCATCGCGGTCGGGCCGGGTCGCGGCTCGGCGGCGGGCTCGATCGTCGCCTACAGCCTGCGCATCACCGACGTCGACCCGCTCGCCTACGACCTGCTGTTCGAGCGCTTCCTCAACCCCGAGCGCGTGTCGATGCCGGACATCGACATCGATTTCTCGGTGCGTGGCCGCGAGCGTGTGCTGCGCTACGTGGTCGAGAAGTACGGCCGCGATTCGGTCGCCCAGATCGTGACCTTCGGCAAGATGGCGCCGCGCCAGGCCACGCGAGACGCCGCGCGCGTGCTCGGCCACGATTACGGCGTCGGCGATCGCCTCGCGAAGCTGATCCCGGACCCCCAGCAGGGCCGCGCGCCTTCCTTCGCCGAGTGCCTGGCGGAGGGCGAGCCGCTGCGCGCCGTCTACGACGAGGATCCGACGGCGCGCGCGATCATCGACACCGCGCGGGGCCTCGAGGGGGTCGTGCGCAACTCCTCGATCCACGCCGCCGCGGTCGTGATCGCCGACCGGCCGCTGACCGACATCGTGCCGCTGCAGATCGCCGACGCCGGCGTCGACGAGCACGGCGACCGCCAGTTCCGCACAGTCACGCAGTTCTCGATGAAGCCGATCGAGCAGATCGGCCTGCTCAAGATGGACTTCCTCGGGCTGCGCAACCTCGATGTGATCGAGGATGCGCTTGACATCATCGAGCGCTCGACGGGGGTGCGCCCCGACATGGCGACGCTGCCGCTCGACGACCCCGCGACCTACGAGATGCTCGCGCGCGGCGACAGCGTCGGGGTCTTCCAGTTCGAGTCCGAAGGGATGCGCGAGGCGCTCAAGAAGGTCCGCCCCGACCGCTTCGACGACCTCGTCGCGCTGAACGCCCTCTACCGGCCCGGGGCGATGGACCAGATCCCGGCCTATGCCCGCGGCAAGCAACACCCGGAGCAGGTCACCTACCCGGACGAGCGCCTGCGCCCGATCCTCTCCTCCACGATGGGCGTGATCCTCTACCAGGAGCAGGCGATGCGGATCGCCAAGGAGCTGGCCGGGTTCTCCGGCGCGAAGGCGGACGATCTGCGCAAGGCGATCGGCAAGAAGAACCGCGCGGCGATGGCGCAGCTCAAGCCGGAGTTCGTAGCCGGCGCGCGCGCGAGCGGCACCTCCGACAACGTCATCGACTTCATCTGGTCGACCAACGAGAAGTCGGCCGACTACTCCTTCAACCGCAGCCACGCCGCCTGCTACGGCCTGATCTCCTACCGGACCGCCTGGCTGAAGGCCAACCACCCGGCCGAGTACATGGCGGCGCTGATCTCCTCGGTGATGTCAACCAAGGACCGGGTGCCGTTCTTCGTCGCGCGCTGCGAGGAGATGGGGATCGAGATCCTGCCCCCGGACGTCAACCTCTCGGGGCACGAGTTCACGGTCGTCGACCGCAACATCCGCTTCGGCCTCGACGCCGTCAAGGGCGTCGGCTACCAGGCCGTCGAGGCGATCCTGCGCGCGCGCGAAGAGGGCGGCTCGTTCAACACGCTGTGGGACTTCTGCGAGCGCGTCGACGGTCGCGCCGTCAACAAGAAGGCGATCGAGGCGCTGATCAAGTGCGGCGCGCTCGGCTCGACCGGCGCGACGCGGCGCGGCATGCTCGAGGTTCTCGAGCAGGCGCAGGGAGCCGGCCAGAAGTCGCAGCAGGACGCGCTGATCGGCCAGGCCTCGATCTTCGACCTCGGCGCGCTCGACGCCCCCGCCAACGGGCACGCCGCGGTGCGCCCGCCGATCCCGACGATCGAGTTCGACCAGCGCGAGCTGCTGATCGTCGAGAAGGAGGCGATCGGCCTGTTCATCTCGGCGCACCCGCTCAAAGCGGTCCGCGAGGCGCTCTCGATGGCGGTCGACTGGCCGCTCTCGGCGGTGCGCGAACGGCCCGACAAGGAGACCGTCACGATCGGCGGGATCATCACGCAGGCGCGCAAGATCCGCACCCGGTCGGGCACCGACATGATGTTCGCGACGCTCGACGACCTCGAGGGACAGATCGAGATCATCGTCTTCGGCTCGGCGCTCGAGCGGTGCGAGGACAGCCTCGCGGTCGACTCGATCGTGACCGTGAAGGGACGGGTCGACCAGAAGGAGGAGGGGCGCACGACCGTCGTCGCGCAGACGGTCGAGCCCTTTCGCCCCGACGCCGAGGCGGTAGCGATGGCGCGTGCTCGGGCGCTGGAGGCGGCGCGGGCGAAGCCCGTCCACATCCGCCTCGGCGACGGCGCTCGTTTCGCGACGATGATCGAGGAGCTCAAGAGCCTGCTGGTCAACTTCCCGGGCGGCTCCGAGGTCGTGATCGAGCTCTCCGATCGCCGCCGTGTTCGGCTCGGCAGCGAGTTCCGCGTCGAGCCGAC
>DATNHQ010000002.1:0-6598 GCA_035604915.1 Solirubrobacteraceae bacterium
CGCGGCGACCACGGCGCCGGTCGGGGCGTATGTGAGCCCCTTCAGCACGAGCGCCGAGCGCTGAAGCTGTGCGCGCCAGCGATGGTCCGGAAAGCGACCGGTGTCGAGCCAGTTGCGCCAGTACTCGGCGGTCACGCCGAGACTCGCGTCGGCTTCCGCGAAGTTGCGCGGCGCGTCGAGCAGGCGCGACCACGACAACGCGCAGAAGCGACGGTCGCCCTTGGCGAGACGATGGCGGGCGCGCGCGGAGCCGCCCTCGATGCCGAGTTGAAGGTCGCTGTGGAGGCGCAGCGTGCGCCCGGCGCCGATGGCGTCGAACGCCTGCGGGTTTCCGTCGACCGGGCTCCACACCCCGGGTGTGCGCCCGTAATCGAACATCGGCTCGCAGAGAAGCTCGACCTGGATCGAGCCGTGGAAACACTCGATCGTCCGCACGAGCACGTGGTAGGCGTCCTGGTCGGCCGGCGGGCGCGTGTGCGCAGTGGCAGAGCCGGCCTCGCGCTCGCGCCACGGACCGACGATCAGCGCATCCCGCACGACAGCCCATCCGGTTGCCGTCTGCCATGTCGTCTCGAGCACGTTGGTGCCCGGCTCGTAGCGGCGGCCGGCGGGAACGCCCATCGCGGATGGTCCCAGCCGGAAGCCGCCGGCGCCGCGGTCGAGGATCGCCGCGAACACGCTCGGGGAGTCAAAGCGCGGCGGGCACAGCCACTCGACGGTGCCGTCCGGAGCGACCAGCGCCGCGGTGTGGCAGTCCGACAGGAAGGCGTAATCGGCGATCGGCGGGAAGGGCGAGGTGCCGTCGACGCGATCGTCGAACGGCGTCGCTGTCGGGCGTGGGCGATCCCACGGGTCCATCGCGCCAGCCCGGCGCAGGCCGTGCTTGCGGCCGAGGTCGGCGATCTTCGGCGTCGGCTCGGTTTCGCGGATATCAGCCATTAGCAGCGCCAACGATGACACGCCTGCGCGCCCGCGTCACCGGACGCACACTTTGCTTCAGGCCCGTGGGCGCTGCCGAGCTGAGCCCCGGCGGCGCTGCAGCCGTGGCTGCCGGCGAAGCTTCGATGCCTGGTCGCTTCGAGCAACATCGTCACGGATCACCAACTTCGGAACCTCGAGATGGCTTCGAGCGCAGTCCTGCCCGCGCCGCGTGGGGTAATCCCCGGGTCGGCTCGCGGCCGGCCGAGCTTGATCGCGGGGTCGAGCGTTGCAGCGCCGCGCGATCAGCCGCGGCGCTCGTCGTCGATCACGTGCGAAACGGCGTTGATCATCGCCAGGTGGGTGAAGGCCTGCGGGAAATTGCCGAGGTGGCGTCCGCTTCGGGCGTCCAGTTCCTCGGCGTAGAGGCCGAGCGGAGACGCCAGCGACAGGAGCCGCTCGCACAATGCGCGTGCGCGTTCGCATTCGCCGATCTCCGATAGCGCCGAGACCATCCAGAAGGAGCAGATCAGGAAGGTCCCCTCCTCCCCGCTGAGGCCATCGTCGGTCTGCTCGACGCGGTAGCGCAGAACCAGTCCGTGATCGTTGAGCTCGTCCGCGATCGCCAGCACGGTCGCGCGGACACGCTCGTCGCCCGCGGGCAGGAAGCGCACGATCGGTACGAGCAGGTTTGAGGCGTCGAGCGCTGTGGTGCCGTAGTGCTGCACGAACACGCCGCGATCATCGACGCCGTTGGCGAGAATGTCGGCGCGGATCTCGTCGGCGCCCGCCTGCCAGCGCACGGCGAGCTCGGCCTCACCGCGCAGCTCGGCGAGCCGGGCGCCGCGATCGAGCGCCACCCAGCACATCAGCTTCGAGGAGACGTAGTGGCACGGCTTCCCGCGCGCCTCCCAGATTCCCTGGTCGGGCTTCCGCCACACGCGCGAGGCGCCCGCGACCTGGTCGCACAGCACCGGCCAGAGCCGGTCGTGGACGTGGTCGTGGCGCTTGGTGTGGAGGTAGACCGAGTCGAGCACGGCGCCGTAGACGTCGTTCTGGCGCTGGTTGTAGGCGCCGTTGCCCTTGCGCACCGGGCGCGAGCCGTCGTAGCCCTTGAGGTGGCGCAGCGTCGTCTCGCGGAGGTTCCGCTCGCCCCCGATGCCGTACATGATCTGCAGCGTGCCGTCCTTGTTGCGTTGCAGGTCGGCGAGGTACTCCATGAAGTCGTTGGCTTCCCAGTCGAGGTCGAGTGCGTGCAGGCCCCACAGCGTGAAGGTGGCGTCGCGCATCCAGCAGTAGCGGTAGTCCCAGTTGCGCTCGCCCCCCGGGGTTTCCGGCAGCGACGTCGTCAGCGCCGCGATCATCGCGCCCGTGGGCGCGTAGGTGAGGCCCTTGAGGACGAGCGCCGAGCGCTGCAGGAAGGCGCGCCAGGCGTGGTCGGGGTAGGTCCCGGCGGCAAGCCACTCACGCCAGTAGTGGCAGGTGCGCTGGATGTGCGCGTGGGCCTCCTCGGCGGTGCGCGGGCCGCTGCGGTCCTTCGCCCACGACAGCGCGCAGAAGCGCCGCTCGCCCTCGCGCATGGTGTGGCGCGCGTGCGCGACGAAGCCCTCGACCCCCATGCGCATGTCGCTGAGCAGCCGCACGCCGATGTCGTCGTCGCCGCTGTCGAGCACGTAGTCCTCCTCGCCTTCGAGCGCAGTCCAGCGAGCCGGCTCGCGGCCGTAGTTGAAACGCGGAGCGCACATCAGCTCGACCGGGACCTCGCCCTGCAGGCATTCGACGGTGCGCACCAGCAGATGATCGGCGTCGTGGTCGGTCGGCGGGCGGGTGTGATTGACGCGCGGATCGCCGTGCCAGTCGCCGATCGTCAGCGCATCGCGCACGACCAGCCACCCGGTCGGCGTCATCCAGGTCGTCTCGAGTACGTTGGTGCCAGGCTCGTAGCGCCGCCCGGCCGGGACCTCGACGCCGTAGGGGGCAAGACGGAACGCACCGGCGCTGCGGTCGAGCAGAGCACCGAAGACGCTCGCGCCGTCGAAGCGCGGCAGGCACAGCCACTCGACCGAGCTGTCCGGCGCCACGAGAGCCCCCGTGTGGCAGTCCGACAGGAACGCGTATTCGGCGATCGGCGGGAACGGCGAGATCCCGCTCCAGCGGGACGGCGCGCTCGCCGTGGCGGGCCCGGGGGCTCGCCGGGCGCTGCGCGGCGCCTGGGCGCGAGCGCGCTTCGCAGGCGGTTTGCGCGGCGCGGCGGGCATCGAGCGCGAGCCTATCGTCCCTCGCGGATCAGCGGAACTTCGCGCCCGGGCGCGCGTTAGAGTGCGACAGAGCCGCCGCACGCAGCACGCCACCGCGTGGAAGCCTCCGCCCTCCCAGAACGCCTAACCCGCAGCCGGGCCCCGCTGTCTGCTGCGTTCCTGCGGCTGCGCTCCGACGAACAGCTCGTGGCGCTGTTCCGCGCGGGATCGGACGACGCGTTCCGCGCCATTCACGACCGCTACCGCGTGCGCCTACTCGCCTACGCGCGCCAGATGCTTCACGGCGCCGTCTCTGACCCCGAGGACGCGTTGCAGGACGTCTTCATGCGCGCCTACCGCGCGCTGCGGGCGAGCGACCGTCCCGTGACGTTGCGCGCCTGGCTGTACCGCATCGCCCACAACCGCTGCATCGACGAGCTGCGCCGCCCCTGGCCGCTGCCGAGCGAGCTGAGCGCCGACGCCGAGCCCGCCTTCAGTGCCCCGGCCGCGGCTGGGGAGGCGCCGGCCGTGGCTGAGCGCCACGCGGCGCTCGCCCGCCTGATCGCCGACGTGCAGACGCTCCCCGAGCAGCAGCGTTCGGCGCTGCTGATGCGCGAGCTGCAGGGGCTCAGCTACGTGGAGCTCGGCAGCGCGCTCGGCGTCTCGGTCCCGGCCGTCAAGTCCCTGCTGCTGCGCGCCCGCACCGGCCTGATCGACATCGCGGTGGCGCGCGAGACACCGTGCTGCGACATCCGCGAAGAGCTGATCGCCGCCGCCGACCGCAGCGTTCGGGTCAGCGGGCGCGCGCGGCGCCACTGCAGCGAGTGCGCCGGCTGCGACGCATACCGCGGTGAGCTCAAGCGCGTGCGGCGCGGTTTCGCGTCACTCACCCCCACTGGCCCGCTCGGCCAGCTCGGCATGCTGTTCGGGATCGGTGGCGGCAGCGGCGCCGCCGCCACCGGCGGCGGTGCGGCCGCAGGCGGTGGCGTCGCCGCCGGAGGGGGCGCGATCGCCGGCGCCACCGCCGCCAAGATCGCCGTGGCTGTCTGCTGCGCGGCGCTGATCGGCACGGCCGCGCCCGCCGTGATCGCACCCGCGAGTGCCCCTGTGAGCGCAGCGCCGGCCGCGCACATCGCGACGGCCGCAGCCACCACGGTTCACGCATCCGCGGCGACCCGTCCGCGAGCCGGGAGGCCAGCGGGTGTGTCGGCCCCGGCCGGCGCCGGCGCGCCCCACGCCAGCGGCGGTGCGCGCGCCAGCGCGACCGGCGCAACGGGCCCCGGACCGATGGGGGCAACGCTGGTTGGAACGGGCCCGGTCGACGGGATCGGCGGCAGCGCGGCGCTGACCCCTGCCACCGGCACGACCGGCACAACCGGCGCAACCGGCGCAATCTCCCCGCCGCTGAGCGCGATCAACGGCATCGGCGCGTCCGGGGTGGCTTCGGCGCAGAGCTCCGGCGACGGTCCGCCTGGCGGCGCGACCGGCGCGAGCGGCGCAACCGGGCCCACCGGCGCGACCGTGTCCGACTACCTGCGCGGGCCGCGTTCCGGTGCCGACGGCGGCACCAACGGCCCGGCCGCGGCTGCTGCTTCGAGCGACGGCTGAGCGATCAGCCGGCCGCCAGCCCCGGAGGCAGCCTGCCCTCCTCGGCCAGTTTGCCCAGGTGGGCCTCGAGCGTCGAGCGGGCGATCGGAAGCAGTGCCGGCGGAAGCTCGCCCCAGACGCGATCGAGCAGCTCCGAGCGCTCGCGCAACCCGTCGGCGAGCGCGTCGAGAACGAGCTGCTCGCGTCTGCGGCGGTGGTCGATGTACTCGTCGATCTTGGTGTTCGGTTCCTCGATCAGCGGCCCGTGACCGGGGGCGATCAGCTCGAGCTCGAGCTCCCGCAGGCGCCGCAGCGCGGCGAGGTAGCCCGCTAGCGAGCCCGGTCCGGCGGCGATGAAGACGCTGCCCTCGCCGAGCACGCTGTCGCCACTGAAGCACACGCGGCCGTATACGAACGAGAGGTGGTCGCTCGCGTGCCCCGGCGTCGCCAGCGCGACGATCGGCCCGATCGCGTCGCCGTCGGCCAGCGCGATGTCGGCGTCGGCGCGCATCGCCGCGACCGGCGCACCGCTGAGCGCGCGCAGCGGCGCGGCGGCATCGCCGTGGTCGTGGTGGTCGTGCGTGACCAGGATCGCCGCGAGTCCGCCGCGCTTGTCGATCTCCAACGCCAGAGCGTCGAGGTGGGCCGGGATCGCAGGCCCCGGATCGATCAGGTACGCGGGGTCGCGCCCGACGAGCCAGGTGTTGGTGCCGCTGAGCGTGTAGAGGCCCGCATTGGGCGCCCGCACGCGTGCGATGTCGTGCCGGCGCAGGAGCGCCGCCTCGCGGGTCGCGCTCAGCGTGGGTCCCGGTCGCCCCCGGGGGCCGCGAGGGCGAGCCGCGTCAAAGCAGCAGGCCCGCCGGGCGCTCGAGCCGCTTGCGCACGGTCGCGAGGAAGTCGGCTGCCTCGGCGCCGTAGACGATGCGGTGATCGGCCGAGACCGTCAGCTCCATGACGCGCCTGATGACGATCGCTCCATCGGCGCCGACGACCGGGCGCGGGTTGGCCGCCCCCACTGCGAGGATCGCCGCCTGCGGCGGGTTGATCACCGCCGTGAAGCGGGTCACGCCGAGCATGCCCAGGTTCGACACTGTGAACGTCGCGCCGGCGAGCTCCGGCGGCGTCACCGTACCGTCGCGGACCTTGGCGGCGAGCGCGCGCGTGTCGGCGGCGATCGCGGTCAGCGGCTTGATGTCGGCGTCGAAAACGGTCGGCACGACGAGCGTCTCGGATCCGGCCACGGCGACGCCGATGTTCACGCGCCCATAGCGTTCGAAGTGGCCGTCGATGTAGGACGCGTTGACGCCGGGGTGGACCCGCAGCGCGAGTGCGCAGGCCTTGATCACGAGATCGTTGACCGAGGGCAGCGGCTCGGTCTGGCCGCGCAGCTGCTCGCGCAGCTCAAACGCCGCCTCGGCGTCGACCTCGACGGTGACCTGAAACTCGGGGATCGTCGCCTTCGCGCTGGCCATTCGGCGCGCGATCAGCTGCTGCGTGCGCGAGGGCTCGATCACCTGCACGGCGCCCTTGGCTCCGAGCTCATCGCCGCTCGCGCTCGGCACGGCCACGGCCGCCGCGCCGGCGGCCGAGCCGTTGGCGGCGGCCATCACGTCCGCCTTGACGACCCGCCCATCCGGACCGCTGCCGGCGACGGCGGCGAGGTCGACGCCGAGCTCGGCGGCGATCCTGCGCGCGACCGGAGAGGCCTTGACGCGACCGCCTGCGGCGATCGCGGGTGCCGGCGTGCGCGCGGCGACGCCGACCGACGCGGGCACGCTGACAGCGGGTTCCGGCGCCGCGGGCGCTTCGGCGGCCGCCGGGGCGGCGGGCGCGGCCGCAGCGGCGGCCGGAGCGGC
>DATNHQ010000003.1:0-39619 GCA_035604915.1 Solirubrobacteraceae bacterium
GGGCGATGCCGAAGCGCACGCCGGCGGCGTGGGCCTGCGCGAGCCAGCCGTCGACATTGGTCTCGCCGCCGTTGTATGCGGCCAGCGCGAGCGTCTCGCTGCCCTTGTAGCGGTCGAGCAGGTAGCGCAGGTAGTAGGCGCCGTAGGCGATGTTGGTCTCGGGGTGGGCGAGGTCCGCGAGCGTGAAGGTCGTCGCGCCCGAGCGGCGCGCGAGGAACTCGGCGGTCGCCGGCTCGATCTGCATCAGCCCGAGCGCCCCGGTCGGGGAGGTTCGCGGGTCGAACTTCGTCTCCGCGAAGATCACGGCGGCGATCAGCGAGGCCGGCAGGTGCTCCGCGCTCGCCTGCTGGCGGATTACCGAGGTGTATTCCAGCGGCAGCGTCAGGTCGCGCACGATCCGCTTCACCTCCGGCGTCACCAGGACCGCCACGGTCACGCCCACGACGGCGAGCGCCAGCAGGCGCATGCGCGTGCGCGAGCTCATCGCCGCAGCTGCTCCAGCACCTCGGCGAGCTGGGCGCGCAGTTCGGCGACGGTGCCGTCGTTGACGACGACGTAGGTGGCGAGGCGCGCCTTCTCGCGCTGGGGAAGCTGGCGGGATTCGCGGCTCGCGAGCGCGGCCTGGTCGCGCCCGGCGATCCGCTGCGCGCGCAGCGCGTCGTCGGCGACGACCGCGATCGTCGCGGCGAAGCGCGACTGCGCGCCCGCTTCGAACAGCAGCGGCGCCTCGACGACGGCGGCCGGCGGCGGCGGCTGCCTGCTGCACGCCCTTGCATAGAACTGCGCGGAGCGCTCGGCGACCAGCGGCCAGAGCAGCTGCTCGAGCCAGCGGCGGTCGGCGTCGTCGGCGAACGCGCGAGCGCCCAGGGCGCGGCGGTCGACACGCCCGCCGTCGAAGACCTCGTCTCCGAAGTGCCCGCGCACCGCTTCGGCGACCTGCTCGGTGGTGTAGAGGTCGTGCACGACGTCGTCGGCGGAGAGCACCTCGGCGCCGAGCTCGGCCAGCTGCTCCAGCGCCGTCGACTTGCCAGCGCCGAGTGCGCCGGTCAGTCCGACGAGCGGCACGGCCATCGCCGCGCCGCTACTCCGCGGCGGTGGGCTGCTCGTCGGCCGCCGGCTCGGCGGCGGTCGGCTGCTCATCGGCCGCCGGCTCGGCGACGGCCGGCTGCTCGTCTGCCGCCGGCTCCGCGGCGAGCGGCTCGGGCTCCGGTGCAAGATCCGTTGCAGGCTCGGCGGTCTCGACGGCCGCCTCGGGCTCCGGTGCAAGATCCGTTGCAGGCTCGGCGGTCGCCTCCGGCTGCGGCGCGATCTCCGTTGCAGGCTCGGCTGGCTCGACGAGCGCCTCGGGCTGCGGGGCGATCTCCGCTGCAGGCTCGGCGGTCTCGACGGCCGCCTCGGGCTCCTCGGCGCTCTGCACCGCCGTCGTCTCGACATCGCCAGCGTCGTCGGACCCAGACGACACCCCACCCTCAGCCGCCTCCTCCGGCGACTCGGGCTCGATCCGGCGCACCGGCAGCACCTGGCCCTCGACGCGCTTGGCCGACAGCGACAGGCGCCGGCGCTCGGAGTCGATCTCGAGGATCTTGACGCGCAGCGCATCGCCCGGCTGGACGATCTCGCGCGGGTTCTCGACGTGGTGGGCCGCCAGCTCGGAGATGTGGACGAGACCCTCGACGCCGTCGAGGATCTCGACGAAGGCACCGAAGGTGACGACCTTGGTGACCGTGCCGGCCAGCTCGTCGCCGATGTTGTAGGTGTTGACGATCCGCTGCCAGGGGTCCTCCTGGGTCTGCTTGAGGCCCAGGGAGATGCGCTGGCGCTCGCGGTCGATGTCGAGCACCTTGACCTGGACGGTGTCACCGATCTCGAGCACCTCGCTCGGGTGGTTGACGTGCGACCAGGAAAGCTCGGAGATGTGGATCAGGCCGTCGATCCCGTCGAGGTCGACGAAAGCGCCGAAGTCGACGATGTTGGAGATCTGGCCCTCCACGACAAGGCCCGGGGCGAGGCGGTCGAGGATCTGCTGGCGGACCTCCTTGCGCTCCTCCTCCAGCACCGCGCGGCGCGAGAGGACGACGTTGTTGCGCGAGCGGTTGAGCTCGATCACCTTGCACTCGATCTGGGTGCCCATGTACTCGTCGAGGTTCGGCACACGGCGGATGTCGACGAGCGATGCCGGCAGGAAGCCGCGCACGCCCAGGTCGATGATCAGGCCGCCCTTGACGACCTCGATGACGGTGCCCTCGACCGGCTCGCCGGACTCGGCAGCCGCCTCGATCCGCCGCCACGCCTTCTCGAAGCGAGCGCGCTTCTTCGACATGATCAGACGGCCGTCCTGGTCCTCCTTGGTCAGGACCAGCGCGTCGACCTCCTCACCCAGCGTGACCTCGTCGTGCGGGTCGACCGCCTTGCGGATCGACAGCTCGTTGGCCGGGATCACCCCTTCGGACTTGTAGCCGATGTCGACCAGCACCTCGTCGTGGTCGATGCGCACGACATGGCCCGTGACGACCTCGCCCTCCTCGAAGGGGCGCATCGTCGCGTCGTAGTTGGGCACGATCTGCCCGTCGACCTCGAGCAGCAGACCGTCGGAGCCGTCAACGATCTTGGCTGTTGGGTTCTCCATCACTGTGCTCACCGCGCGAAAGCGTAGCGCAGCACCGGTTTTCGACCGTGCACCATGCGCACGGGACCCGCGTATGATCGCGCCGATGGCAGTCCGCGCCACCAAACGCGGTGCTCAGCGAACGCCGCTCGCCGGCGACTGCGACGTGCTGATCTGCGGCGCCAGCTTCGCCGGGCTGACGCTCGCGCGCGAGCTGGAAGGGACCGGGGCGCGCGTAACGATGCTCGACCGCTACGAGATCGGCGAGCGCGCGACGTCGGCGTGCGCCGCTCCGACCGAATGGCTCGAGCGGCTCGGGCTGCGCGACAGCGTGCGCCAGACCTTCGGCGAGCTGGTCGTGAACCTCCCGAGCGTCACCGTCCGCTGGGCGCTTCCGTTCACGTTCTCGACCTTCGACTACCGCCGCCTGTGCGAGCTGCTGCGCGACGGCTCGCCCTCGACCGAGTTCGACACGGCCACCGTGGAGGGCATCGAGACGGGCGCGGTGCACCGCGTGCGCACCGACCGCGGCGAGCTGCGGGCGCCGCTCGTCGTCGACGCGCTCGGCTGGCGGCGCGTCCTCTCCAACGCCAGCGCGATCCAGCCGCCGGCGGCGCGGCTGTCGCGCGGCCTGGAGGTCCACCCCGACGGCGAGGGCTCCGAGATGGAGATCTGGATCGACCGCCGCTACGTGCGCGCCGGCTACAGCTGGAGCTTCCCGGCCGACGGGGAGCTCCGGATCGGCGTCGGCTCGTTCGAGCCGCGCGACCACGTCAAGGACGCGACCGTCGAGCTGGCCGGCGACGTCGGTGCGCGCGCGGTGCGCTTCCAGGGCAACTGGATCCCGCACAAGCTGCGCGCGGGCACCGAGGACGGCGTCTTCTTCGTCGGCGACTCCGCCGGGCACTGCCTGCCGCTCACCGCCGAGGGGATCCGTCCGGCCTTCTACTTCGCGCTCGCGTTGGGGCGCGAGCTGCGCCATGCGCTCGCCGGGCGGGCGACGCGCGAGCAGGCGCTCGAGCGCTACGGGGCGTTCAGCGCCCAGCACTCCTGGCAGTACGCCGGCCTGCTGGCCGCGCAGCATCTCGTCGGGCGCGCGACGGCGAGCGCGGCGCTGCGCGCGGCGGTTCGCTTCGTCGGCATCCCGCCGGTCGGGCGCTGGGCCTTCCGCCACTACCTCGCGATCGCGCCGCCGCAGTTCGCCTCCTGGCGGCTGCCGGTGGCGGCGAGCGGCGCCGGCGCGCCGCGCGTCGGCGTCGCATCGAGCGTGACGTAGCGAACCCGCGGCGCGCGGCCGCTATGTTGGCGCCCGCGATGGCGACTGGAGAGGCGATCACCCGCGCCGACCGCAGCGTCATGCTGCTGATCGCGGGGACGACGTTCATGGAGCTGCTCGACGGGACGATCGTGGCGACGGCCGCCCCACACATGGCGCACTCCTTCCATGTCAGCGCGCCGCAGATGGCCGTCACGATCACCGCCTACCTGATCACGCTGGCGGCGCTGATACCGCTCAGCGGATGGCTCGCCGACCGCTTCGGATCGCGAACCGTGTTCGTCGCGGGGATCGCGGTCTTCACGATCGCGTCGGGGCTGTGCGCGGCCAGCCAGTCGCTCGCCCAGCTGACAGCGGTGCGAGTGCTCCAGGGCGCGGGCGGCGCGACGATGGTCCCGGTCGGGCGGATGGTGGTCCTGCGCATGACCGACAAAGGGGCGCTGGTGCGGGCCGTCGCCTTCCTGACCTGGCCGGCGCTCCTCGCGCCGATCGCCGCGCCGCTCGCCGGCGGCGCGCTCACGACCTACCTCTCGTGGCGGTGGATCTTCGTGATCAACCTGCCGCTCGGGGTCGCGGCGCTGCTCGGCGCGCTGCGGCTGGTGCCGCAGATCCACTCTGATCGGCGCGAGTCGCTCGATTGGGGCGGCTTCGCGCTCACCACCGTCTGCCTGGTGGCGATCGTGGTCGGCGCTGCCGCGCTCGGCGCGCCGCACGTGCTGTGGCTGGAGGTCGCCGTGGCGTTCGCGGTCGCCGCCGGGGCCGCCGTCGCGGCGACGGCGCACCTGCTCAGCGCCCGCGAGCCGCTGCTCGACCTGCGGCTGTTCAAGATCCCCACCTTCAGGATGTCGCACACGAGCGGGTCGCTGAACCGGCTGACGATCAATGCGATGCCGTTCCTTTTGCCGCTGCTCTTCCAGGTCGGCTTCGGCTGGAGCCCGGTCAAGTCGGGCGCGGTCGTGATCAGCCTGTTCGCCGGCAACCTCGCGATCAAGCCGGCGACGACGGGAATGCTGCGGCGCTTCGGGTTTCGCACCGTGATCGTCGGCGCGAACGTCGTCGCCGCCGCGACGATGGTGCTCTGCGGCGTGATCAGCGCGCACACGCCGCTGGTGGCGATCGTCGCGGTGCTGGTGCTCAGCGGGGCGGCGCGCTCGACCGGCTTCACCGCCTACAACACGATCACCTTCGCCGACGTCGACGCAGGCGACGTGCGCCATGCCAACACGATCGCCTGGACGTCGTTTCAGCTGGCGTTCGCGCTCGGGGTGGCGCTCGCGGCCGTGGCGCTGCGGATCGGCGCGTGGAGCTCGTCAGCGCTGGGCGGCTCGTCGGCGACTCCGGCCTACCGCACCGCGTTCGGGATCCTCGCCGTGCTGACGCTGGCGGCGGCGGCGCAGGCGCTGCGCATGCGGCCCGACGCCGGCGCGCAGCTGCTCGGCGGCGGCGCCCGTGGTGGCGTGGCGTCGTCGCGGTAGGTCTGAGGCTGGCGGCCGCGCGCGGGCGGGCCGAGCGGCTGGAGCGCTGCCAGAGGGGCGGGGCGGGGCGCGGTGCGGCGGCGCCGGGCGAGCCGCGGCGGACCCCCCCGGCCGGCGGGGGCCCTGCTTGGCCTCGACTCTCTTACTTGGCCTCGAGCCCCTTACTTGGCCTCGAGCCAGTTGGGACCAACGCCCACGTCCACGGCGAGCGGCGGGTCGAGCTCCCAGGCGCCGGTCATCTCTGCCTCGATCAGCGTGCGCATCTCATCGACCTCTTCGGGAGGGCCTTCGAACAGGAGCTCGTCGTGGATCTGAAGGATCAGGCGCGAGCGCAGCTTCGCGCTGGCGCGGTGGCAGCGGACCATCGCCACCTTGATGATGTCGGCGGCCGTGCCCTGGATCACCGTGTTCACGGCGAGGCGCTCGCCGAGCGCATGCTGCTGGCGGTTGCGCGCACGCAGCTCGGGGATCTGGCGGCGGCGCCCCAGCAGCGTCGTCACGTAGCCCTGCTCGATCGCCTGCGCGATCGTGCGCTCGATGAAGACGCGCACGGCCGGGAAGCGCTCGAAGTAGGTGGCGATGTAGGCCGCGGCCTCCTCGCGCGGGATCTGCAGGCGGTCGGCGAGTCCGAAGTCGGTGAGCCCGTAGACGATCCCGTAGTTGACCATCTTCGCCTTCGAGCGCATGCCGGCGTCGAGCTCCCGGGGTTCGACGCCGAAGACCTGGCAGGCGGTGGCGGTATGGACGTCCTCGCCACGGCGAAAGATCTCCTTGAGCACGGGCTCGTCGGCGAGTTGGGCGAGGATCCGCAGCTCGACCTGCGAGTAGTCCGCGGCGACCAGCAGGCAGCCCGGGCCGGCGGTGAAGCAGCCGCGGATCTCGCGCCCGAGCGGCGTGCGGATCGGGACGTTCTGCAGGTTCGGGTTGGTCGAGGAGAGCCGGCCGGTCGCGGCGACGGTCTGGACGAAGGTGGTGTGCAGCCGCGAGCGTTCGTCGACCTGGCCGGGGAGCGGTTCCAGATAGGTCTTGACGAGCGTCGAGAGCTCGCGCCAGCGCTCGATCAGCGGCACGATCTCGTGCTCGTCGCGGATCGCCGCGAGCACGCGGGCGTCGGTCGAGAAGCCGGTCTTGCCGCGGCGCTTGCGCGAGAGCGCGAGCTTGTCGAAGAGGATCGCGCCGAGCTGCTGGGGCGAGCCGATCAGGAACTCCTCGCCGGCGGCGGCGTAGATCGAGCGCTCGAGCTGCGCGACCTCGTCCTGGACGCGCTTGGTGATCGTCGCGAGCTTGTCGAGGTCGAGCGTGATGCCGATCTCCTCCATCGCGCGCAGGACCGCCACGAGCGGCAGCTCGACGTCGCGCAGCAGCGGCTCGAGGCCGCGCTCGGCGAGCTCCGGGCGCTGTGCGGCCGCGAGCGTGGCGATCGCCGCCGCCTCCCAGGCGGGACGGTCCTCGAGCCCGGGATCGATGCCGCGGTCCTCGCACAGCTCGGCGAGCGGATAGCCGCGGCGGGCAGGGTCGAGCAGGTAGGCGGCGATCATCGTGTCGAAGGAGAGCGTCGGCGGAACGACGCCGAGCGCCTTGGCGTCGTGCGCGACGATCGCGCGGGCGCCGAGCGCCTCGATCAGCTCGGCGGGGCCGGCGCAGTCGCCGGCGTAGGCGACCGCGTCGCTGTCGCAGCTGACGCCGAAGCGCCACGGGCCGCCGTCGCCGAACAGGGCGCCCTCCGGGATCGCCGGAGGGTGCACGGCGATGAAGGCCTCCGCGCCGGCGGGCAGGCGAAGGCGGTTGAGCGCCACCTCCTCGAACTTCGGCGCAGCGCCCGCGGCGTCGGCCGGGCGGGGCGCCGCGGCCACGTCGCCGAGGGCCTCCTCGAGCCGCCTCAGCGGGTCGCGCAGCTCGTAGCGGCGGAAGGCGACCCGCAGCGCCGTCATGTCCGGCCGGGCGGTCAACACGTCGCTGAGAGAGATTTCGAGGGGCAGGTTGCGCTGCATCGTCGCGAGCTGCTTTGAGATCAGCGCGTCGTCGCGGTGCGCGAGGAGGTTCTCGCGGCGCTTGGCCCCGCTGACCTCGCCGGTGCGCTCGAGCAGGTCCTCGAGCGATCCGAAGCTCTGCAGCAGCTCGGCCGCGGTCTTCTCGCCGATGCCCGGAACGCCCGGGATGTTGTCGGAGGTGTCGCCCTTGAGCCCGTAGAAGTCGGGGATCTGCTCGGGAGCGATCCCGTAGCGCTCGATCACGGCCGCGCGGTCGTAGCGCTTGGTCTCGGTGATCCCGCGCGCCGTCGCCATCACGCTGACCAGCCCCTGCTCGTCGATCAGCTGGAAGGCGTCGCGGTCGCCGGTGACGATCGAGACCGCGATCCCCTGTTCGATCGCGCGCTGCGCGATGGTCGCGATCACGTCGTCTGCCTCGTAGCCCTCCAGGCTCGCGTTGCGGTAGCCGAACGCCTCGACCAGCGGCTCGAATGCGGGCCACTGCTCGCGCAGCAGGTCGGGCCGCGAGCGCCGCTGCGCCTTGTACTCGGCGTAGGTCTCGGTGCGCCCGGAAGTGCCGGCGTCCCAGGCGACGACCGTCGGCGTGACGCCGTACTCGGTGATCAGCTTCACGAGCATCGAGGCGAACCCGAAGATCGCGTTGGTCGGCTCGCCGGTCGAGGTCGCGATCGACTCCGGCAGCGCGAAGAAGGCGCGGTAGACGAGGCTGTTGCCGTCGATCAGGAACATCGCTGGCGCGGGCTCTGGCACTCCCGCTGACCCTAGCGCGGCGGGGTAGGGTTCGCTGCGATGCGAATCACGGTGAGCGGCGGCAGCGGGCTGATCGGGAGCAGGCTGGTCGCGGCGCTGCGGGAGCGCGGCGACGAGGTCACCGTGCTGAGCCGCTCCGGCTCCGGCGGCTCGCTCGCGTGGGACCCGCTGTCGGGGCCCGCTCCGGCGGCGGCGCTCGAGGGGTGCGAAGCGATCGTCAACCTCGCCGGCGAGCCGATCGCGCAACGCTGGAGCGGAGCGGTGCGCGAGGCGATCCGCGCGAGCCGCACCGTCGGGACGGCCAACCTCCTCGCCGGCGTCGAGGCGCTCACGCAGCGCCCGCGCGTGCTCGTGAGCGCGAGCGCGGTCGGCTTCTACGGCGACCGCGGCGACGAGCTTCTGGCCGAGGACTCAGCGGCCGGCGAGGACTTCCTCGCGGGCGTCTGCTCGGCGTGGGAGGAGGCGGCGCTCGCGGCCGGGGCGCTCGGCCTGCGCGTCTGCGTGCTGCGGACCGGTGTCGTGCTCGACCGCCGCGGCGGCGCGCTGGCGAAGATGCTGCCGGCGTTTCGGATGGGCATCGGCGGCCCGGTAGCCGGCGGGCGGCAGTACATCTCCTGGATCGCGCTCGCCGACCTCATCGCGCTGTATCTCGCGGCGATCGACGACGACCGCTACAGCGGCGCGTTCAACGCGACCGCGCCGGCGCCGGTCCGAAACGCCGAGTTCTCACGGGCGCTCGGGCGAGCTCTGCACCGGCCGGCGGTGGCGCCGGTGCCGGCGGCGGCGCTGCGGCTGCTCTACGGCTCGATGGCGGAGATCGTGACCGCCAGCCAGAACGCGGTGCCGGCGCGAGCGCTGGCGCTCGGGCACTCCTTCGCCCACGCATCGCTGGACGACGCTCTGGCGGCGGCGCTCAGCTGAGGCGGCGCACGAGCACCAGCGAGCCGTCGGCGCCGACGCGGTAGCCGTCGAAGCGCTGCAGCGAGGTGTCGCCGTGCGCGTCGATCGTGTAGGCGCCGATCACGCTGTCGCGGCGGCCGAGCTCGTGAAAGAAGGTCTGCAG
Source organism: Solirubrobacteraceae bacterium (assembly GCA_035604915.1). Taxonomy (GTDB): domain Bacteria; phylum Actinomycetota; class Thermoleophilia; order Solirubrobacterales; family Solirubrobacteraceae; genus Palsa-513. The sequence goes on from DATNHQ010000003.1 coordinate 9,161, forward strand.
CAGCGCCGGGCGCTTCGCGGCGTTGCGCCCCGCCCGCTTGATCGACAGCAGCACGTCCTCCATCGCTTCGTAGCCGTAGAGCGTGTAGGCGCTCGGGGTCGCGCCTCCGAACAGGCGGCGGTAGCTGGCGAAGACGGCCTGCGCCGCGGGCGGGTACTGGTCGGGCTCGAGGATCGGGCTGGTGACGTAGGTCGCTGCGGCGGCGGCGCCGAGGCCGCTGCGGAAGGAGGGCGTCGCAAGCGTGCTCGGCGCGAACAGCTTCGCGTGCGGCAGCCTCGCGTGCAGCTCGCGCGCAAGCGCCTGCGCGCCGGCGTCCGGCGAGGCGCCGAGCAGGACCGCGTCGGGATGCTCCGCCGCGACCGTGGCCGCGAGCTTCGCGTAGTCGCTCGGCGAGGCGGCGGACTTCGTCGCGATGCCAGTGTGGCGGCCGGCGATCGCGATCGCCCGCGCGGGCGCGTCGGCTGCGACGAGCAGCGCGATCGCCGAGTCATACGGCGGGTTCTCGGCGTCGGCGAGCACGTCCAGGCGGCGGACGCCGAGCGAGCGCATGTAGCCGAGCGTCGCCTCCGCCTCGACAGCGTCTGAGGGAACGAGCCGCGCGAACGTGCGCTCGCCGTTGGGGTACCAGACCCCCGGCCCTCCGCGCGGAGCGACCGGGCTTTGGTCGGTGAAGCCCGAGTAGCTCGAGCCGGGGCTGATCTGCAGGATGCCGTTCTCGTTGTTGAGCGGCAGCGAGATCGCGGTTGCCGCCGAGTCGAGGTCGCCGATGTAGGCGATCGTGCTGAGGTCGGAGGCGGCGAGGTGCGCCGAGTTGGCCACCTGGCGGCTGCTCGACGGCGTCACGGGCGCCGAGATGCCGCCGCCGGCGGCGTCGTCGAGCTCCTCGATCGAGACGTGCAGCTTGCCGACGTGACCGCCCGCGTCGTAGAGCGCGAGCTCCTCGCCGTTGACCATGCTCGTCATTTCCGCGCCGTCGGGGCCGAGCAGGGGCAGGTCTGTGTAGACGGTCAGCGTCGTCGCCGAGAACGCGTTGTTGCCGCCCTCGACGACGCCGCTCGTGCCGCAGCCGGCGACGAGGATCGCGGCGAGCACGGCGGCCAGCGCGCCCGCGCGCGCGCGCCTGTGCCGCTGCCGCGGCCGCGGCGTGACGGCAGCGCTCCTCACGGGAGCCTGATCTCGCGGTCGAACACGAGCGCGCCGGCGGCGCTCACGCGGTAGCCGTCGAAGGTGCGAAGCGAGCTGTCGCCGTTGCCGTCGATCGTGTAGTCGCCGATCACGCCGCGGATCGCGCCGAGATGATGAAAGAAGACCGCGAGCAGCCGCGGGCGGTCGGTGGTGAAGCGTCCGGTCAGCCTGATCGCCTTGAGCACGTCATTCATCGCCTCGTAGCCGTACAGCGCGTAGACCGTCGGGGTCAGCTTGAAGCGGCGGCGGTAGGCGCGGAAGACCACCTTCGCCGACGCAGGGTACTGGCGTGGCTCGAGGATCGGGCTGGTCACGTAGGTCGCACCACTCGCGGGGTAGCACGGGACCGTCGCTCCGGTCGGCCCGGAGCAGCTGGCGCCCGCCGCGGCGATGCCCGCCAGGAACGCGGGCGTGGCGAGCGTGCTCGGGGCGAACAGCTTCGCGTCGGGGAGCTTTGCGTGCAGCTCCTGCCACAGCGCGATCGCGCCGACGCCGGGGGTCCCGCCGAGCAGCACCGCGTCGGGGCGCTGGAGCGCGACGCCGGCGGCGATAGAGGCGTAGCCGCGCGGCTCGGTGTTGGTCTGCGTGTCGAGCCCCTCCTGGAGGCTGACGAGCGTGATGCCGTAGGCGGGCGCGTCGTTGGCGACGAGCTGTGCGATCGCCGCGTCAAAGCCGGACACGTCGCCGAGGACGTAGAGGCGCGCCACCCCGAGCATGCTCATGTAGCGGACGATCGCGGCCGCCTCGCCGAGATCCGACGGCACCAGGCGCGCGAAGTCGTTGCGCCCGCTCTGCGGGTAGAAGCGAGCGGGGTCGCCCTTGCCGTCAGCCGGGTTGGCGTCGGTGAAGCCGATGTACGGGCTCCAGGGGCTGACCTGCAGGATCCCGTTCGGGCTGAGCGCCGGCAGCGACAGCGCGGTCGCCGCGGAGTCGTAGTCGCCAATGTAGGCGACCGTCGTCGGCTGCGATGCGGCGAGCTGGGCGTTGGCGGCGGTGAGGTCCTGGCTCCACGCGCCGGTGGCCGCATCGGCGTCGTTCATGGGCTTGAAGTAGACGTGGAAGCTGCCACGGTGCCCCCCGTGCCCGTAGCGCACGGTGTGCCCCCACGCCTCGAGCGCGAGCCGCGCGCCGTTCTCGATGCTCAGCGCCTGGGCGGCGCGCTGCGGTGCGCCGGTAACGCCCGTGGGCCCGACCACCGGAAGGTCGCTGTAGATCGTCAGCGCCCTCGGCGGCTTGGCAGGCGCGCCGTCGCCGCCGCCACGGCCGCCACCGGAGCTGCCGCACCCCGCCGCGAGCGCCGCGACGAGCACGCACACCAGCCAGGCTGCTGCCATTCGGTGGTGGGGCAAACGGGGGCTCCAGACTTCGTCGTGAGCGCAGCGCGAGCGGGCGACCCCTCCCCGCGCTCGCGAGCGACGGCGATTCTAACGCCCGGGGTTGCGCGCGCCGCCGCCCGGCAGGTAGCGCAAGAGGATGCGCCCGCTGGCACCGAGCAGGATCACGACGATCGCGAGCAGGCCGGAATCGAGGCCGCTGTAGCCGATCGACCACAGCACGATCCAGATCACCAAGCCGGCGGTTGTGGCGAGCACGAGTCCCATCTGCGCCGCGCGATTGTATGCGACGCGAAGGCCGGCGGGGCGCGCTGGCGACCGCCGCCCGGCGGTGCTCGTGCGCGCGCCGCCGGCCCGCCCCGGAAGCGCCGGCGCAGCGGTGGCGCCCGTGCAGCCAATCTTGACAGCGCTGTGGACCTCGGTTAGACATCAATCAGCGCCAGGGTCGTTGGGAGTCTCGACGCCGCGCGCGACCCGCAACCAAGCGTGAACGTGCGCCCAAGCCGCGCACGAGAGGAGAACGAGGATGCCCAACAAGAAGATCGTCGACACGATCCTGCCGACGACTATGGTCGGCAGCTACCCGCGCCCGCACTGGTACCACGACCAGCTCAACGGCCGCGACGTGCGCGTGGCGTTCAAGACGGTCGACCACGAAGAGGCTTACATCGACGCGACCGCGACCGCGATTCGCGACCAGGAGCAGGCCGGCCTCGACATCGTCACCGACGGCCAGATGTCCTACGACGACTACGTCGGGGCGATCGGCTCGTTCTGCTGGTACATGTACGAGCGGATCGGCGGCTTCGAGCCGGCGCGCGAGTCGCATCCATCCGAGGAAGGCGCGTCGTCCTACGACCGCGTGCTGACGCTGATCGCCGACTGGGGCGGCGTGATCAACAGCGGGCCGATGACGCACGGTCCGATCCGCCTGCGCGACCTCTACGAGATCGCCAAGCCGCTGGCGACCAAGCCGATCAAGGTCTCCGTGGGCGCCGGTCCGGTCAACCTCGCCTGGCACGTGCACTTCAAGCACTACAAGAACCCGGAGGAGATCTGTCGCGCCCTGGTGCCGATCTTCAACGCGGAGATGAAGGATCTCGTGGCCGCCGGTGCCACCTATCTCCAGCTCGAGGATCTCGGCGCGTGGCTGCCGCTCTTCACCGGCAACCAGGCCGACTACGACTGGATCAAGGAGGTCATCGGCCTCTGCTGCGAGGGCGTCGACGCCAAGATCGGCTGGCACTTCTGCTTCGGCAACGCCTGGGGCAACGACATCCTCAGCGCCAACTTCCCGGAGGGCTATCAGACGGTGCTCCCGCACTTCTGGGACACGCCAGGCATCGACGAGTTCGTGCTCGACTACGCCAACCGCAACATGGCCGGCGTCGAGTTCCTCGCCAACCTGCCCCAGGACAAGACGGTGCAGGTCGGCGTCGTCGACATCCGCACGATGATGATCGAGTCCCCGGAGATGGTGGCAGAGCGCGCGCGCAGGGCGCTCGCGCACGTGCCGGCGGACCGCGTCACGCTCTCGACCGACTGCGGCATGAAGCCGCTCCCGCGGATCGTCGCGAAGATGAAGCTGAAGGCGCTCGCCGACGGCGCGGCGATCGTGCGCGCGGAGATCAGCTAGCCATGTAGCTAGCGCAGCGCGGCAGCGAACTGGCCGACGAGGCCGCCCACGGCGGCGGCCGCGTCGGCCCCCTCGCCGGCCGCGCGCACGAGGCGCGAGCCGACGATCACGCCGTCGGCGCCGGCGTCCGCTGCCGCCGAGGCCTGCTCCGGCGTCGAGATGCCGAAGCCGAGCGCGACCGGAACGCTCGTGTGCGCGTGGGCGCGCGCGAGCAGCGGCTCGAGCGCCTGCGCGCCATCCTCGCGCCGCTCGCCCGTGGTGCCGGTGACCGAGACGACGTAGAGGAAGCCGCGGGCGTCCGCGCCGATCCTCGCCATCCGCTCCTCGGTCGTCGTCGGCGCCACCAGCGGCACGAGCGCGACGCCCGCCGCCGCCACCGCCGCGGCAAGCGCCTGGGCCTCCTCGTAAGGGAGGTCGGGCACGATCAGCCCGCTCACCTCGCACTCCGCCAGGCGCGCGAGGAACGGCTCGACGCCGCGGGCCAGGACGACGTTGGTGTAGGTCATGACGATCACCGGCAGCGTGCGCGCGAGCGCCGCGGCGACCTCGAGCACGGCGGCGACGCTCGCGCCGGCGGCGAGCGCACGCGTCGCCGCGTCGTGGATCACCGGCCCGTCGGCGAGCGGGTCCGAGAAGGGGATCCCGAGCTCGAGCATGTCGGCGCCCGCCTCCGCCGCCGCCTCGCCGGCGCGGCGGGAGGCGTCGATATCGGGGAAGCCGCCCATCAGGTAGGGCATCAGCGCGGCGCGCTTGCCGCAGCCCGCGAACGCCGCGGCGATCCGCTGCTCGCCCGCCGTGCTCAAACCAGCGCCCGCAGCGCGAGTACCTCGGCGAGATCCTTGTCGCCGCGGCCGGAGAGGCAGAGCAGGTCGAGCGAGCCGCCGGGGTTGGCGAGCGTCCAGGCGAGCGCATGCGCGGACTCGAGCGCCGGGATGATGCCCTCGGCGCGCGCCACGGCGACGAAAGCATCGAGCGCGTGCTCGTCGGTCACCGCGACGTAGCGGGCGCGCCCGCTGTCGCGCAGGAACGCGTGCTCGGGCCCGGAGCCCGGGTAGTCCAGCCCGGCTGACACGGAGTGGGCCTCGAGGATCTGGCCGTCCTCATCGGCGAGCACCGCCGAGAGCGAGCCGTGCAGCACGCCCGGCCGCCCACCGGCCGTGAGAGGCGCGCCGTGGCGTCCGCTCTCGATGCCGGCGCCCGCCGCCTCGACGCCGATCAGCTCGACCTCGGGGTCGTCGATGAACGCCGCGAAGGTCCCGATCGAGTTCGAGCCGCCGCCGACACAGGCGATCACGCGCGAGGGCAGCCGCCCGGTGCGTTCGAGCAGCTGCGCGCGTGCCTCGTCGCCGATCGTGCGCTGCAACTCGCGCACGATCGCCGGGTACGGCGCAGGCCCGACCACGCTGCCGATCACATAGTGGGTGGTCGCCACGTTCTCGACCCAGTCGCGGATCGCCGCCGAGGTCGCCTCCTTGAGCGTGCGCGCGCCGGCGCCGACCGGCGCGACGCGGGCGCCGAGCAGACCCATGCGCTGGACGTTTGGCTGCTGGCGGCGGATGTCCTCCTCCCCCATGTAGACGACGCAGTCGAGGCCGAGCAGCGCGCAGGCGGTGGCCGTCGCGACCCCGTGCTGGCCGGCGCCGGTCTCCGCGATGATCCTCGGCTTGCCCATGCGCCGCGCCAGCAGCGCCTGTCCGAGCGCGTTGTTGAGCTTGTGCGAGCCGGTGTGGTTGAGGTCCTCGCGCTTGAGCCAGACCGGCCGCCCGGCGCGCTCGCTCAGCCGCCGCGCCTCATACAGCGGCGTCGGGCGTCCCACGAAGTCGCGCAGCAGCAGCCGGAGCTCCTCGCGGAAGTCCTCCGCCGCCCAGGCCGCAAGCCACGCCTGCTCGAGCTCGGCCAACGCCGGCATCAGCGTCTCCGGCACGTACTGGCCGCCGTAGGGGCCGTAGCGGTGGGCGAGCGTGCTCATGCGACGCGCATCTCGGCCGCGTCGAAGAATGCCTGCATGCGAGCGGGGTCCTTGATCCCGGGGGCCGCCTCGACGCCGCTTGAGACATCGACCGCGTAGGGGTCGGTGGCGGCGATCGCGGCGCCGACGCACTCCGGGTCGAGCCCCCCGCCGACGATCAACGGCAGCTTCGCGCGCCGCGAGGCGACCAGCGACCAGTCGAACGTCTGGCCGGTACCGCCGCGCTGCCCCTCCGCGTGCCCGTCGAGCAGGTGAAAGTCGGTGTGGAAGCGCTCGAGGTCGCGCAGCGTGAAGAGGCCCCTGACGGAGACTGCCTTGATCGTCCGCGCGCCGGTGCGCCGCGCGACCTCTGCGCAGTATGCGGGGCCCTCCTCCCCATGCAGCTGCACGAGCGTCAGGCCCGCCTGCTCGCTGACGCGCACGACCTCCGCCAGCGGCGCGTTCACGAACACGCCGGCGATCTCGACGCGGCGGCGAAGCGCGGCGCCGATCGCCTCCGCCTGCTCGAGCGGGCAGCACCGCCGCGAGCCCTCGTAGAAGACCATGCCGACCGCCCAGGCGCCGAGCTCGGCGGCCAGCTCGGCATCGCCGAGCCGCGTCACCCCGCAGATCTTGACGCGCGTCTGAGCCATCTCCCACAAGCTAGCGGGTGGCGCCCACGACGCGCTCGCGCGCCGCTCAGGGGGTCGGTAGCACATAGGGGCGCGTGCCGAGCTTGACCGTCACGGTCAGCTGCTTGGTGCCGCGCACGATCGCGAGCTTGACGACCTGGCCCGGGTGGTCGGCGATGATCGCGTTCTCGAGCGCCGTCGCGCCGGAGATCCGCCGCCCGTCGACGGCGACGATGATGTCGCCGCCCTGCTCGACCTGCGTGATGCCGTCCGGCAGCGTCGTGAGCAGGTCGCCCGCGCGCAGGCCGGCGCGCGCGGCCGGCGAGCCGCTTTGGATGGTCTGGATCAGCGCGCCGTAGCTGGAGTGAAGGTGCAGCGTCGCGAGCGCCGGGTCGACGTCGATCGTGGTGATCCCCAGATACCCCTGCGTCACCTTGCCGGTGCGCTCGATCTGGGGGATCACGGCGAGCGCCGTGTTGATCGGGATCGCGAAACCGATGCCGACGCTGCCGTTGCCCGAGGTGCCGGTCTCGATCTGGGAGTTGATCCCGATCACCTGGCCCTGCGCGTTGATCAGCGGGCCGCCGGAGTTGCCCGGGTTGAGCGGCGCGTCGGTCTGGATCACGTTGTCGATCCCGAAGTTGTTGGGCGCCTGGATCGAACGCTGGAGCGCGGACACGACGCCAGTCGTGAGCGAGCGCGGCAGGCCGAACGGATTGCCGATCGCGAAGGTCGGGTCGCCGACCTCGACGGTGCTCGAGTCGCCGAGCGGGAGCGGCACGAGCGTGAGGCCGTCCGGGTTGACCTTGAGCAGCGCAAGGTCATCGTCGGGGTCCTTGCCGATCACCTTCGCGGTGACCGTCTGGTTGTTCGCGAACGCGACGGTGATCTTGACCGCGCCGTTGATCACGTGGGCGTTGGTCAGGATCGTGCCGTTGCGGTCGATCACGAAGCCCGAGCCGGTGTTGACACCCCGGCTGTTGGTCGGAAAGAGCTGAAACGGCGACTGCGACTGCTCGATCACGGTGGCGGTGACGTAGACAACGCCGGGGGCGTCGCGTTGGTAGATCTGGCGCGGTGTGAGCTGCCCGGCGGCCGCCGCGCCGGCGTCCGCCGGCGTGCCGGCCGCGCTCTCCTGGACGACCGTCTTCAGGGTCGTGTTGCCAACGCCCGCGAGCAGCATCACGGCGGCGACGATGCCGCCACCGAGCAGCGCCGCCAGAAAAGGCGAGGAGAGGAGCTTCTTCTTCATGACCGGCCTCTGAGTGTGACCTTCGGCGCTCAACACCGCCTAAAGCGCTTGCGCGAGCAGCGTTTCGAGCGCGCGCGCGGGGTCGGCTTCACGCATCAGCCGCTCGCCGATCAGCGCCGCGTGGACACCGCTCTCGCGCAGGCGCCGAAGCTGCTGCGGCGAGCCGATCCCGGACTCCGCCACGACCAGTGCCCCGTCCGGCATCTCACCCAGCAGCGAGAATGTGCGCTCGACGTCGACGCTGAAGTCGCGAAGGTCGCGGTTGTTGACGCCGATGATGCGCGCTCCCGCGGCGGCGGCGAGCTCGAGCTCGACGGCATCGTGGACCTCGACGAGCACGTCGAGCCCGCGCTCGTGAGCCTCCTCGTGCAGGGCCGCGAGCGCCGGGGGCTCGAGCGCCGCGACGATCAGCAGCACCGCCGAGGCTCCCGCCGCGGCCGCCTCTGCCAGCTGGTAGGGGTCCACTATGAAGTCCTTGCGCAGCAGCGGCAGGGCGCAGGCGTCGTGAGCCTCGCGCAGGTCCGCCAGCGAGCCGGCGAAGTTGCGCTCCTCGGTCAGCACCGAGACCGCTGCCGCACCGCCACGCTCGTAGGCCGCGACGATCTCGCCGACGCTCGAGCCGGGACGGATGTCCCCCGCCGAGGGCGAGCGCCGCTTGTGCTCGGCGATGATCGAGATCCCGGGCGCTGCGAGCGCGTCGCGGAAGGCGTGGCGCGCACGCGAGCCGGCGGCGCGCAGCTCGGCCTCGGGCACCTCGCGGCGCCGGCGCGCGACGTCGGCCCGCGTGGTCTCGAGAATGCGCTCGAGGACGCTCACGGTGCCGCCCGCGTCGCCGCGACGAAGCGCTCGAGCGCCGCGGCGGCCGCACCGCTGTCGACCGCCTCGCGCGCGCGCTCAACGGCTTCGCGCAGTGACGCCGCGGCGCCGGCCGCGTAGATCGCGGCGCCGGCGTTGACCAGGGCGAGCTCGCGCGCGCCCCCGCGTTCGCCCGCGAGCACGGAGCGCGTGACGGCGGCGTTCTGCTCCGGCGTGCCGCCGGCGGGTGGCTCGCCCGCGCCGGGGTCGACGCCGAGCTCGGCGGGCAAGACGGTGTAGGCGAAGATGTGCTCGCCGTTGACCTCGACGACCCATGTCGCGGCGGACGAGGACACCTCGTCGAGGCCGTCGGCGCCGGCGACGACGAGCGCGCGGTCGACGCCGAGGCGGGCGAGCGCCCCGGCGATCGTCTCCAGATAGCGAGCGTCCGAGACGCCGATCAGCTGGCGGCGGGCGCCCGCCGGGTTTGTCAGCGGCCCGAGGAAGTTGAAGATCGTGCGCACCGCGAGCTCACGGCGGACCGGCGCGACCGCACGCGTCGCGTGGTGGTGAGCGGGCGCGAACATGAAACCGAAGCCGGTCTGCTCGATACAGCGCGCGACCGCCGCCGGATCCAGGTCGATGCGGGCACCGAGCGCCTCGAGCAGGTCCGCCGAGCCCGACAGGCTCGTGGCCGAGCGGTTGCCGTGCTTGGCGACCGCGCAGCCGGCGCCGGCGGCGATCAGCGCCGCCGTCGTCGAAACGTTGAAGCTGCTGCGCCCGCCGCCCGTCCCGGCGGTGTCGAGCAGCTCGCCGCGCGTGACCTCGACCGGCAGCGCAAGCTCGCGCATTCCCCGCGCGAGTCCGGCCAGCTCCTCGACCGTCTCCCCCTTCGTGCGCAGCGCCACGAGGAAAGCCCCGATCTGCACCGCCGAGACGCCGTCGGCGAGGATCTCGCCGAGCACCGCCGCCGCCTCGTCGACGCTGAGGTCGCGCCCGCCGGCGACCGCGTCGATGGCCGCGGTGACGAGCGCGTTGGGCTCGGAACTCATTCGCCCTGGAGGAAGTTCGCCAGCAGCGGCATGCCCTCCTCGGTCAGGACCGACTCGGGATGGAACTGCACGCCCTCCGCCGGCAGCTCGCGGTGACGGATGCCCATCACGACGCCCTCGCCGCGCGCGCTCACCTCGAGGCAGTCCGGCAGCTCCTCCGCGACGATCAACGAGTGGTAGCGACCGACGACGAGCGGGCTGGAGAGGCCGCGATAGATGCTGCGCCCGTCGTGCTCGATCACGCCGGTCTTGCCGTGCACCGGCTGGTGGCGGATCACGCTGCCGCCGAAAGCCTGGGCGAGCGCCTGGTGGCCCAGACAGACTCCGAGCGTGGGGATTCCGGCCGCCGGGAAGCGCCGCACGACATCCAGTGAGATCCCCGCCTCGTCGGGCGTGCACGGGCCGGGCGAGACGACGACCCGCTCGACGCCGCGCGCGAGCAGCTCGTCGACGTCAGCCTGGTCGTTGCGCACCACCTCGAGCTCCGCGCCGAGCTCGCCGAGGTACTGGACCAGGTTGTAGGTGAAGGAGTCGTAGTTGTCGATCACCAGCACGCGCACGCACCGAGCGTAACCACCTCGGTGCGCGCGCGCACGCGACGCGCGGACGCCGCTAGGGAACGGGGACGCGCGAGGCGTTCACCGACAGCCACTGATCGAAGGATTTGAGCCCCGGATTGAGGGCGCGTGCGGCGTCGATGTCGCGGACGCCGCAGTACTGCTCCTCGAACTCGGTCGTGAACTGGAACATGTTGCCGAGGTCGTCCGCGCCCGGGAAGCCGAAGCTCCGGTAAACCTCGGGCGTGACGGCGTTGAAGCCGACCTCCTCGCCGATCGCCCGGCTGAAGGCCGCCGCCATCTGCGCGCCGGTGAGGTGCTCGCCCGCGATCGAGACCGTTTTGCCGATGAACGCCGCGCCGCCCTTGAAGATGCCATAGGCGCAGGCGCCGATGTCCTCGGAGGCGATCCCCGCGACGCGCCCGTCGGCGATCGGGAAGGTGATCGCAAGCTTGCCGTCCTCGCCGCGCTGGGGGCCCATCCCGAAGTAGATGAAGTTGTCCCAGTAGAACGAGGTCTGCAGGAACGTCACCGGCAGGCCGGCGTCGCTGAAGAGGTGGTTGGCCTCGCCCTTGGCGTCGTAGTGGGGCACCTTGTAGTGCTCCCCGAGCGTCGGCATGCGGTCGTCGCTGAGCGGGATGAAATTGCGCGTGTCCTCGAGCGTCGACCAGATCACGTGCGCGACGCCGGCGGCCTTGGCCGCGCGGGCCATCTTGCCGGCCTGCTCGATCTCGAGGGCCGGCGAGAAGTGCGCCCAGAAGAAGGTCACGCAGAAGGCGCCGTGGGCGCCCGCGAAGGCGCGCTGCAGGCTGGCCTCGTCATCGACGTCGCCCGCGACCACCTCGGCGCCGAGCGCGGCCAGCTCCTGCGCCTTCTCGGAGCTCGGGTCGCGCGTGATCGCGCGGGCGGAGAACTCGCCGGATGGGTCGGCGAGGATCGCCCGCACGAGCCCGCCGCCCTGGGCGCCGGTGGCGCCGACAACCGCGATGACCTTCTTTTCAGCCATGTCCTGTCCTCCTAGTTTGGGAAGCGCGCACCGCTTCGCACGGCGCGCTCTACGATCGACTGCGGATCTCCTCGACGATCCTCTTGGAGCCCGGCAGGAAGTCATCCTCGAGCGGCGGGCTGTAGGGGACCGGCGCGTCGGGCGTGGTGATCCGCCAGGCGTCGTCGATGTCACCGAGGCCCTGCTCGAGGACGACCGCGAGCACCTCGCCCGCCCAGCCGCCGGTGCGCGGCCCCTCCTCGACGACGGCGATCCGGTTGGTCTTCGCCACCGATCGCAGCACGGTCTCGGTGTCGAAGGGGCGCAGTGTCTGCAGGTCGACGACCTCGACCGAGATGCCCTCGCCGGCCAGCGTCTCCGCCGCCTCGAGGCAGTCATCGACGCTCTTCATCGCGCTGACGAGTGTCACGTCGGAGCCTTCGCGCACGACCGCGGCCTTGCTTAATTCGAGCACCTTGCCGTCCTCGACCGGCCCCTTCTTCGAGTAAAGCCGCTTGTGCTCGAAGAACAGGACCGGGTTGTCGTCGCGGATCGCGGCCTTCAGCAGTCCCTTGGCGGAGCCAGGCGTGGACGGCGCGACGATCTTCAGGCCGGGCACGCCCATCAGCCACGAGACCGGCATCTGCGAATGGATCGCGCCGAAGCGCCCGCCCGCGCCGACAACCGAGCGGATCACCAGCGGCACGCTCTGGCGCCCGCCGGTCAGAAACCAGTACTTGCTCGCCTGGTTGATCAGGCTGTCCATCGAGAGCGCGAGGAAGTCGCCGAACATGATCTCGAGCACCGGGCGCATGCCGCTCACGGCAGCGCCGAACGCCGCCCCGGTCATCGCCAGCTCGGAGATCGGCGTGTCGAACACGCGCTCGGCGCCGTACTTCTCGAACAGCCCAGGCGTCACCGCGAAGACGCCGCCGGCGAGCGCGACGTCCTCGCCGAACAGGATCACCGACTCGTCGGCGGCGAGCTCCTCGTCGAGCGCATCGTGCAGCGCGGTTCTGAACTCGACTGCCTCGCTCACGCGCCCTCACCCGCCCCGAGCAGCGTCGTGCGCCCGCCGCGCGCGCGGGAGTAGATCCCGGCTGCAACGAGGATCAAGATGCCGGGGATCCAGTTGTTCCATGAAAGGGCAATCTGCAGGAAAGGTATCGCGGAGACGATCTCGGTGAGCAGCAGCGCCCCCAGGAACGCCCCGACGAAGGAGCCGCGGCCGCCGAAGATACTGGCGCCGCCGAGCGCGACCGCTGTGATGCTGGTCAGCGTGTAATTCGCGCCCACGGTCGGATCGCCGTTGCCGACGGCGATTGTGCCCGCCAGCATCACGCCGGCGGCCGTGGCGAACAGCGAGCAGCCGATGAACGCGAGCATGTGCGTGCGGGTGACATGCGCGCCGAGGCGATGGGCGCGCGTTTCGTCGGAGCCGACGGCGCGCAGCTCGAGCCCGGCGCGCGTGCGCCGCAGCATCACCTCGGCGACCAGCGTGATCACGATCGCCGCTATCAGCGCCACCGGCATCCAGCCGATGTCGGTGTTGATCGCGCTGGTGATGTCGGTGCGAAGCTCGCCGCCGGTCTGCGGTCGCAGCTTGAGCGAGATGCCCTGCATGACGATGAAGACAGCCAGCGACGCGAGCACCGAGCTCAGCCGCCCGACGCGCACGAGCAGCCCGATCACGAGGCCCGCCGCCAGGCCGGTGCCGATCACCGCGACGATCCCGAGCACGAGGTCGCCGGTGCCCTGTCCGGTCGCCCAGAAGAAAGACGTCACGACAGCCGTCAACGCCATCAGCGGCCCGACCGACAGATCGATGTTGCCGGTCAAGAGCACGACCAGCTGACCGAGGCTGACGAACGCGAGCGCGCTGGCCAACAGCAGCATGCTTTGGACCTCGTAGCTCGATAGGAAGCGGCTGTTGTCGGCCTGCGTCAGCGCCCCGACGAGCAGGATCAGGAAAGCGAGCACGACGCTCGGCAGGTAGTCGCCGGACAGAAAGCGCCGCAGGCGCTGAACGCGCCTGGCGCGTAGCGGCAGGTCGTGGTGGTGCTCGCCGGCCGAGGTCACGGCCGCCCCGATGATGTTCTCCTCGTTGATCTCATCGCCCTCGAGTTCGCGCACGATGCGCCCACGCGAGAACACGAGCACCCGGTCGCACAGCCCCTGCAGCTCAACCGCATCGGAAGACAGCACGACGACCGCCCGCCCGTCGGCAGCCGCGTCGCGCATCACCTGATAGAGGTCGATGCGAGCGCCGGCATCGACGCCGCGAGTGGGCTCGTCGGCGAGGAGAACGCGCGGCGCGGCCAGCAGCGCCCGCGCGAACAGGACCTTCTGCTGGTTACCGCCCGAGAGCGAGGAGACGGTCGTCTCCGCGGAGGGCGTTCTGACTCCGAGCCGCTCGATCTGGCCGGCGACGAGTCGGCGCTCGCGCACGCGGCGCACGATCCCCAACTGCGCGACCTGCGCGAGCGCGAGCAGCGACACGTTCTCGCGAACCGACAGCGCGAGCATGACACCCTCGCGGTGGCGGTCCCCGGGGAGATGGATGAGGCCGGCGCGGCGCATCCGGGTGGGCCTTCCGAGCCGCACGCCCTGGGCCGCGACGATGAGTTTGCCGCGCGCCGCGTTCATGCCCGCGAGGGCGCGCAGGAATGCGCGCTGGCCGTTGCCCTCGACGCCGGCGAGCCCGACGATCTCGCCGGGGGCGACGTGCACGGAGACGTCGTGGAAGCCCGCGCCGCTCAGCGATTCGACCTCGAGCAGGGGCGCGAGCGCGGCGTCATCGACGCGCTTCTGCGGAAAGACCTGGTCGACCGAGCGGCCGATGATCAGGCGCAGGATCTCGCCTTCGGAGATGGCGGTCGCCTCGAAGGTGCCGCGGGTCTCGCCGTCGCGCAGCACTGTGATGCGATCGGCGATGCGCTTGACCTCGGGGAGACGATGGGAGATGTAGACGACCGCGGTGCCCTTGTCGCGGATCGAGCGGATGTTCTCGAACAGCCGCTCGCTCTCGACACGCGTGAGCGACTCCGTCGGCTCGTCGAGGATCAGCACCTTGGCGTCGAGCGCAAGCGCCTTGGCGATCTCGACGAGCTGGCGGTTGGCGGTGCTGAGGTCGCTGACGCGCTCAGCAGGATCGATGTCGGCGCCGACCGCAGCGAGCCGCTCGCGCGTCCACGCGCTCGCGCGCGCCATCGGCGGACGCAGCGGCGCGGGCATCGCAAAGACCATGTTCTCGATCACCGTGAGGTCTTCGAGGATCGAGAGGTGCTGGTAGACGATGCCGAGGCCGAGCGCCTGGGCATCGGAGGGCGAAGCGCTTGCGAGCGGCTGGCCGCCGATCTCGACCGCCCCCGAGTCGGGGACGGTCGAGCCGGCTGCCACCGCCATCAACGTCGACTTCCCAGCGCCGTTCTCGCCCACGAGCGCGTGCACCTCGCCCGCGAGCACCTCGAACGTCACGTCTTTGAGCGCGACGACGCCCGGGAACGTCTTGACGACGTCGCGCAGGCGAAGAACAACGGCGGGGGAAGCCACTGTGACCTACTTAGCTGTTCCCACCGAACTGCTTGATCTGCGCAGTCGTGAGCTTGTTGGAGGGATAGAAGTCCGGCGCCGCGCTCGGATTGCACTGGTAGGGCTTGCCGGCCAGCGTGTCCTCCCACGAGGGCAGGTTGTAGATGTTCGGCTCGAGGTTTGGCAGGCCCTCTGCCGCGGCGATCGCCTTGCGGGCCGCGATCCGCCCGAGCCAGTTGCGCGAGGAGATCGACTCCAGCGGCACCTTCTTCGACTTGTAGAGGCAGGAGAGCCCGTTGGCGTCGAGCGTCGCGATCGGCACGAGCTTGCGCCCGGCTTTCTGGAACGCCTGCGCGCTCGCGAGCGCGTCGGTGCCGTAGTTGGAGATGATCCCGTCGATCTTCGGGTACTGCGAGAGCAGCGACGCGGTGATCGTCCCAGCCGTCGCCGGATCCCAGTTGGTCACAGGCCATGACGTGTTACCTGTGAGCAGGTGCATCCCCGGGTAGTTGTCAAACACCTTGACGATCGCCGCGAGCTGGTCCGCACCGACCGGGTTGCCCGCGGGGCCACCGGTGTAGATCACGTTGCCGTGACCTTTCAGCGCCTTGACCATCCACTGCGCCCAGACGGTGCCGGCATAGCCGTCGTTCCAATCGACGTAGGCGACGTCGTCCTGTCCGTTGACGGCGCCAGCGTCGGCGCCCCACGTGACGACCTTCACGCCGGCCTTTGTGGCCGCCTGGATCGCCGGCAGCAGCGGCGCGCCGGAGTCCGGAATCAGGGTCATCGCGTTGGCGCCCTGAGCAACGGCGGAGTTGATGTTGGCGATCTCCTGCGAGAGGATGTAGCTGCCCTCGGTGGTGATCACCTTGACGTTCTTGCACTGCGCCGCGGTCGACTTGACCGCCGCGTAGGACTCCGCTGACCAGGCGTTGAGGCCCAGTCCGTCCTCGACCGCCAGCGTGATCGGCTTGGTGCCGCAGAACTTGATGCTCTTGTTGATTCCCGATGTGGCGACCTCCTGGGCCTGGGTCGGCCACTTCGTCGCCGCCAGCGCCGCCGCCGCCGCCACGAGCGCGACGAGCGCCACGGCGATCGGGGCGAGCTTCCGCATTCGACCCGCCGGAGCGAGTTTCTGGACCCTTCTCATCTCTGCCTCCTCAACCCCGAGATTTGCTTGTTGTGGGTGGCGCGGCAGCGAGCGAGTCGCTGCCGCGATGCGCTTTGCCACCGCCGGCGCGGGGTAAGTGACACCGGTGGATGGCCGCAACGTTTGAAAGGACGATCGCGCGCCTCATCGGTCGTGCTCCGGGGTCGCTCCCGCAGTGGCACTCTGGATGACGGGTGCGCTCGGGCGCGCGCCGCGGCGCGCCCAAAGCCGCTGCCAGGGCACGACCCGCAGCAGCATGCCGAGCGCGATGATCGAGCCCTGGATGATGAACTGAATCGACTCGGCTGCGCCGTTGGCCGTCAGCACCTGACCGAGCTGGGTCAGGAACACGGCTCCGACCGCGGTCGCCACGACGCTTCCGGTGCCGCCCGCGAGCGAGGTTCCGCCGAGCACCACCGCCGCGATCGTCGGCAACAGATAGGTTGATCCGGCGCCCAGCCCGGGCGTCGGGAAGTAGCCGGCGATGAGGATCCCGGCAAGGCCGTAGGCGAGGCTTGCGCTCACATAGGTGGCTATCACGTAGCTGCTCACGCGGATGCCGGCTGCGTGCGTCGCGGCCGCGCTGGCGCCGACTGCGACGAAGCGACGGCCGGGAACCGTCGCCCTGATCAGCACGGCGACGACGATCACCGCGATCAGCGCGACAATCGCCGTGTTGGGAACGCCGAGCGTCTTGTGGGCGGCGAAGCTTGTGAGCGTCGAAGGACTCGACCCGGTCGCCTGACCGCTGGTGAGCTGGTACACGGTTCCCATCAGCAGCGCGTTGACGCCGAGTGTGGCGATCAGCGGCGTGATCCCGAACTGCGTGATCGCCAGCCCGCTGACGACACCCGACGCAGCACACGCGAGCACGACGAGCAGGATCGCCACCGGCAGCCCGGCGTTCGAACCGCCGGCGTGCTGGGTGATGATGACCGTCGTCAGCAGGATCATGCCGGGCACGGTCAGGTCCAGCCCGCGCTGCTGGATCACGAGCGTCTGCCCGATCGCCGCCGCCGCCAGCATCGACGCGAACGGCAGCATCGAGAGCAGCGCGCTCTTGCTCAGGCTGTTGGACGCAAGCAGCGGGCTGATCGCGAAGAGCAGCGCCGTCGCCACCCAGATCGCCGAATAGCGAGGCGGGTGCAGGCGTCCGAGCGTCGCCAGCGATCCGCGCGGCGGACCCCCGGCGCTCGGGGTCACAGGCGCCGCGTGTGACCAAGCGGGCTCGTCTTCCCTACCCGTTGGTGCAGCCACAGTCGATCGGCCGCGTCGTCGTCGCGTCGGTTGCCGGCGGAGGCGTCGAGCGCGCGCGGGGACCCGCCGCGGCGGCGTGGCACAGCGCCGCCCCGGCGTGCGCGGCGGCGACCGACCCATACCAAGAATCCCGCTCCGGGATCGATTTCACAACGGCCCTCCCTCTCACAACAGCTCTCCGCGCGCGGCCGCAGACGCTAAGCAATCCTTAGCGCCCTGTCAAACACGTGCGCACGCGTTTGCAAGCGCGCTGGCGCTATCAGTCAATCCCGCGTGCACTCTGAGTCAACCCGCAGGGGCATTTCAGAGCCGCGCGAACCCCGGTTCAGACCTTGAACTCCGAGCTCGGAGCGGGCGTCGGGAACGGCGCCGCGAGCGCATTCGCCTCGCATGTGGCGAGCAGCTCGGCCACCTCGGAGTCGACATGCGCGACGCGGTCGCTGCCGTTCTCGAGGTGCTCCGCCAGCCACGCACGGGACAGCTCGAGCGGGTCGCGCGCCTGCCACTGCGCGAGCTCGCCCTCGGGCCGGTAGCGCCCCGGGTCGCTGCGCGAGTGCCCGACGAAGCGGTAGGTGCGCGCCTCGACGAAGACCGGCCCGCCGCCGCCGCGAATCGTCGCGACGACCTCGAGCGCGGTGCGCCGCGTCGCGCGGACGTCCATCCCGTCGACGACGTGGGTCGGGATCTCCATCGCCTGCGGGCGCGCCGTTATCTCGCCGGCGGTTGACGCCGCCATCGGCGTGTACTCGCCGTAGCCGTTGTTCTCGCACACGAACAGCAGCGGCAGCGAGAGGACCTTCGCGAAGTTGAGGCACTCGAAGAAGTAGGCCTGGTTGGCGGTGCCGTCGCCGAAGTAGGCGACCGCGACGCGGCCGCTGCCGCGCAACGCCAGCGCGACGCCGGTCGCCGCCGCAATGCTGCCGCCGACGATGCCGAAGCAGCCGATCAGGCCGTGGTCGAGGTCGACGACGTTCATCGAGCCGGCGCGGCCGCCGTTGACGCCGGTCTCGCGTCCGAGCAGCTCGGCGACCAGCGCCTCCGGGGCGAGGCCGCGGGCGAGCGCGTGGCCGTGGCCGCGGTAGGTGCAGGCGACGCGGTCGTCTGGCTCGAGCGCGCTCGCGAACCCGACCGCCACCGCCTCCTGGCCCGAGTACAGGTGCGTCGTCCCGTAGACGTCGCCGCGCAGGAACAGCGCCTGGATCAGGTCCTCGACGCGGCGGATAGTGAGCATTTGCCGGTAGAGGTCGAGCTGCAGCTCCGCCTCGTGGGAGGCCGCGCCGACCTCCACCTCGTTCTCGACGGCGCTCATCGTGTCGGTCGCTCCATCGCGCTAATCATGCCTGGCCGCTCAGCGCGGCGTCGGCGTGGTGGCCGCTGCCGCCTCCACCGCCGCCTTGCCGTTGCCGTGCGCGACGGGGAAGTCGGCCCCGCGCACGTAGGCCTTGCCGGCGATCAGCAGCTCGTCGGCCGGGAAGCGCGTGATCACCTCCGGCCCGTCCGCGGTGACGATCACCTCCTCCTCGATCCGCGCGGCCGAGCGGCCGTCCTTCGCCGGGCAGTAGGTCTCCAGCGCGAAGACCATCCCGACCTCGAGCTCGACCGGGTCGCGGAAGGAGTGCAGACGCGAGATCATCGGCGACTCGTAGAGGCCGACGCCGAGGCCGTGGCCGAACTGCAGCCCGAAGGCGGCGCGCTCATCCGGCAGCCCGAGCTCCTTCGCCTCCGGCCAGGCGGCGGCGATCTTGTCGGTCGTCACACCGGGGCGGACGAGGTCGATCGCGGCGTCGAGCCACTCGCGACAGCGGCGGTAGGCGTCGAGCTGCGCCGGGGTTGCGTAGCCGACGTTGAAGGTGCGGTAGTAGCAGGTGCGGTAGCCGTTGAAGGCGTGGATGATGTCGAAGAAAACCTGATCGCCGGGGCGCAGCAGGCGGTCGGCGAAGGTGTGCGGATGCGGCGCGCAGCGATCGCCGGAAATCGCGTTGATCGCCTCCACATGCTCGGAGCCGAGCTCGAACAGCAGCTTCATGGCCGCGGCGACGACGCGGTTCTCGGTGATGCCGGGGCGCAGCATCTCGTAGATCTCCTCGTAGACCGCGTCGACGATGCCGGCGGCCTGGTCGAGCAGCGCCAGCTCGTCCTCGCTCTTGATGCGGCGCGCGTCGAGCATGATCGGCTGGGAGTCGGTCAGGTGGATGCCCTTGCGCTGGAGCGCGAGGATCGTCGTCATGTCGGGCACGTCGGTGCCGATCGGCTCACCGGCGAGGCCGCGCTCGGTCAGCTCGCGGGCGACGAGCTCGGCGAGGTCGTCGGGGACGCCGGTGGAGTCAGGCATCGCGCCGCGCATCGGCGGCACCCACGCGCGCCAGCTCGTCTCCGGCAGCCACGGGCAGTACAGCTGATGGTGCTTGGCGGCCGAGCCGAAGTCCCAGAGGATCGGATCGTCCTCGCGAAACAGCAGCGCAAAGCGGATGTTCTTGTCGCGCTCCCAGGTGCCGATCGCGGTGCTCGTCACATAGCGCAGGTTGTTCGGATCGAACAACAACAGCGCTCCCAGATCCGACGCCTGCAACGACGCCTTGGCATTGGCCAGCCGGTGGCTGCGAAGCCGATTGAAATCGACGCGCTGCTCCCAGTCGACCGCCATCTTCGCCCCGCGTGACGCGATTGCCATGCCGCCTGCACCTCCGCTTTGGTGTTCAGTCATTCTCTACGACGGCGCCTGAACAGTCAATACGCCGCCCGCTGCCGCGCGTTCCCCTTGAGCCTACTCCCAGTCCACCTGCTGGCCGGCGAGCTCGATCGCACGCAGGACCGCCTTCGCCTTGGACTCGGACTCGAGGAACTCGCGCGGCGGCGAGGCGTCGGCGACCGTGCCGCCGCCGGCCTGCACGTGAGCGACGCCGTCCTTGACGACGACGGTGCGGATGTGGATCGCGGTGTCGAGGTCGCCGTCGTAGCTGAGGTAGCCGATCGCGCCGCCGTAGCCACCGCGCTTGACCGGTTCGAGCTCGTCGATGATCTGCATCGCCCGCACCTTCGGCGCACCCGAGAGCGTGCCCGCCGGCAACGTCGCGCGCAGCGCATCCATCGCGCCGACGCCCTCGCGCAGGCGCCCGGAGACGGCGCTGACCAGGTGCATCACGTGCGAGTAGTGCTCGACGGCCATCAGCGTCTGAACCTTGACGGTGCCGTATTCGCAGACCCGCCCGAGGTCGTTGCGGCCGAGGTCGACGAGCATCATGTGCTCGGCGCGCTCCTTCTCGTCGGCGAGCAGCTCGGCCTCCAGTCGCTCGTCCTCGAGCATGTCGGCTCCGCGCGGCCGCGTGCCCGCGATCGGGCGCGTCGTCACCTCGCGCCCGCTCACCGTGATCAGCGGCTCCGGGCTCGCGCCCGACACCTGGAAGTCGCCGAAGTCGAGGAAGTACATGTACGGGCTCGGGTTGACCGCGCGCAGGCCGCGGTAGATCGAGAAGGCGCTGACCTCGACCGGCGCCGACCAGCGCTGCGAGGGCACGACCTGGAAGGCGTCGCCGGCGTGGATGTACTCGATGATCCGCTCGACGATCCCCTCGAAGCGCTCGCGCGTCATGTTCGAGAGAAACTGAGGCAGCGGCCGCAGCGGCCGTGGCTCGACTGCCGGCAGCGGCAGCGCGAGGCGCTCGCGCACCTCCTCGATCGCGCGCGCCGCCAGGGCATAGGCGGCGGGCGCGTCGACGCCGGCGTCGAGGTTGACGTTGGCGAGGATCATGACCGTGTGCTTGAGGTTGTCGAAGATCACCAGCAGGTCGCTGAGCATCAGCGCCATGTCAGGCAGGCCGAGCGCATCCGGCCCCGGCTGCGCGAGCGGCTCCACACTGCGCACGAGGTCGTAGCCGAAGTAGCCGACGGCGCCGCCTGAGAACGGCGGCAGCCACTCGAGCCGGGCCTGCGAGTAGCGCCCCACCGCCGCGGCGGCGAGCGCGTAGGGGTCGCCGCCGTCGCCCAGGTTCCAGCGCAGCACCTCGCGCGGGCGAAAGCCGATGAAGGAGTAGCGCCCGAAGCGCTTGCCCTGCTCGGCGGATTCGAGCAGAAAGGCCGGGCCCTCGCCGCGAAGCTTCAGGAACGCCGACACCGGCGTCTCGCAATCGGCGACGAACTCGTGGCGCAGCGGGATCAGGTTGTGGTCGCGGGCGAGCGCGGCCACCTCCTCGAGCGTCGGGCTAACGTCGACGCGCATCCAGGACCCGCTCGGCGTCGCGCAGGCGGCGGCGGCGGCTGTGCAGCAGCACCAGCAGGTGATAGATCACGTCGGCGGCCTCCTCGTCGACGCGCTCGTCGCTCTCCTCGCGCGCGGCGCGCGCGACCTCGTCGGCCTCCTCCATCACCTTCGCGCCGATGCGCGGCGGGTCATCGAGCAGCGCCACCGTGTAGGAGCCCGCGGGACGCTCGAGCTCACGCTGCTCGAGCGTGCGCTCGAGTGCCGGCAGCACCTCGTGCGGCGCCGGCGGCTCGAGCTCGCCGCGGTGAAAGCACGTGCGCTCACCGGTGTGGCAGGCCGGGCCGGCGGGCTCGACGAGCGCCAGCAGCGCGTCGCCATCGCAGTCGATCCGCAGCGCCCGCACCGCCTGCGTGTTGCCGGAGGTCGCGCCCTTGTGCCAGAGCTCCTCGCGCGAGCGGCTCCAGAGGTGAAGCTCGCCGGTGGCGCGCGTGCGCTCCAGCGCCAGCGCGTTCATGTAAGCGAGCGTCAGCACCTCGCCGCTTCCCCAGTCCTGCACGATGCAGGGCACGAGCCCGCGCTCGTCGTAGGCGATCTCGGAGTCCATCGCCTGATTGTCTCAGGCGAGGCGGTGGCGCAGGCTCTCGCGCTCGGTGGCCTCGATCTCCTCGACGGTCAGCGCCGGGTCACCGAGGTGTGCGCGCGTCACCTCGGCGGAGCTCGGCAGCGTCGCGGGATCGGGCCAGCTCGCGGGGTCCCACAGGCGCGCGCGGATGAACGCCTTCGGGCAGTGCGCGTAGACCTCCTCGGCGGCCACCACGATCGCGGCGCGCGGCGGTTTGCCGACCGCCGGCAGGCGCTCGAGCAGGCTCGGCTCGGCGCTGACCCAGGCGCGGCCGTTGACGCGCAGCGTCGTGTCGCGGCCGGGGATCAGGAAGAGCAGCCCGACGCGGCCGCCTGCGATCACGTTGGCGAACGTGTCGAGGCGGTTGTTGCCGGTCGCGTCGGGGATCGCGAGGTGGCCTTCGTCGAGCACGGTGACGAAGCCGGGCGGCCCGCCGCGCGGGGAGACGTCGGCGCGGCCCTGCGCATCGGCGCTGCCGATCACCACAAACGGAGAGGCGGCGATCAGCCTGACGCACATCTCATCGAGCCGGCCAACATCCTTTGCGAGGGCGCGTGCGGAGGGCTCGTCGAAACGGCCGCGCAGTTCGCCCTCGCTGGTGATCGCTTGCTCCTGCGCGTGCATCCGACGATCGTAGCCGCGCCGCGCGCTACTCGATGCCCAGGCGATCGAGTAGCCCGTCGTCGGCGCGCCAGTGGCGGCGCACGCGCACGATCAGCGAGAGGTGCACGCGGCCGTCGAGCTCGCGCTCGAGCTCACGCCGGGCGGCGGTGCCGATCGCCTTGATCATGCGCCCGCCGCGGCCCACCACGATCGCCTTCTGGGACTCGGTCTCGACCCAGATCAGGGCGTCCACGCGCGTCAGCGCGTCGTCACGCTCGTCGGGGGCGATCTCCTCGATGACCACGCCGATCGCGTGTGGCAGCTCCTGGAACGTGCGCCGCAGGACCTGCTCGCGGATCAGCTCGGCCAGCTGCTCCTCGCGGGCGAGGTCGGAGCGCTGGGCGGACGGGTAGAGGAACGGGCTCTCCGGCAGCTGGGCGATGAGGTGACGCACGAGCGCCTGCACTCCCTCGCCACTGCGCGCGGAGACCGGGAAGATCTCCGCCGCCGGCGGAGCGATCTCGGCGGCTGCGAGCAGGGCTTCCGCCTGACGACTCTTGCTCAGGCGGTCGACCTTGTTGACGGCGACCGTCACCGGGCCGGGCGAGGCGGCGAGCGCGGCGGCGATGAAGCGGTCGCCGGGCCCGACGGCCTCCTCACCGTTGAGCAGCATCAGCGCCGCGTCGGCGTCGGCGAGCTCGAGGCTGACGCGCCGGGCCATCCGCTGTGTGAGCGCGTCGCGCGGACGCTGGACGCCCGGCAGGTCGATCAACACGAGCTGCCAGCTCGGACCGGTGGCGACGCCGCGAATCGCACGGCGGGTGGTCTGTGGGCGGTCTGAGACGATCGCGACCTTGGCGCCGACGATCGCGTTGGTCAGCGTCGACTTGCCGACGTTCGGCCGTCCTGCGAGCGCGACGAAGCCGGCGCGCGTCACCAGCTCAAGAGCTCGCGCTGCAGCGCGAGCATCTCGCCGTCGTCGGCCTCGTGGTCCATGCCGACGAGGTGAAGGACGCCGTGGACGACCGCCTCGCGCAGCTCGATCGTGTGCTCGGGGCAGATCACCACGTCGCCGAGTTCGCGGGGACCGGCGGGCGGCTCCTCGGCGCCGTCGATCGGGAACGACAGCACGTCGGTTGGCGCGTCGCGGTCGCGGTGCTCACGGTTGAGCTCGCGGATCCGCGCGGCGTCGACGAACTCGATCGCGAGGTGGCCGTCGTCAACGCCCGCGCTCGCGGCGGCGAGCGTCGCCAGCCGTGCGATCTCCTTCGCGGGCAGCGGCGCGCTGCCGACGATCTCGAGCTCGAGCATCAGCCGGTGCGGGCGCGCGATGCCGCGGCGATCTCGGGCGCCGAGCGTTGCGAGTGCTCCTCGTAGGCCTCGACGATCCGCTGCACGAGGCGGTGGCGCACAACGTCCTCGCCGCCGAGGCGCACGAACTCGACGCCCTCGATCTCGCCGAGGATCTCCGAGACCACGGCCAGACCGGACTGCTGCTCGCGCGGCAGGTCGACCTGGGTGACGTCGCCGGTGACAACCATCTTGGAGCCGAAGCCGAGCCGCGTGAGGAACATCTTCATCTGCTCCGGCGTGGTGTTCTGCGCCTCGTCGAGGATCACGAAGGAGTCGTTCAACGTGCGCCCGCGCATGAACGCCAGCGGCGCGACCTCGATCACGCCGCGCTCGAGGTGCTGGGAGACCTTCTCAGGGTCGATCATGTCGTGGAGCGCGTCGAACAGCGGCCGCAGATAGGGGTCGATCTTCGCCATCAGGTCGCCCGGCAGGAAGCCGAGGCGCTCGCCGGCCTCGACCGCCGGCCGCGTCAGGATGATCCGATTGACCTCCTTGCGGCTGAGCGCCGCCGCCGCGAGCGCAACGGCGAGGAAGGTCTTGCCGGTGCCGGCGGGGCCGATGCCGAAGCTGATCGTGTTCTTTCGGATCGAGTCGACGTAGCGCTTCTGGCCGATCGTGCGGGGCGCGACGCGGGTCGCGCGGTGGCGCCAGATCACGTCGTCAAGCACCGCCGACGGCGCGCTGTCGGCGTTGAGCACGCCGATCACGGCGTGCAGCGTCGCCTCGTCGAGCGGGTGCCCGGACGGCACCAGCGCGCCGAGCTCGGCGATCACGCGCGCGCCGGCGTCAAGCGCCGCGGGCTCGCCGTCGAGCGTCAGCAGGTTTCCGCGCAGGAAGACGCGCGCCGCGAGCCGCTGCTCGAGCGCCTTCAGCATCGCGTCGTGATCGCCCGCGAGCGAGGCCGCGAGGTCGTTGGAGAGCTCGAACTGGCGTCTCACGCGGCCCCGAGCGCCGCTCGCACCTGCTCGGAGACGCGCTTGCCGTCGGCGCGGCCGTCGACCTCGGCCATCACGACGCTCATCACCTTGCCGAGATCCTTCGTCGACTCGGCCCCGGTCTGCGCGACGGCCCGCGCGACAAGCGCCGCAAGCGCCGAGTCGTCGAGCTCGGCGGGCAGGTAGGCGGCAATGATCCGCGCCTCCGCGGCTTCCGCGTCAGCCAGCTCGCCGCGGCCGCCGTCGCGGAACGCCTGCTCGGCCTCGGCGCGGCGCTTGCGCTCGCGCCGCATCACCGCGAGCTCGTCCGCGGAGCCATCTTTGGCGGCCTTCTGAAGCTCTGAGAGGACCAGGCGCAGCGTTGCGACGCGGTCCTTCTCGCCGGCTTTCATCGCGACCACGAGGTCGCCCTTGACATCTTCGGTGATGCTCATCCGATTCCTAAGGATACGCGGGCTCAGCCGCCTTCGAGCAGCAATGCCGCCCACTCTCCCTCGCCGCGGCGGGAGCGCTCGCGCAGGCCATGGCGCTCGCGGAAGGCGCGCGCCACCTCGTCGACCTGCTCGGTGAGCAGGCCCGAAGCGATCAGCGCGCGCGGCGGCGTGCGCAGCCTCGCTGCAAGCTCGAGCAGCAGCGGCCGCAACAGGTTCGCCGTGATCACGCGTGCCGGCGGCAGCTGATCGACGCCCAGGTCGGCTCGGCGCACGTCGAGTGAGACGCCGTTGGCGCGCGCGTTGTCGCGCGCGGCGAGGACCGACTCCGCTTCGTGGTCGATCGCGAGCACCGGATCGAAGCCGAGCTTGGCGGCGGCGATCGCGAGTACCCCGGAGCCGGTGCCGATGTCGAGCAGCGTCCCGTCGGCGCCGCCGCTCTCGGCGAGCTCCACCAGCAACTCGAGACATAGCCGCGTGGTCGCATGCGAGCCCGTGCCGAACGCCTGACCGGGGTCGATCACGAGGTCGATCAGGGCCTCGTCGGCCGCCGGCGCGTGCCAGGGCGGGCGCACGTAGAGGCGGCCCGACACCACGACCGGGCGGTGGAACGACCGCCAGCGGGTGTCCCAGTCATCCGCGATCTCGCTGGTTGAGACCTCGACCAGCGCAGCGCCGACACTGGCGCGCAGCGCCGGCAGTGCCGGCAGCTCTCCGGCGGCGCCGTAGAGCACGTACTCGATCGTGTCGCCGGCGCCGTCGAGCTCCTCGACCCCGGCGGGCGAGAACGCCAGCAACTCGGCAAGCGCGCCCGCCGCGTGCTCGCGCGCGACGCGAACGGCGAGGCGGATCACTGGTGGTGGTGGGGGCGCAGGGCGCGGCGCAGCTTGGCGAACACCGACTCGTCCGCGTGCAGGTTCTCGGGCGTGATCGTCGCGGCGAACTGCTCGAGCAGTGCCCGCTGCTCCTCGGTCAGGCGGCGCGGGACCTGCACGTTGACGACGACGCGCAGGTCGCCGTGGCCGTGGCGCTGCAGACGCGGCATGCCCTTGCCGCGCAGCACGATCACCTCGCCGGGCTGGGTCCCGGGCGCGACCACGACGGTCGCCGGTTCAGCGAGCGTCGGCACCTCGAAGCTTGCGCCGAGCGCGGCCAGCGGAGCCGGCACGTCGAGTGCGGTGACGAGGTCGTCGCCGTCGCGCACGAAGTGCTCGTCCTCGCGCACGCGAATCAGCACGTAGAGGTCACCGGACGGGGCTCCGGGCTCGCCGACGTGTCCGCGGTCGCCAATCCGCACGCGCTGGCCGTCGGCGATTCCGGCAGGCACCTCGACGGTGACGGTCTGTTGCGATACGACTCGCCCGCGCCCGCGGCACTCGGCGCAGGGATTCGCGGCGACGCGGCCGTCGCCGCCGCAGGCGTCGCAGACGACGGTGCGCATGACCTGGCCGAACGGTGTCCGCGTGACCCCCTGCAGGCGTCCGCTGCCGCCGCATTTCTCGCAGGTCTCGATCGGCGTGCCCGGCTCCGCGCCGTTGCCGCGGCAATGCTCGCAGCGCACGACCGCCTCGTAGCTGACGGCGAAGGGGCCGCCGGCAGCCGCCTGTGCGAGGTCCAGCTCGAGCTCGCTGCCGACGTCGCCGCCGGGCGCGGGCCCGCGGCCGCCGCCGCCGCCGAAGATGCCGCCCCCGGCGCCGCCGAAGAAGGCTTCGAAGAGGTCGCTGAGCGAGCCGAATTGGTCGAAGTTGGGCTGGTAGCCGCCGGAGCGCAACCCCTCGTGGCCGAAGCGGTCGTAGGTCGCCCGCCGCTCCGGATCGGAGAGGATCTCGTAGGCTTCGGCGGCCTGCTTGAACTTCTCCTCGGCGTCCGGGTCCTCGGTGTTCACGTCGGGGTGCAGCTCGCGCGCGAGCGTGCGGAAAGCCTTCTTGATCTGCGTGTCGTCGGCGCTGCGCGGGACGCCCAACACCTCGTAGGGGTCGCGCGGGGTAGCAGGGCGCGCCATCAATAGACGTCCTGCACGAAGCGCGAGAGCTGGCGGGCGACGGCGCGCACGGTGTCGATCGCGACGGCGTAGTCCATCCGCACCGGTCCGATCACCGAAACCGTGCCGAGCCGGCGCTGTGCGAGGCCGTACCCGCTCGCGACGACCGACAGCGACTGCAGGCCGGGGACCTCGTTTTCGGTGCCGATGCGCACGTAGATGCCGGGCTCGCTGAGCGCGCGGCGCATCACCTCGAGCAGCGCGACGCGACGCTCGAGCAGGGCGATCAGCTGGCCCGCGTCGGCGGCGTCGGCAAAACGCTGGGCGCCCAGCAGCCGCGAGGTGCCGTCGACGAAGAGGACGTCCTCGCCGCCGCTCTGAAGCTGCGCGAAGGCCGGCTCGAGGCGACCGATGAAGTCGCGCTCGCGCGCGCTGAGCTCGTGGTCGGCGAGGCGGCCGAGCAGCATCCGCGCGCCCAGCGGCAGCCCCCCGGCGCGCTCGTTGAGATACTCGCCGGCCCAGGCGACGAGGCCGGGGTCGATCGGCTCCTCGAAGGCGCCGACGTACTTGGAGACGCCACCGGCGGAGGTGATGATCACGACCATCACGACGCTCGGCTGCAGCGTCAGCACCTCGATGCGGTGGATCGTCGCCGAGTCGAGCGCCGGGGCTGTCGCGACCGCGAGCAGGTTGGTGATCTCCGACAGCTTCTCTGTCGTCACTCGCAGCGCGTCGTCGAGCTCGCGGCGCGCCGCGGTCAAATCGAGGGTCGCGACGGCGGCGCGCGGCTCGGACGACGCCAGCAGGCGGTCGACGACGTAGCGCTGGCCGGCATCGGTCGGCAGCCGCCCGGCTGAGGTGTGCGGGTGCGCGAGCAGCCCGTGGGCCTCGAGCTGCGCGAGCTCGTAGCGGATCGTCGAGGGACCACAGTCGAAGCTCGGATCGGCTGCGAGCGCCTTCGATGCGACCGGCTGGCCGGTTTCGGCGTAGCTCTGCACGACCTTGCGGAGGATCGTCTCTTGACGCGGAGTGAGCATCTTCCTTCGATTCTACGAAGGTGCCGGACCCGGGTGGCGCCGCTTTCAGGCCTCGAGCTCGACGCTCGCGCCCCGGATGACTGCCTTGTCCTGCTGGCGGGCGTTCGCGCTGACCACAATGCGCAGCCCGTCAACCTCCTTGACGACCGACTCGATGACGATCTCGTGCTCTGGCAGGGCGACGCCGCGGAACTGGACCGCCAGTCGTTTTAGGTGCCCGGGACCGCCGAGTGCCTCGGTCTGGGCGCGCGCGAGCAGCGCCATCGTGTAGAGGCCGTGGAGGATCCTGCCCGGCAGGCCGACCGCGCGCGCGAACTCATCGTCGATGTGAATCGGGTTGAAGTCGCCGCAGGCGCCGGCGTAGCGCGCGCTGGCGTAGCGGTCGGGCGTGACCGCGAGGGCCGGCAGCTCGTCGCCCGGCTGCAGGCGCCCGCTCACTGGCGCGGCCTCACGACCTCGGTCCAGCGACCGGAGCAGACGAGCTCGCCGCGCTGGTTGCGCGAGCTGGACTCGAACACGTAGAACGTCATGCCGATCCGCTCGGAGACCTCGGCGAGCGTAACCGAGGTGGCGATCTCGTCGCCAGCGACGACGAGCGGCCCCCACTCGAACTCCTGGCCGCTGTGCAGCAGCATCTCGAAGTCGATCGACAGCTCGGGGTGAAACAGCGCCGCTTCGATCGCCGCGCCGCAGTAGACGACGGCGAACATCGGCGGCGCGACGAGGTCCGGGTGCCCGGCGGCGCGAGCCGCGTCAAGATCGAGGTGCAGGGGGTTCGTCTCGCCGACCGCGCGGGCGTACTCGCGAATCTTCTCGCGCCCCACGGCGTAGATGTGCGGCGCGAGCTCGAGCGCCGGCGCCTGCGCTTCGAGTGCCATCGGCGGCGCTCAGGCGCCGACGGACCAGGTGTCGCCGGCCTGCAGCAACGCCGCGAGGTCCGACACGCCGAAGCTCGCGTGGGCGCTGCGAAGCTCCTCGACGAGCTGGGGCGTGGCGCTCGCGCGCGGGGCGGCGCGGAAGATCCCGATCGGCGTGGCGCCTCCGCCCTCGCCGAGGCGGCTCAGCGCGAACGCAAGGCTCGGATCCTCGCGGTGGGCGTCGTGGCGCAGCAGCCCTTCCTCACCGACCGACTCGATCTCAACGACCTCGAGCTCGCCGTCTGAGTTGCGCACGACGCCGCGCTCGCGCTCGGTGCCGAAGCGGATCGGCTCGCCGTGCTCGAGCGAGATCACGTTCGCGTCGTGCGTCTGCTTGTCGGTGAGCTCGTCGAAGGCGTTGTCGTTGAAGACCGGGCAGTTCTGGTAGATCTCGACGAGTGCCGCACCCGGATGCGCGGCGGCGGCGCGCAGCATCGCCGGCAGGTGCCGCTTGTCGGTGTCGAGCGTGCGGGCGACGAAGGTCGCGCCGGCGCCGAGCGCCAGCGAGAGCGGATTGAAGGGCGCGTCGGTCAAGCCGAACGGCGTTGATTTCGTCACCTTGCCGAGTTCGCTGGTGGGCGAAGCCTGGCCCTTCGTGAGCCCGTAGATGCGGTTGTTGAAGAGCAGGATCTTGACCGGCACGTCACGGCGCAAAGCGTGGATCAGGTGGTTGCCGCCGATTGACAGGGCGTCGCCATCCCCGGTCACGACCCAGATCGAGAGGTCGCTGCGAGCGCCCGCTAGACCGGTCGCGAGCGCGGGCGCGCGCCCGTGGATGCCGTGCATCCCGTACGTGTCCATGTAGTAGGAGAAGCGCCCCGCGCAGCCGATGCCGGAGATGAAGACCGTCCGCTCCGGCGGGATGCCGAGCTCAGGCAGGAAGCCCTGCACCGCAGCGAGGATCGCGTAGTCGCCGCAGCCCGGGCACCAGCGCGTCTCGACCGCCGACTGGAAATCCGCCTTGGTCAGCTCGGGTGCGCCGTTGGAAATCGTCGTGCTCATAGCCGATCGAGAAGCTCCCGCTCGAGCTCGGCCGCCAGCAGGGGACGGCCCTGGGTGACGGCG
>DATNHQ010000004.1:0-6854 GCA_035604915.1 Solirubrobacteraceae bacterium
CCTGGCGCAGCTGCTCCGTGGGCTCCTGCGGGAACTCCTCGCCGGTCTGCTCGCGGAAGAGCCGCTTGAAGGTCGCGGTCAGCTCGCGCAGCGCCTCGACGTCGAGCTCGGTGTCGAGATGGACGCCGCGACGCTCCTTCAACGCCGAGATCTCCGCCTCGAGCCTGTCGCCCGGAACGCCGCGCACGACGTTGGCGAACATCTGCACGAAGCGCCGGTATGAGTCCCACGCGAAGCGTTCGTTGCCGGTCACGCGAGCAAGGCCCTCGACCGAACGATCGCTCAGCCCAAGGTCGAGGACCGTGTCCATCATGCCCGGCATCGACCGGCGAGCGCCGGAACGGACCGACACGAGCAGCGGGTCCTCGAAGTCTCCGAAGCGCCGCCCGACCCGTTCCTGCAAGCGCTCCAGCGCCTCGGCGAGCTGGCGCTCGAGCTCCGGTGGCTCCGCGCCGGTGGTCATGTGGATCACGCACGCCTCGCTCGTGATCACGAAGCCGGCGGGAACGAGATCAGCGCCGAGCAGCCTCGTCATCTCGCAGATGTTGGCGCCCTTGCCGCCGAGCAGGTTCCGCATCTCGCGCGAGCCCTCGGCAAAGTCATAGACGTATTTGACCGGCCTGCGAACGGTTGCCTGGCCCGACCGCGGTGCGTTGGCGGCGGCGTCGGCGACTGTGGAGGGTCCGGCTGCCATGTGCTTCGAGTTTCGATCCCGCGCGCGGCGGCGGCATCAGTAGATACCCGCATAGAGCCGCGGCTAACCACGAGCGCCAGCGGCGTCGAAACGCCCGCGCCCCCCGGCCGCGCCGGACGCCTCCCGACGGGGTAGCGCGGCGGTGCGCCGGCGAAGCAACGCGCGTGGGCTCCCCCGCCCGCCCGCGGCCCAGCGGGAGGCGAGCGCCGGCCGCCGGACACGACCCAGAGGCTATCCTGACCATGCGAACGCTGATGAGCGCACTTGACTCAGTGCGAATGGCAAGCCTGCTGGCGGCGGGACGCGCGCTCGTTGCGGAGCTCGACCCGCAGGCCGTGCTCGACCGCATTCTCTCGACCGCGCGCGAGGTCACCGGTGCCCGCTACGCCGCGCTCGGGATCCTCGACGAGCAGCGGGTCGGGCTCGAGCAGTTCGTCACGCTCGGTATCGACGAGGACACGCGCACCCAGATAGGTGGGCCGCCGCGCGGCCGCGGCGTCCTCGGCGTGCTGATCCGCGACCCGCGGCCGCTTCGCCTGTCGGACGTCAACAGCCACCCGCACAGCTACGGCTTCCCCGAGGGCCATCCACCGATGAGCAGCTTCCTCGGCGTGCCGATCGTCCTACGCGGCGCGGTCTGGGGCAACCTCTATCTGACCGAGAAGGATGACGGGGAGTTCACCGAGGCCGACGAGGAGGCAGTGGTGATCCTCGCCGACTACGCGGCGACCGCGATCGAGAACGCGCGCCTCTACCAGGTCAGCGAGCGCCGCCGGGTGGAGCAGGACCGCGCCATGCGCGGCCTCGAGGCGACGCGCGACATCGCGACGGCGGTGGGCAGCGACACCGGGCTGGACCGCGTGCTCGAGTTGATCGTCAAACGCGGTCGCGCCCTGGTCGACGCGCGCAGCGTCGTGATCCTGTTGCGCGAGGGATCGGACCTGGTCGTGACGGCGAGCGCGGGCGAGGCGGCCGACATGCGCGGTCATCGCCTGCCGATCTCCGACTCCACGTCCGGCGAGGTCCTGCGAGCGCGCCGGCCGCAGCGGATCGACGCCACCTCGGGGCTGCGGATCGGGCCGAGCGAGTTCGGCGTCGCGGACGCGCACACGGCGCTGATGGTGCCGCTGCTCGCCCGTGGCGACGCGATCGGCGTGCTTGCGGCGTTTGACCGGACGTGGGACGGCGGCGCGTTCAGCGACGACGACGAGCTGCTGATGACGACCTTCGCGGCGAGCGCCGCCAACGCCGTCACGGTGCGGCGCAGCGTCGAGTCGGAGCGTCTGCGCAGCTCGATGGCGGCTGCGGACGCCGAGCGCGCGCGCTGGGCGCGCGAGCTTCACGACGAGACCCTGCAGGGGCTCGGCGCACTGCGCCTGCTGCTCTCCTCGGCGCGCCGCCGCGGTGACCACAAGCAGACCGAGCTGGTCCTCGACGAGGCGATCGAGCAGATCGAGGGCGAGATCGAGAGCCTGCACGCGATCATCAGCGACCTGCGCCCGGCGACGCTCGACGAGCTCGGCCTGGGCCCGACGCTGGAGGCGCTGCTCCAGCGCCGGCGCGACCACGGCACCCTCGAGATCACGAGTGCGATCGACCTGGGCGCGCACCCCGACAACGGCCAGCGCCTTCCGGCCGAGATCGAGACGACCGTCTACCGGCTCGTGCAGGAGGCGCTGACCAACATCGTCAAGCACGCCCACGCGAGCAAGGTTGACGTGGCGGTGACGGTCGCCCCCGATTGTGTGGCGGTGGCGATCGAGGACGACGGCGACGGCTTCTCGACGGAGGCCGAGACCTCCGGCTTCGGCCTCGCCGGCATGCGCGAGCGCGTGTTCCTCGTCGGCGGGACGCTGAGCGTCGACTCGAGCGCGGGCGGCGGCACGGTCGTGCGGGCCGAGCTGCCGACGCGCGTCGCGGCGCCGCCCTCAGCCGACGGCCAGCTAGCCTCCTAGCGCTGCGGCGACGCGCGGGCTGACGAAACGCTCGCCGCGTGCCGCCTGCCTGACGGCCTCGGCCAGCTCGCTGTCGGCGGTGTCCTTCAACACGTAGGCGATCGCTCCGGCGTCGAGGGCGTGACGCGCGTAGCCAGCGTTCGCGTCCATCTTGAGAGCGACGATCTCGGTGTCCGGCAGCTGCGCGCGCAGGCGGCGAATCGCCTCGACGCTCGAGCCGCTCGGCATCGACAGGTCGAGTACCAGCACGCGCGGGCGGTTGCGCAAGACGAAGCGAACCGCCTCGCCGAAATCGTTGGTGTCGGCGATCACATCGATCAGCTCGTCCTCCTCGAGCAGGCCGCGCAGGCGCGCGCGCATCAGCTCATGGTCGTCCGCCAGGACGACGCTGATCGGCTTGTCCGCCGGCGCTCGCCGCGGAGGCTCGCCGTGAACGGAGGGTGCGTGGTGTCGACGCGCGGGCACAGACCCAAGGTAGGCACCGGCGGGCGACGCGGCGACGGGGTAAGCACACCGATCGCTAGCGGCAAAGCACCGATCGTCGCTGCGTGGCGACTGCTCATGCACGCAGCGCCAACAGCGTCTGCGCGGGCGGTGGCGTCTCGACTCTGACGCGGGCGTCGATCACGACGGCGCCCTGTTCGCGGGCCAGCAGCGGTGAGAGGTCGAGCTCGGCCACCTCCGGATGCGTCTCAACGAGTGCGCTCAGGCGTCCCAGCACGTCCGCGATCGCGCCGAGGTCGCACGGTGCGCCGCCGCCGCCGCCCACGAGCAGCGGGTAGCTTCGCAACGACTGCAGCATCTCGCGCGCGTCCACGTCGGTCAGCGGCGTGATCCGCGCGGCGGTGTCGTGCAGGAGCGCGGCGGTGGCGTCGGCTGGCCCGCACACCATCACCGGGCCGAAGTTCGCGTCGTGGGCGATGCCGACCGTCAGCTCGACGCCGCCGGTGGCCATCGGCTGCAGGAGGAACGCCTCGAGACGATGACCCGCTGCGGTCACCGCTGCGCGAATCTCGCTGGCCGCCCGTCGGACCTCGGCGCCGGTCTCGAGCCCGAGACGCAACGCCCCGGCGTCGCGCTTGCGAACGAGGCCCGCGGCGACCGCCTTGAGGGCGACGGGGCCGCGCAGCTCAGCGGCGGCCGCGACGGCGGCCTCGGCACTGCTGACGACGCGCGCCTCGAGCAGCGGCAGGCCGTAGCAGTCAAGCAGCGACGCCACCTCCGCAGGCCCGAGCCAGCCGCCGCCGCCGCCGAGGCCACCGACGATGATCGCGGCAGCCTCATCGGGGCGGGTGTCGGTGAACTGCACGACCTCGCCCGGGGCTCGCGCCCGCCAGCTGCCGTAGCGGCCGGCGTGGGCGAGCGCGCGCGCCGCCTCCTCAGGGAAGTCGAAGCTGGGAACGCGTGCCTCGCCCGCGTCCGCCGCGACCACTCCCCCGTCGCAGCCCATGTAGACCGACGCAAAGGTGATATCGGGGGCGGCGCGCGCGGCCGCGTGGACCTCGCGCGCGACCTCCGCCGCAGCGCAGGATGGCGACGGCGCGAAGATCGTCAGGATCGCGTCGGCAGCGGCGGCGTCAACGAGCGCCGCGATCGCGCGGCTGTAGTCCTCGGCGGCGGCGGACGCGAGCAGGTCGACCGGGTTCTCGACGCTCGCCGACGCCGGCAGGAAGTCGCGGAGCGCGCGCTTGAGCCGGGACGTCAGCTGGACTACCTCGAGGCCGCCGGCATGAGCGGCGTCGGCGGCCAGCACGCCCGGACCGGCCGCGTTGGCGACGATCGCGACGCGCCGACCGGCCGGCGCCGGTTGCTCGCACAAGAGCGACGCCACGTCGAAGAGCTCGCCGATCGTGTCGGCGCGGATCACGCCCGCCTGCTCGAACAGCGCACCGACGGTCACCTCCGAGGCTGAGAGCAGCGCGC
The DNA here is from genome assembly GCA_035604915.1 of Solirubrobacteraceae bacterium. Taxonomy (GTDB): domain Bacteria; phylum Actinomycetota; class Thermoleophilia; order Solirubrobacterales; family Solirubrobacteraceae; genus Palsa-513. The sequence goes on from DATNHQ010000004.1 coordinate 4,573, forward strand.
CGGCGCGCGAGCCGGCGGCGCGGGCGCCCGCCGGGGTGCGCCCGCCCTTGACGACGACGATCGGCTTCGCGCGCGAGACGCGGCGCGCGATCCGGGCGAAGCGGCGGGGGTTGCCGAAGGACTCGAGGTAGAGCGCCGCGACGGAGGTGTGGGCGTCCTGCTCCCAGTAGAGCAGCAGGTCGTTGCCGGAGATGTCGGCCTTGTTGCCGACCGAGACGAACGAGGAGAGCCCGAGACCGCGACGGCCGGCCAGCTCGATGATCGCAGCACCGAGCCCGGCGCTCTGCGACAGCACGCCAAGACGCCCGAACGGCGGCATTGCGCCGGCGACGGTCGCGTGCAGGCGAACCTTCGGCGCCGGGTTGAGGATTCCGAGGCTGTTGGGCCCGACCAGGCGCATCCCGCTCTCGCGGCAGATCGACAGCAGCTCGCGCTGGAGTCTCGCGCCCTGCTCGCCGGCGTCGGAGAAGCCACTCGAGAGCACGAGCAGCGAGCGAACGCCGGCCGTGCCGCAGGCGCGCGCGACGTCGGCGGCGGCCGCCGCCGCGACGGCGACGATCGCGAGGTCGACGTGCGCACGCACGGCCTCGATCGAGGCGAATGCGGGCAAGCCGGCGACGCTGCGCGCGGCGCCGTCGATCGGAAAGACCTGGCCCGCGAAGCCGCCGTCGAGGAGGTTGTGAAGCGCCTCGCCGCCGAGCGTCCCGCGCTTTGCGCACGGACCGATCACGGCCACCGAGGAGGGGTGCAGCAGGGTTCGCACGCCGGCGGCGGCGGCGATCGCCTCGCGCTGCTCGAACTGGACCCGCGCCTGCTCGGAGATCGAGGTCGGGAAGCGGACCTCGATCGAGTCGCCGCGCCCGCGCAGCTCGATCGGAAAGCCGCTGTCGCGAAAGACGTCGATCATGCGGTGGTTGTTGGGCAGCACCTCGGCGACGAAGACCGTGATGCCCTCCTCCGCAGCGGCCGCGGCGAGCTGTCCGAGCATGATCGTCGCGATGCCCTGGCCCTGCCAGGCGTCGGCGACGACGAACGCGACCTCGGCGCGGTCGGCGCCGCCGCCACAAACGTAGGCGCCGTGCGCGACGATCGCGTGCTCGGGGCCGGCGGTCGCGACCAGCGCGTAGCGGTCGTCGCGGTCGACGTCAACCGCCCACTTGGTGACCCAGTCGACGTTGGGCACGCCGAAGAAGCGCAGGCCGATCGACTCCGGCGAGAGCTTCTCGAAGAACGCGCGCATCGCCGGGGCGTCGCTCGGGCGGACCGGGCGAAGCTGAAGCGTCGAGCCGCCCCGCAGCACCACGTCGACCGTGCGTTCCGGCGCCTGCCGCCTTCGACGCGCGGCCAGCCCCGGCGCGTCCTCGATCGCGGGCACGCCGCTCATTGTGCCCAATCGTCGTGGCTTCGGTGTGGCCGGCATTGCGCAGCCGCCGGATCAGCGCGTACAATCCCGGCGGCGAAACAGCCGCCTGCGGATAACTACCTACTCGCAGGCAGTGGCCGGCCACGATGCCCACTAACGGGCGCCTGGTTAGCCTCGCCCACCAACGTGGACCTCGCGGCGATCGTCAACCTCAACCACCCGGCCACGTATGTGCACTGGCATTTCTTCCAGATGTCGGTGTCCAATCTCGTCGTGATCGTGCTCATGATCGTCGTGTTCGCGGCCGCGATCGCCGTCCCCTTCCGCCGCCACCACGAGGGCGACGAGCAGTGACCGAGCCCGCCCCGAGCCCCGCCGCCAAGCAGCCCGCGCCCAGCTCCTGGACCGCGCGCGTGCGCGAATGGGGGGTCCGCGCGATGCCGCCGGAGCGGCTGCTGCCCGACTCCCAGCCCGCGTACATGTCGTCGTGGATCTACATCTTCGGCGTGCTCACGATCGCGTCGCTGACCGTCATCATCGGCTCCGGCGTCGTGCTCGGCCTGAAGGGCCCCGCCTGGTGGCACTACACCGGCGTTGGGCATTTCTTCAACAGCATCCACCTCTGGGCGGTCGAGCTGTTCTTCTTCTGCATGGTCATCCACCTGTGGGCCAAGTTCTTCATGGCGGCCTGGCGCGGCGGCCGAAGCCGCACCTGGATGACCGGCGTGATCTCGTTCCTGATCTCGATCGTCGCCGCCTTCACCGGCTACGTCTCACAGCAGAACTTCGACTCGCAGTGGATCGCGACGCAGGCCAAGGACGGCATCAACGCCACCGGCGCGGGCGCCTTCTTCAACGTCCTCAACTTCGGGCAGATGTACAGCTACCACCTGCTGCTGTTGCCGGTCGTGGTCGTCGG
>DATNHQ010000005.1:0-5023 GCA_035604915.1 Solirubrobacteraceae bacterium
GAAGCCGACGTGACCGCCGGAGCCCTCGCCGCCGTACCAGCCGGTCATGAAGTTCATCTCGAGATCGGGCACCCCGGCCTGGGTGCGCTCGGCGGGATGCGCGAGCCCGGGCGCCTGCGCCGGCGTGCTCTTCGTCCCCCACACCTCGACGCCGGGGATGCTCTCGAACGCCGCCTTGACCTTCGCGAAGCGGTGTTCGACGATCGCCTCGTCGCCGTAGAGGGCGGCGCGCATCATCCAGCGTCCGGTCTCCAGTTCGCGCGCGATCCGCTCGATCACCGGCTCGGGAATCGGCCCCTCGCCGTCCCACCACTCCGCGCGCCGCGACATGAACGAGGCGAAGATCAGCGTGTTGCCGACCTGCGGGACCATCCGGATCGTGCCGTCGAGAGAGAGCCGGCGCAGCGTGTCGAGCATCGGTGCGACGTCGTCGTCGCGCCAGGCGCGCACCCAGATGGGCATGTAGGTCTCCGGGAACGGCATCAGCCAGACGCCCATCTTGGTGACGATTCCGAAGTTGGACTGCATGAAGAGCTGGTCGGGCGTCGGGCCGAGACCGCGCTTGTAGAGGTGCCAGGAGCGGTTGTTGGGCATCGCGCCCATGCCGGTGCGCATCAGCTCGCCGCTCGGCAGCACCACCTCCATGCCGCACTGCATGCCCATGTCGACGCCGTAGGGCATGTAGGTGACGCCGTGGTCGAGCGTGTTGCCGACGATGCTGCCCCATCCGAGGTCGGCGATCGAGAGCATCAGCTTGTGCCCGCCCGCCTTGATCGCCTCGTAGAGGTCGAACCAGCGCACGCCCGGCTCGACGACCGCGTAGCCGAGCTCCTCGTCGATCTCGAGGACCTTGTTCATGTTGCGCAGGCTGACGATGACGGAGCCGCTGACTCGCGGCGCCGGGCCGCCGTAGCCGTTGTTGCGGCCGGTCGAATGGGTCCACAGCGGCACGCCGTGGCGGCTGGCGATGCGCACGATCTCCTGGATCTCCCCGACCGTCTCGGGCATCAGCACGGCCGAGGCGGTGTAGTCGTCCCACCCTGGAAACTGGAACGGGTCGCGGAAGGTCTCGAGGTCGGCGGCCGAGGTGAGGACGCGATCGCCTCCCAGTGCGTTGGTGAAGTCCGCGAGCGCCGCGGGCAGCGTGTCCAGCGACGGTGTGGGCTGCGTGGTGGCCATCGGCGCTCCTCCCTCTCCAGGATCTCGGTCTCGACGCTCCTCACACTCCGCGAGGAGCGGGCGCCGACGACTTCGTGGCACCAAACCCGGTCGCGCCAATCTACACGCACGCGGCCACGCCGCGCGGGGTCAACCGGCGCCGAGCGCCGCTTCGATGATCGGCTTGGCGAGTGGTGCCGCGCTTGTGCCGCCGGCGCCGTCGTTCGGCAGCAGCACCGCCACCACCACCCGCGGTCGGATCTCGGGCGCGAAAGCGACGAACCACGCGTCGGTGTCGCGCGGGTTGGTGTCGAAGGTGGGGCAGCGCGTGGTCCCGGTTGCGCCGCTCGGCCCGCTCGGCCCGCTCGCTCCTGTCGCCCCCAGGTTGCACTGGGGCGTGATCACCTGGGCGGTGCCGGTCTTGCCGGCGACGAGCACGCCCGGGATCTCGGCGGCCGTACCGGTGCCGTAGGCGACGACGTCGCGCATCAGCGCGCGGACCGTGCGTGCGACGCTGACCGGGATCACGCGCGGGAAGCGGCGGGGCGCGACCAGCGAGAAGGTCGGCAGCGGCCGTCGCCCGACGAGCGCGATCGTCGCGGCGACGCGGAGCATCTGCAGCGGCGAGGCGAGCACCTGTCCCTGGCCGATCGCTGAGTCGCCGAGCGCGAGGTCGTCGCTGAGGCTGTCCGGCGGGATCGTGCTTGCGGCCGCGATCGAGATCGGCGAGGGGGCGTTGAAGCCGTAGGCCTGGGCGGCCGCGAGCATGCGGCTTGCGCCGAGGCGCGCTCCGAGCGGCGCGAAGACCGAGTTGCACGAGACCGCGAACGCGTTTGCGAGCGTGCCGCCGCAGCTCTCCCCGTTCGAGTTGTGCAGCGTGAAGCCGTCGAGGACCGTGGAGGTCGCGTAGGGGTAGACGGTTTGCGGCGTGCTCAGGCCGGCCTCGAGGACCCCCGTCAGGGTGATGATCTTGAAGGTCGAGCCGGGCGGCTGGAGCTCTGACAGCGGCCGGCCCGCTGCTGCGAGGAGCTCTCCGGTGGCCGGGTCCATCACCGCGATGCCGCCGAGGCTGGCTCCGAGCTCTCCGACCGCGAGCGACTGAAGCGGCGGCGAGATCGAGGTCCGCACGTCAGTCCCCGCTCGTGCGGCCGTCGCTGCGAGCAGCCGGCCTCCGGCGTAGAGGACCCCGCCAGGGCTGCCGCCGAGCGCGTGCTGGAAGAGCAACTCGAGGCCGTCGAGCCCGACCGCGGTGCTGGGAGGAAAGCCGGCCGAGCGCAGGGCGCTCAGCTGCGCGCCGCTCGCGGGGCCGACGCTGCCGATCAGGTTCGCCGCCGAGGGGAGCGCGGCGAGCGGGGTGCCGTCGCGCGCCAGCAGCGAGCCGCGTGCCGGCGCCGTCTCGACCCGTCGTAACCGCTCGCCGGAGTGCAGCCCCGGGAAAGCCGCGGCTGCGTCCCAGCGGATCCGCGGCGCGCCGGCGCTGCCGGCGATGGACAGCGTGAAGTGCTCGTAGAGCGTGCGAAAGAGGCGCGTGCGAACGCGCACCGGCACGCTCACGCGGCCGTCGATTCCTCGTGAGGCAACACCTACGCTGGCACCGGTCACGGTCGCGAGCGAGGCGTCGCGTCGTTCGGTCGACGCCAGGCGCGCGGGCGACAGCGAGGCGCGTGAGCGCGGGGACAAATCGGCGTAGAGCGCGACCCAATCGTTGCGCGCCCAGGACCTGGCGTAGCGTTCGGCGAGCAGTGACGGCGAGGGCGCGCCACCGCCGAGCGTGAGTGCGAGCGTGGCGGCGACAGCAGCCGCCAGCGCCGCCAGCGCGGCCAGTGCGAGCGCCGGCCGGCGGTCACGTCGCCGCCGGCGCGAGCCGCCGGGCTGGAGCGGTGAGGCGCTCACGCCGGCCAGCCTACCCGGCGCTCGCGCCCCGGCAACAGCCTACGAAGTACGCTCGCGACGCTCGTGATGACGACGCTCGACTGGCTGATCCTCGCGGCGACGCTGCTGTTCGCGCTGTCCGGCTACTTTCGCGGCTTCATCGTCGGCGTGCTTTCGCTGGCAGGATTCCTCGCCGGAGCGATCGCGGGCACGCGCGTCGCCGACGCGCTGCTCTCCTCCGGCGCGGCTTCGCCCTATGCCCCGGTCTTCGGGCTGCTCGGGGCGCTCGGCGCCGGAGCGATCCTCGCGCTCGGGCTCGAGGGCGTCGGCATCCGGCTGCGGCGCGGCCTGCGGCTGCCGTTCCTCGGGCTGCTCGACGGCGTTCTCGGCGCGCTGCTCAGCGCCACCGTCGCGCTCGGGATCGCTTGGCTGTTGGGCGTCGTCGTGCTGGCGCTGCCCGGAACGAGCTCGCTCGACACGGCGGTGCGCGGCTCGAGGATCCTGCGCCAGCTGGACGAGCTGCTGCCGCCGTCGGGCGTGGTTCTCAACGCGCTTGCGCGGATCGACCCGCTGCCGGCGATCGCCGCCGGCGGAGCGCCGGTGGAGGCGCCGCCGCGCGTCGCGGCGCCGAGCGCCGCGGTTGCACGCGCCGAGCGCAGCGTCGTGCGCGTGGTCGGCACGGCCTGCGGGCTGGGTATCGAGGGCTCGGGCTGGGTCGTGGCCCCCGAGGAGGTGGTCACCAACGCGCACGTGGTGGCGGGCGAGAGCGACACCGAGGTCGAGGTTGGCGGCGAGCCGCCGCTGCGCGCGACCGTCGTGCGCTTTGACCCTCGCAACGATGTCGCGGTGCTGCGCGTGCCGGGGCTCGCGCGAGCGCCGCTGCGCCTGGTCCGCCGGCCGCGCGCGCAGACGCCGGGCGTGATCCTCGGATATCCGTTGGACGGCCCGTTCGACGCGGAGCCGGCGCGGATCGGGATCACACAGGGCGTGCAGACCTCGGACGCCTACGGGCACGGGTCGCTGTTGCGGCAGCTGACCGCGGTGCGGGGCCTGATCCGCCCCGGGAACTCGGGGGGCCCGGTGCTGACCCGCTCGGGCGCGGTGCTGACGACCGTCTTCGCCGCGACCACCAACCCCGGCCAGCACGGCGGCTACGGCGTCGCCAACGACACGATTCGCGCCGACATCGCCGGCCTGCGCGGTGCGGTGTCGACGGAAGCTTGCACAGGCTGAGCTGCACGGGGCGCTACGCTGCGGGCGATGGACCAGCAGAAAACACTCGTGATTGCCGAGAAGCCCTCCGTCGGGCGCGACCTGGCGCGCGTGCTGCCCGGTCCGTTCGCGAAGCACGAGGGCTACCTCGATGGCCCCGAGCACGTGATCAGCTGGGCGGTCGGGCACCTCGTGCAGCTCGCCGAGCCTGACGAGTACGACCCGAAGTTCAAGCGCTGGCGGATGGCGGACCTGCCGATCGTCCCCGAACACTTCAAGCTGGTCGTGCGCGACGAGCGATCGAAGAAGCAGATGTCGGTCGTCACGACGCAGCTGCACCGCGACGACGTCGTGGACGTCATCAACGCCTGCGACGCCGGACGCGAGGGCGAGCTCATCTTCGCCTACCTCTACGAGAAGGCCGGCTCGGAGCTGCCGGTGCGGCGTCTGTGGCTCTCGTCGATGACGGCCAGCGCAATGCGCGACGCCTTCGCCACGCTGCGGCCCGCGTCGGAGCTCGCTCGCCTCGAGCAGGCAGCTCGCTCGCGCTCCGAGGCCGACTGGATCGTCGGCATGAACGCGACCCGCGCGGCGACGATCCGGTTGCGCTCCTCCTTCGACGGCGCGGTCTCGCTCGGACGCGTGCAGACGCCGACGCTCGCGATCATCGCACGTCGCGAGGAGGAGATCCGCGCCTTCGTACCCGAGCCCTACTGGCTCGTCGACGCGACTTTCGTCACGGAGCAGGCAGCGGGCGAGGAGAGCGGCGAGCGCAGTTACG
>DATNHQ010000006.1:0-15745 GCA_035604915.1 Solirubrobacteraceae bacterium
CCGCTCGCGCCGCGGACCGGGCTCAGCTCGTGGACATGCGCGAGGTCGAGGTGCCCGTCCGGCGCCATCAGCAGGCGCGCCACGGCGACGGCGTCCCGACCGGCCGGGCCGCCGTCGATGCCGACGATCACGTGGCGGAACATCTCGTCACGGGTCTCTCGAGCGGCTGACGCTTCGCTGCGATCACGATGGCGCGTGCGAGAGGTGCGCTTCGAGGATCGCCGGGTCTGCGGTCTGCGGCCTGCGCTTGAAGAACTCGGGCATGAAGATCCACTGGGCGACCATGAAGACGAGGCCGAGCAGCAGCCCGCCGATGCCGATCACGATCGGCACCTGGACGCCGAGGATCGGCGCCGAGTAGTTGTAGCCGGGCGTGCTGACGGTCAGATACGACTTGACGAAGATGTAGAACATGCCGCCGAAGCCCGCAAGCGGCACGAGGCCGACGAGCAGCGCGCGATGCCAGCTCTTGAAGAGCTCGCGGCGGAAGTAGATCGCGCAGGCGAGGCCGGTGAAGCCGTAGTAGAAGAGGATCGCGAAGCCGAGGCCGGTGATCGAATCGCTGAGAACCGCGCTCGGTGAGGACGTCAGCAGCAGCCCGACCGTCCAGACGATTGAGACGGCGCCCATCATCAGCGTCGAGAAGCTCGGCGTCTGGAACCGCGGGTGCACGCGCGCGAAGGCCTTCGGCAGCGCCCCCCAGTTGGCCATCGAGATCGTCGTGCGGGCGGTCGGCAGGATCGTCGTCTGGGTCGATGCCGACGCTGATGTCAGCACCGAGAACAGCAGGAACTTCTGCAGCACGCCGGAGCCGAAGACCCTGGTCCCGAGCGGGCTCAGCACGTCGGTCGAATTGCTGGCCAGGAAGTGTGTGCCGGCGTCGGCCTGGGCGGCGGTTGCGACCACGATGTAGATCAGCACGAGCAGGACCGTCGAGAGCACGGCGGCGCGCCCCGGACCCTCGGCCGGGTTCTCGGACTCCTCGTTGACCGCGACGCCCGAGTCCCAGCCCCAGTAGATGAAGATGCCGAGCAGGATGCCCCCGATCAGCGGCGTCGTGCCGAGGGCGAATGGGTTGAACCAGGAGAGCTGCGGCTTGAAGGAGCCGTGCAGGCCGCTGTAGACGTTGGCGAACGCGACCACCGCAAAGATCACGAGGATCAGGCACTCGGTCGTTAGAAGCGTCGCCTGGATGCGCGCCGAAAGCTCGATTCCGCGGTAGCAGATCCACGTCATCAGCGCGATCCACACGATCGAGCCGATGATGATCGCCGCCGTCGAGGTCGAGGCGGAGGTCCAGCCGACGAGCTGGAAGGTGTAGACCGAGGCGATCTCAGAGAGCGATGCCATCACGATCACGTCGGCGAGGAAGATCGCCCAGCCGTTGATCCAGCCCATCTGCGGTCCCATCGCGCGCGTCGCCCAGGCGAAGCTCGTCCCGGCGTCCGGGTCGGCGAGGTTGAGGTAGCGGTAGGCCGCCGAGATGAAGAGGATCGGGACGAAGGAGACGAGCAGCACCGCCGGGGCGTGCGTGCCGATGCCGTGCACCGCGACGATGAACCCGAGCGTGGTCGCGAGGCTGTAGGCGGGCGCCGTCGATGCCACGGCGATCACGAGGTTCGACATGTAGCCGAGCGCGTCGGCCTTCAGGCCCTTCGCGCCGGGCGCGCTGTGATCGACCGGCGTCGCTGTTGGCGCGGCAATCGATGCAGATTCCACTTCGACCCTCCCTCTCGCGTTGCCGGTGGCGGAAAGCTAGACCGACGCCAGCCCGGCTGCAAGGTGCGGATCAGCCCAAAGGAGCGACGAACGTTGGACTGAAGGTATAAGGAGACGCCCCTAAGTAAGCCGTTTCGGCCGCTTGTGCCGACCGATTGGCAGCGCTAGCGTAGACAGAGCGGAGTAACGATCAAGAAAAATGGAGCAGAAATGACCGCCACCACCGCCGTCAAACACGGCGGACCGTACTCGGCCGCCGCCCTCTCTGAGCAGGCCCGCCGCCATCTGTGGATGCACTTCACGCGAATCGGCAACGACCCGCACGCCCCCGTGCCGATCATCGTTTCGGGCGACGGATGCTACGTCTACGACGCCGACGGCAAGCGTTACCTCGACGGCCTCTCCGCGCTCTACTGCGTCAACGTGGGCCATGGGCGGCCGGAGTTCGCCGAGGCTGCCGCGGCGCAGCTGCGTGAGCTCGACTTCTACACGACCTGGAGCTACGCGCACCCGCGCGCGATCGAGCTGGCGACGCGCATCGCCGCGCTCGCGCCGGCCGACCTCAACCGCGTCTTCTTCACCTCGGGCGGATCCGAGGCCGTCGAGTCGGCGATCAAGCTCGCGCGTGCGTATCACCGCCTGACCGGCCACGCCCAGAAGAGCAAGATCATCGCCCGCGAGGTCGCCTACCACGGCACCACGCTGGGCGCCCTCAGCGCAACCGGCATCACCTCCCTGCGCACGCCGTTCGAGCCGCTCGTGCCCGGCGGCTGCCACGTGGCCAACACCGACTCCTACCGCTGGCCCGCGGACCGCGACCCGCTCTGGGCCGCGGAGCAGATCGCCGAGCGGATCGCCTTCGAGGACGCCGACACCGTCGCGGCGGTGATCCTCGAGCCGGTCCAGAACGCCGGCGGATGCATCCCGCCGCAGGACGGGTACTTCCAGCGCGTGCGGGAGATCTGCGACGAGAACCACGTGCTCTTGATCTCCGACGAGGTGATCTGCTCGTGGGGACGGATCGGCCACTACTTCGGCTCCGAGCGCTACGGCTACGTGCCGGACATCATCACAACCGCCAAGGGGCTGACCTCGGCGGCGATACCGATGGGCGCGATGATCGCCTCCGACCGCATCGCCGAGCCGTTTCACACCGAGACCGGCAGCTTCGTCCACGGCTTCACCTTCGGCGGGCACCCCGTTGCCGCCGCGGTCGCGCTCGCCAACATCGACCTGCTCGAGCGCGAGGACCTCTGCGGCCACGTGCTCGCCAAGGAGGCCGAGTTCCGCGCCGTGCTCGACTCGCTCGCGGATATCCCGATTGTCGGTGAGGTTCGCGGCGCCGGATTCTTCCAGGCGATCGAGCTGGTCAAGGACCGCCAGACGAAGGAGACCTTCAGCGACCAGGAGTCCGAGCACCTGCTGCGCGGATTCCTCTCGGGTGCGCTCTATCACCACGGGCTGATCTGCCGCACCGACGACCGCGGCGACCCTGTCGTGCAGCTGGCGCCGCCGCTGATCGCCGACACCGAACAGTTCGAGGAGATCGTCGCCGTTCTGCGCACCGTGCTCACCGCCGCCAGCGAGCTGCTTTAGTGGGCCTTCCCGAAACGTTCCACCGTAGACGTCGGCGTCTGGACGCCGCCTGGCGGCGTCCTTCCGCCGTTCGGGGGACAGGCGGTCGCGGCAAGGGCAACCAGCCCTGCCCGCTCCCTGCGTCCTTGCCAGACGACGGCGGCCACTTGCCGTTTCCGCCGCGACGTTCCGCGAAGGCCCACGAGTCGGTCGCACAGCCACGTCGTCGCGGTGCCCACCACCTGCCCGGGCGACCCCGCCGGCGTGAGCGCCACCGCTGTCGTAACCGGTGGCGCCGGCTTCATCGGCTCGCACGTCGTCGACGCGCTGCTCGCCGAGGGCCGGGAGGTGATCGTGATCGACGACCTCTCGAGCGGTAAGGCGGAGCGCGTCGCGGCGGCGGCGACGCTGGAGGTTGTCGACATCTCCGAGCGCTCCGCGCTCGACCGGGTCATCGACGCGGCGCGGCCGCAGGCGATCTTCCACCTTGGCGCGCAGTCGAGCGTCACGGTCTCTGTAACTGACCCCCGCCGCGACTGCGAGGTCAACGTGCTCGGCACGCTCAACGTGCTCGAGGCGGCGCTGCGCCACGGCGCCCCAGTCGTCTTCACATCGACGGGTGGGGCGCTGTACGGCAACGACGCGCCGCTGCCGACCGCCGAGGACCGGATCCCGGCGCCGCTCGCGCCCTACGGCGCCTCCAAGTGGGCCGGGGAGGCCTACCTGCTCACATGGTCGCGCGCGCACGGGATCCCGCACGCGGTCTGCCGGCTCGGCAACGTCTACGGCCCCCGCCAGAGCCCGCACGGCGAGGCCGGCGTGGTCTCGATCTTCAGCCTCAAGCTGTGGCGGGGAGAGCAGCCGACGCTGTTCGGCCACGGCGCGCCCACGCGCGACTACGTCCACGTCGACGACGTCGTGCGCGCGCTGCTGATGGCCCACGGCCACGCCGGCACCTTCAACATCGCGACCGGCGTCGAGACCGACGTCGCCTCGCTCTACGCGGAGCTCCAGCGCGCCGCCGCCGTCACGATCGAGCCCCTGCTGGCGCCGCTTCGCGCCGGCGAGCTCGAGCGCAGCTGCATGGACCCCTCGCATGCGAGGGAGGCCTTCGGCTGGGAGGCGCAGATCGGGCTGCACGACGGCCTGGCGGCAACCTATCGCGCACTGATCGAGGAGTTCGCCGCGGCCGAAGCTACGACCGGCTGAGCTCGCCGGCGCCTTCGCGCCCGACGATCGCCGCGGCGGCCTCGAGCAGCGAGCCGGCCAGGAGGTCCGCCGATCCCTCGGCGCCCCCGGCGTCGAGCAGCGCGGTCCTGGTGCCCGCCGCGCGTCCGGCCGCGACGTCCGTGGGGGAGTCCCCGATCATCCACGAGCGGGAGAGGTCGAGTTCGAGCTCGCCGGCCAGCTCGAGGATCATCCCGGGCGCCGGCTTGCGGCAGTCGCAGCCGGCGTCCAGCTCGTGCGGGCAGTAGCGGAAGGCCGCGATCTCGGCGCCGCGCTCGCGCAGGCGCGCCTGGATCTCGAACTCGATCTCTGCGAGCGTCGCCCAGCTGACCAGTCCGCGTGCGAGCCCGCGCTGGTTGGAGACGACCGCGAGCACGAAGCCGGCGCGCGCGAGCGCGACCGCGCCGTCGATCGCGCCGGGCAGCCATGCGAATCCGTGCAGCGACTCGACGTAGCGCTGCTCGGGCGGCTTGACGTTGAGCGTGCCGTCGCGGTCGAGGAATGCGGCCCGGCGGCCGGCGCCGGAGGGGGGTTCTGTCGTGGCGATTGGCCGACCTTAGCGCCCGCCGCCAGCGGCTCGCCCCTGCGGCCATCCAGTGGGCCGTCCCGGAACGTTCCACCGTAAACGTCGGCGTCTGGACGCCGCCCGGCGGCGTCCTCGCTCGCGGCAAGGCAACCAGCCTTGCCGGCTCCCTGCGTCCTTGCCAGACGACGCCAGCCGCTCGCCGTTTCCGGCACAAGGTTTCGGGAAGGCCCACTAGACTTCAAGACAGGATGCACGACGAGGCGACATTCACCGTCAAGGCCGGCCTGGCGGAGATGCTCAAGGGCGGTGTGATCATGGACGTCGTCACCGCCGAGCAGGCCCGCATCGCCGAGGAGGCCGGCGCCTGCGCGGTGATGGCGCTCGAGCGCGTGCCCGCCGACATCCGTCGCGACGGCGGCGTCGCGCGGATGTCCGACCCGGCGATGATTCGCGGGATCCAGCAGGCCGTTTCGATCCCGGTCATGGCGAAGGCCCGGATCGGCCACTTCGCCGAGGCGCAGGTGCTCGAGGCGCTCGAGGTCGACTACGTCGATGAGTCGGAGGTGCTGACGCCCGCCGACGAGGCCAACCACATCGACAAGTGGCGCTTCAAGGTGCCGTTCGTGTGTGGCGCCACCAACCTCGGCGAGGCGCTGCGGCGGATCTCCGAGGGCGCCGCGATGATCCGCTCCAAGGGCGAGGCCGGGACCGGCGACATCGTCGAGGCGGTGCGCCACCTGCGCACGATCACCGGCGAGATCCGCCGCCTGCAGTCGCTGCGCGAGGACGAGCTCGCAACCGCCGCCAAGGAGCTCGGGGCTCCGATCGAGCTGGTGCGCTCGGTCGCGAGCGCGGGGCGCCTGCCGGTCGTGATGTTCTGCGCCGGCGGCATCGCCACGCCCGCCGACGCGTCGCTCGTGATGCAGCTCGGCGCCGAGGGCGTGTTCGTCGGCTCGGGGATCTTCAAGTCCGAGGATCCCGCCGCGCGCGCGGCCGCGATCGTCGAGGCGACGACCTATTTCGCCGATCCGGCGCGTGTCGCGGCCGCCTCGGAGGGGCTCGGCAGCGCGATGTCGAGCCTCGAGGTGCGCAAGCTGCCCGCCGAGCAGCTGCTCTCGCCGCGCGGCTGGTAAGGGCGTGGGCGCCTTGGTGGGCGTGCTCGCCCTCCAGGGCGACTTCGAAGCGCACGGCAAGGTCCTGCGCGCGCTCGGCGCGCAGGTGCGAGAGGTGCGCGTCGCCGCCGACCTCGACGGCCTTGCGGCGCTGGTGCTTCCGGGCGGCGAGTCGACGACGATGACGCTCGGGATCGAGCGCGAGCGGCTCGCGCAGCCACTCGCGGAGCTGTGCCGGCGCCTGCCGGTGCTCGGCACCTGCGCCGGGATGATCATGCTCGACCGCGACCACCTCGGCGTGCTTGACATGCGCTGCGAGCGCAACGCCTTCGGCCGACAGGTCCGCAGCTTCGAGGGGGAGATCGCGCTGAAGGGGTTCTCCGAGCCCTTCCACGCGATCTTCATCCGGGCGCCGTGGGTGGCCGAGCATGCGGACGGCGTCAGCGTGCTGGCCGACATCGACGGCCATCCGGTTGCGGTCGCCTGCGGCCGCGTCCTGGCGGTGGCGTTTCATCCGGAGCTGCGGGGCGAGGACCGCCTGCATCGCTGGCTGCTGGACCAGCTGTGATACTCCGCCGATGCGGATCGCCGTGGCCGCGGACGAGCGCTCTGCGCTCGCGCAGTTCCTGCTCGAGGAGCTGGTGGCGCGAGGTCACGAGCCGCTGATCCACGGCGCGCTCGTGGACGGCGAGCGCCCGGACTGGGCCTGGGGCTCAGCCGCCGCTGCCGAGGACGTCGTCGCCGGACGCGCCGATCAGGCGATCGTCTGCTGTTGGACGGGGACCGGCGCGTCGATCGCCGCCAACAAGGTGCCCGGCATCCGCGCCGCGCTGTGCGGCGACGCCGTGACTGCCGCCGGGGCGCGGCGCTGGAACGACGCCAACGTGTTGGCGCTGAGCCTGCGCGCGGTGGGTGAGGGCGTGCTCGGCGAGATCCTGGACGCGTGGTTCTCGACCGCGGCGAGCACGGACAGCGACGACGTCGCGAACGTCGGCCGCGTGGGCGAGCTCGACCAGGCGCGCGAACGCGGCTGAGCCGCGGCGCCGCGCTTGTGCTCAGCTAGCCGCGGATCAGCTCGAGCACCTCGTCGCGGCGGCGCTCCATGTCCGCCTGCGAGACGAGCGACTCCAGGCACAGCCGCAGCAGCGGCTCGGTGTTGGAGGGCCGCACGTTGAAGTGCCAGTCGTCGCAGTCGATCGAGATCCCGTCGAGGGTGTCCTGGCGCGCGTCGGCGTAGCGCTCGCGGATCAGCTCGATCTTGGCGTCGGCGTCGGCGACCTCGCTGTTGATCTCGCCGGAGATGAAGTAGCGCTCGCGGTAGGGCGCGAGCAGCGCCGACACCGGCTTGCCCTCGCGCGAGCAGAGCTCGAGCATCAGCAGCGCCGGGATCGCGCCGGAGTCCGCGCAGTAGAAGTCGTGGAAGTAGTAGTGGCCTGAGACCTCGCCGCCGAACAGCGAGCCCTCCTTGCGCATCCGCTGCTTGAAGAAGGCGTGGCCGACGCGGTTTCGGTAGGCGTGTCCGCCCGCCGCCGCCACCGTGTCGGCGACGGCGCGGCTCGCGCGCAGGTCGTAGAGGATCGCGGCGCCCGGGTGCGTCAGCAGCAGCGAGCGCGCGAGCAGTGCCGTGATGAAGTCGCCGGCGATGAACTCGCCGGTCTCGTCGATGAAGAAGCAGCGGTCGGCGTCGCCGTCGAAGGCGATGCCGAGGTCGGCGCCGCTGCCGCGCACGGCGGCGATCACCAGCTCGCGGTTCTCTGGCAGCAGCGGGTTGGGCGCGTGGCCGGGAAAGTTGCCGTCGGGCTTCCAGAACGTCTCGACCAGCTCGAGGTCGAGCCGCTCGAGGATCGGGCCGACGGTCGGGCCGGCCATGCCGTTGCCGCCGTCGACGACGACCTTCAGCCCGCCGATCGCGCGCTCGTCGACGAACGCGCTCACGGCGGCGCGGAACTGCTCGGCGCAGTCGACCGCCTCGACGCGCCCGCCGCCCGGCTCCGCGGGCAGGCCCGCCGCGATCAGGTCGCGGACGTCGTCGATGCCGCTGTCGCCCGACAGGGCGAGCGCCCCCTCGCGCAAGAGCTTCGCGCCGGTGTACTCCTTGGGGTTGTGCGAGGCCGTGCAGACCAGGCCGCCGTCGAGCTCGCGCGAGCCGACGAGGAAGTAGACGACCTCGGTCGCGACCTGCCCGGCGTCGAGCACGTGCACGCCCTCGGCGACCATGCCGGCGCCGTAGCGGGCCGCGAGCTCCGGCGCGCTCAGGCGCATGTCGTGGCCCAGCGCGACGCGCAGCGCCTCCGTCGGCTTGCCCGCCAGCCCCGCCAGCACGCGCGCGAAGG
Source organism: Solirubrobacteraceae bacterium (assembly GCA_035604915.1). Lineage (GTDB taxonomy): Bacteria > Actinomycetota > Thermoleophilia > Solirubrobacterales > Solirubrobacteraceae > Palsa-513. The sequence continues at coordinate 8,493 of DATNHQ010000006.1, forward strand.
CGCGCCCGATCTGCTGCGCGCCGTCGCCGTCGATCTGGCTGCCGTAGAGGCCGCGGATGTCGTAGGCCTTGAAGATGTCGGGGTCGAGCGGCACTGGCGCGGGATGCTAAGCGCTGGGGCGCCGGGGGCGCGTTCGGTGGGCGTGCCGGCGAGTACCCGCCCCGCGCCGGTGGCCCCGCCGCCGGCGGGCTCGTAGAATTGAGTCATGTCAGGACACTCGAAGTGGGCGGGCATCAAGCACAAGAAGGCGATCGTCGACGCGCGCCGCGGCGCGGCGTTCACCAAGCTGGCGCGCGCGATCACGGTCGCGGCGCGCGAGGGCGGGGGGGATCCCGACACCAACGCGGCGCTGACCAACGCGATCCAGAAGGCCAAGGATGCCTCGATGCCGAAGGACAACATCGAGCGGGCGATCACCAAGGGGACCGGCGCCGGCGCTGACGCCGACGCCATCGAGACGGTGCTGTACGAGGGCTACGGCCCCGGCGGCGTCGCGCTCCTGATCGAGGCCTACACCGAGAACCGAAACCGCACCGGCGCCGATGTGCGCCACCTGCTCGCCAAGAACGGCGGCAGCCTCGGCGAGCCCGGCAGCGTCTCCTACCTGTTCGAGAAGCGCGGCGTGGTCGTCGTGGACGCCGGCCGCTACGGTGAGGACGACCTGCTGGTCGCAGTCGAGGCCGGGGCCGAGGACATCGTCGCCGACGAGGACTCGCTGGAGGTCGTGACCGCGCCCGGCGAGCTCGCGGCCGTTCGCAACGCGATCGAGAAGTCGGGTATCGAGATCGAGAGCGCCGAGGTCATCCAGCGGCCGACCACGCGGGTCGAGCTCGACGAGGCCAACGCGGCGAAGCTGTTCCGCCTGATCGAGGCGCTCGAGGACAACGACGACGTCGGCGCGGTCCACGCCAACTTCGACGTCTCCGACGAGATCCTCGAGAAGGTCGTCGGCTAGGCGCTCAGCCCTGACGCCGACCCCGGCGCCGGCGCAGCGGCCGGCGTCGCCGCGTGCAGGCGTCCGGCCCGGGACGCAGAATCACCCGAACAGATGATCGTGCTCGGAATCGACCCGGGGCTAGCGAACACCGGCTACGGGGTCGTCGCACGCCGCGGCAGCCGCCTCGTCGCGCTCGACGGCGGCGTCGTGCGGACGGCGGCGGACGCCGGCTCCGAGCAGCGGCTCGGCGAGCTGCACGAGGCCTTGACTGCGCTGCTGCGCGAACACGAGCCGAACGCGATGGCGCTCGAGACGCTCTACTTCGGCCAGAACGCCCGCAGCGCCTTTGCCGTCGGGCAGGCGCGCGGCGTCGCGATGCTGTGCGCCGGCCAGGCCGGCGTCGAGTGCTTCTCCTACACGCCCCAGCAGGTGAAGGGCGCCGTCTGCGGCAGCGGCGCGGCCCCCAAGGAGCAGGTGTCGCGGATGGTCGCGGCGCTGCTCGCACTGGCGGCGCCGCCGCGGCCCGACCACGCCGCCGACGCGCTCGCGGTCGCGATCTGCCACGCCAACCACGCGCCGCTTGCGAGCGCGCTCGCGGCAGCCGGATGATCGCGATGCTGCGCGGCGAGGTCGCCGTGCGCGGCGGCGAGCACATCACGCTGATGTGCGGCGCCGTCGGCTACCGCCTGGCGGTCTCGGCGCAGACGCTGGCGGCGGTCGGCCCACCCGGCGAGGAGGCGACGCTCCACACCCACCTGATCGTGCGCGACGACGCGCTGGTGCTGGTCGGCTTCGCGACCGAGCCCGAGCGCGAGCTCTTCCTGGCACTGCTGGCGGTCCCTGCGGTCGGGCCCAAGCTCGCGCTCGCGGTGCTCGGCTCGGGCCCGGTCAGCGCCGTCGTCGGTGCGATCGCCGCCGGCGACACGCGCTTCTTCCAGGGCGTCCCCGGCGTCGGCAAGCGCACGGCGGAGCGGATCATCGTCGAGCTGCGCGAGAAGGTCGGCGCGGTGCTCGGCGAGGGCATCGTGATGCGGCGGGCGATCGAGCCGGACGCGCCGCGCGAGCTCGCGCGCGAGGGCCTGCTCGAGCTCGGCTACGCCCCGCCGGAGGCGGAGCGGCTGCTCGCCGACGTCGACGGCGACAGCGCCGAGGAGCTGCTCGCCGCGGCGCTGCGGGCGACCCGGCGCGGGAGCAGCGAGGCGGCGTGAGTCAGATCGAGCGCATCCAGACGCCGTACCTCGCCGAGGAGGACGACTTCGAGGTCACGCTGCGGCCACGGCGCCTGGATGAGTTCGTCGGCCAGACGCAGCTGAAGGCGCAGCTGGCGGTCGCGATCGAAGCCGCCGCTGCCCGCGGAGAAGCGCTCGACCACGTCCTGCTGGCCGGCCCGCCCGGTCTCGGCAAGACCTCGCTGGCGCAGATCGTCGCCGCCGAGCTCGGGGTCCCGTTCGTCCAGACCGCCGGTCCCGCGCTCGAGCGCAAGGGCGACATCGCGGCCTTTCTGACCTCGCTCGAGCCGCGCAGCGTCTTCTTCGTCGATGAGATCCACCGCCTCCCGCGCGCGCTGGAGGAGACCTTCTACCCGGCGATGGAGGACCGGCGGCTGCCGATCACGGTCGGCCAGGGCGCCGGCGCGCGCGTCGTCAACCTCGAGCTGCCGCCGTTCACGCTGATCGGCGCGACCACCCGCGCCGGGCTGCTGACGACGCCGCTGCGCGACCGCTTCGGCATCCCGGCGCGACTCGAGCCCTACAGCACCGAGGAGCTCGCGGCGATCGTCACCCGCGCCGCGCGGATCCTCGGCGTCGAGCTCGACCCCGAGGGCGCCCAGGCGATCGCGAGCCGCGGTCGCGGCACCCCGCGCGTCGCCAACCGCCTGCTCAAGCGCGCCCGCGACTACGCCGAGGTCCGCGGCGCCGGCACAGTCACCGCCGAGGTTGCCACCGGCGCGCTCGAGCTGCTGCAGGTCGACGCGCTCGGGCTCGACCGCCTCGACCGCGAGATCCTGCGGGCGATCTGCGAGCGCTTCGCCGGCGGGCCTGTGGGGCTCTCGACGCTCGCCGTCGCCGTCGGCGAGGAGCGCGACACGATCGAGGACGTCTACGAGCCCTACCTGCTGCAGCTGGGCATGCTCAAGCGGACCGCGCGCGGGCGGATCGCCACCGCCCACGCGTACGAGCACCTGGACATCGCGCCGCCGCCGCTTGCGGCGGCCCTGTTCTGAGCGGTCCGTGCGTCACCCCGCTCCGCCGTGGCCCACCGCCGCTCGCGCCGCGAGGGCGACCGGGGGACCGCTCGCGCCTGTAGGCTGTCAAAACTCGATGTCGCACCCGTTTATCTGCCCCAACTGCGGTGAGCGCTCGCTGGCCTCGGATCGCTACGAGGCCTTTCGCCGCGAGGATCGCGGCTGCGCCAACTGCGGCTTCTCCTTCCTGTTCGAGCTGCTCGACGACTATTACCCCGCGCCGGACGCGGCTTTCTTCGTCGCCGACCGCGAGGGCCGCGTGATCGGCTGCGGGCGCGGCTCCTTCGAGCTGACCGGCTACGAGGAGGAGGAGGTCGTCGGCCAGCCGCTGACCCAGGCCCTTGACCTGAAGTTCGAAAGCGGCGAGGACCACGTCGCGACCGTGCTCGAATGGGGCGTGCGCGCCCTCGGCAAGCCGGCGACGCTGCGCACCGACTCCGATCTCTCGGCAACCGCCACGGCCGACCTGTTCCCGGCCTATGACGACGATGGCGGCCTGCTGCTGGTGCTCACGCCCTCGCGCTGAGCCGCCGATGAGCCTTCGATGAGCGACCGCGTCCGCCACATCTTCGTCATCACCCTCGTGACCGCGCTGGTGCTCGTGTCGCTGCTGGTGTGCGTCGGCATCCCGGGCGTGGTCAAGGCGGAGAAGACGCGCCTCGGGCTCGACCTCAAGGGCGGCGTCGAGCTGGTCTACGAGGCGCGCACGACCTCGGGCAAGCCGGTCAACTCGACGCAGCTCAACGACGCGATCAACATCATGCGCACGCGCAGCAACACGCTCGGCGTCAGCGGCGTGATCATCACCGCCTACGGCGGCAACCAGATCTCGGTCAGCCTGCCGGACGTCCAGAACACCGCGCGCGCCGAGAAGGTCGTCGGCGTCACCGGCCAGCTGTTCTTCTACGACTGGGAGAACAGCGTGATCGGCGCGGACGGCAAGATCGCCGGCCCCAACGCCCCGACCGTCACCTGCGGCAACAGCGGCGGCACCTTCGCGGCGTGCGGCATCAGCTACTACGACGCCGTGATCCGGGGGGCGAAGCAGCCGGAGCACTCCTACCCGGTCATGTCGAACCCGGCGCCGAGCTTCTACTACGTCGACGACAAGACCAAGACGGTCTACGCGCCGAACGGGCCCGAGCCGACGAAGGCGTTCCTCGACGCCGACATTCTCCAGCACCACATCAGGCTGCCGAGCGGCACGCGCCTGGTCGAGGTCAAGCAGGGCACCGTGCTCATCGCGGCGACCTCGGCGCCCGAGGTGGTCGTCCCCAACGACTACTACGTGCTGCGCGACGACGCGGTCCTGACCGGCAGCGACATCTCCAACCCGCAGTCGACCACCGACCCGACCCAGGGGCCGGTTGTCTCATTCGGCTTCAAGGGCAACGGCGCCAGCGTCTTCCAACGCATCACCGGGATCCTCGCGGCGCGCGGCCACGCCAACTCGATCGCCGGCGCGACCCCCAACCTGCAGCACTTCGCGGTCACGCTCGACGGCCAGCTCGTGGTCGTGCCCTCGATCAACTTCCAGCAGTACCCCACCGGGATCCCCTCCGGCAACGGCTCGGAGATCAGCGGCGGCTTCACCTTCGCGACCGCCAACCAGCTCGCCAACGTCTTGGCGAGCGGTGCGCTGCCGGTCAAGCTGCACGAGATCTCCTCGCGGCTGGTGTCGGCGACGCTCGGGCACCAGGCGCTGAACCAGGGCCTGATCGCGGGTCTCGTCGGCCTGGCGTTGGTGGCGTTGTTCCTGTTGGTGTTCTATCGCGTGTTGGGTGTGATCGCGGTCAGCGCGCTGGCGATCTACGCGCTCTACTTCTACGCGCTGATCAAGCTGATCCCGGTCACGCTGACGCTGCCGGGGATCGCCGGTCTGATCTTGACGATCGGCGTGGCGGCGGATGCGAACGTCGTGATTTTCGAGCGGGTGAAGGAGGAGTCGCGCGCGGGGCGTTCGCCGTTGAACGCGATCACCGCCGGTTACCGGCGCGGCTTCAGCGCGATCGTCGACGCCAACGTCGTCACGTTCATGGCGGCGTTCATCCTTTTCATCCTCTCGCAGTCTGACGTCCAGGGGTTTGCTTTGACGCTCGGCATGGGCGTGCTGGTGTCGCTGTTCACGGCGGTCGCGGCGACGCGGGCGATTCTCGGCACGCTCGGGCGCACGCGTGTGATCCGCGCTCCCAGTGCGCTTGGTGTGACTAAGGGCCGCCGCCGCTGGACGTTTGACTTCATGGGGCGCTCGCGCTGGTTCTTCAGCCTCTCCGGCACGATCCTTTTGGTCGGCGCGATCGCGATCGGCGCGCGCGGCGTCAACTTCGGCATCGACTTCGTCTCCGGCACCCAGATCCAGGTCGCGCTGAAGCGCACGGCCACGGTCGGAGAGATCCAGTCCGCGATCAGCTCCCTGCACCTCAAGAGCCAGGGCCAGTCGATCGGCGTGCCCGTCGTGCAGGGGACGGGCACAACCGCCAAGGGCTCCAAGAAGACCGACAGCTTCCAGATCTCGACGAAGACGCTGCCCTCAGCTGAGATCGGCAGCCTCGGCAGCAGTGTGAAGACGCTCTACGGCATGCTCGACCACCGCTGGGGGATCGTCCCCAACAGCTTCAACCAGAACTCGGTGGGTCCGAGTTTTGGTAGGACGGTTGCGGATAGTGCGGCGGTTGCGATTATCGCGTCGTTGTTGGCGATTGCGGCGTATATCGCGTTGCGTTTTCAGTGGAAGTACGCGGTGCCGGTGATGATCGCGTTGATGCATGATTTGTTGATTACGGCCGGCGTGTATGCGCTCACCGGGAGGCAGGTGACGGCTTCGACGGTGGCGGCTTTGTTGACGATCTTGGGTTACTCGATGTACGACACGATCATCGTGTTCGATCGTGTTCGTGAGAACGTGGCGAAGATGCAGAACGCGGCGTTCTCGCAGATCGTGAACCGTTCGATGTCGGAGGTGTTGACGCGGTCGTTGGCGACGAGTTTGTGCACGCTGTTGCCGATTCTGGCGTTGTTGTTCTTCGGCGGCTCGACGTTGAAGGACTTCGCGTTCGCGTTGTTGGTCGGTGTCGCGTCGGGTGCGTATTCGTCGATCTTCATCGCCTCGCCGGTGCTGACGCATTGGAAGGAGCGCGAGCCGGTGTACCGTCGCCGTCGCGCGCGGATCGCGGCTGAGTACGGTGGCATGGTGCCGGCGTATGCGACCGCGGGGGCGGCCGCGCGCGAGGTCGACCCGGTTCCGCGCCGCAAACCGCGGCGGGGGCTCACTGACGCGGTGCGCCCGGATGGCACGATCGCTGCGGGCGAGTTTCGCGAGCTCGTGCAAGGCCTGCACGCCGACGCGCCGCCGCGGCGCGCGAGCGAGCCGGCTGCGGGGCCGGTGGTGCCCGAGCCGGCGCGGGTCGAGCCGGTGCGCGACCCGACCGCCGACGCCCTTCCCGAGGATGTCGTGATGCCCGACGACCGCAGCGCGCAGCGAGCGCGCGGCGCTTCGAAGTCGCGCAACCGCCGCCGCGGGAGGCCACGCTGATGGGCATGCTCGCCTGGGTCATCATGGGGCTCGCGCTCTGGCATTACACGATCTGGCTGCCCGACCGCTTCTGGGGCGGCATCGTCGGCGCCTTCCTGGCCTCGATCGCCGGCGCGATCGTCACCGGCGTGCTGATCAGCACAGCCGCGCACGGCACCGCGATCCCCGGCCGCCACGCCACCCACCTCGCGACCGTGCTCTACGCCGTCCCCGGCGCACTGCTCGGCATGGCACTCATCTACGCCATCGGCGCCACACGCGAACGCACCGCCAGCGCCGAGCTCTGATTCCGTCCCAACCAGCGCATACCCTCGCCTGGCGATGGATGCGTCCCACAAAGCCGCGCCGCGCCTTGAGATCCCGAGGGTTTCGCTCGAGGCCGTCGAGCTGCTCGAGCGCGAGCTGGGTGCCAGCCGCGTGCTCGCGCAGGTGCTCGCCCGCCGAGGCCTGAGCGACCCCGCCAGCGCGCGCGAGTTCCTCGACGCCCAGGAGTGTCATCCGCCGTCGGCCTTCCGCGGCATGGCCGCGGCGGTGGAGCT
>DATNHQ010000007.1:0-7070 GCA_035604915.1 Solirubrobacteraceae bacterium
TGTCGGATACCACGATCCGCCGCCTGGTGGAGGACGGCACGATCACGATCGACCCCTGGGACCCCTCGCTCGTGCAGCCGGCGAGCGTCGATCTGCGCCTCGGCCCGAGCTTCCGCGTGTTCCACAACCACCGCGCCTCGGCGATCGACCTGCGCGACCCGCCGACGAACCTGACCGAGCCGATCGTGATCGCGCCCGACGAGCCGTTCGTGATCCACCCCGGCGAGTTCTGCCTCGGCGCCACGCTCGAGTGCGTGACGCTGCCCGACGACATCGTCGCGCGGATCGAGGGAAAGTCCTCGCTCGGCCGCCTTGGGCTGATCGTGCACGCGACCGCCGGCTTCTGCGACCCGGGCTGGAGTGGCACGCTCACACTCGAGCTCAACAACCTCACGCGCGTGCCGATCAAGCTGTGGTCCGGCCTGCCGATCGCGCAACTGTCGTTCATGACGCTCGACGCGCCGGCGCAGCGGCCCTACGGCCATCCCGAGCTCGGCAGCCACTATCAGGGGCAGAGCGACGCGACCGAGAGCCGCTACGGTGGCGCAGCCGAGCTGCCGCGTGGCTCATAATCGGGGCACGGGAAGCGGCCGACTGGAGGTTCGATGAGCACACGGGCGAAGACGGAGGCGGGGGCCAACGGCGTGGGCGGGGCGGTCGACACGCTGACGGTGACCGACAACCGCACCGGCCGCAGCTACGAGATACCGATCGTCGACGGCGCGATCCGCTCGCTCGACCTGCGCCAGATCCGCAGCTCGGAGGAGGATTTCGGGCTGCTCGCCTACGACCCGGCGTTCATGAACACGGCGTCGTGCCGCAGCGCGATCACCTTCCTCGACGGCGACGCGGGCGTGCTCCAGTACCGCGGCTACCCGATCGAGCAGCTCGCCGAGCAGTCGACCTACCTCGAGGTCGCCTACCTGCTGGTCCACGGCGAGCTGCCGACCGTGGCGCAGCTCGAGGAGTGGACGCATCTGATCACGATCCACACGTTCGTGCATGAGAACGTCAAGAGCTTCATCCAGGGCTTCCGCCACGACGCCCACCCGATGGGGATGCTGCTCGGCGCGGTTGGCGCGCTGTCGACCTTCTACCCGGACGCGAGCCGGATCCACGACGCCGAGAGCCGCGCGATCCAGACGATCCGCCTGATCGCGAAGATGCCCACGCTCGCCGCCTTCTGCTACCGCCACAACATGGGCATGCCCTACGTCTACCCCGACAACGACCTCAACTACGCCGGCAATCTGCTCGGGATGCTCTACAAGATGACCGAGCTGAAGTACCAGCCGGATCCGCGCATCGCGCGCGCGCTCGACACCCTGTTCATCCTCCACGCCGACCACGAGCAGAACTGCTCGACCAGCGCGGTGCGCGCGATCGGCAGCTCGCTGGTCGATCCCTACTCGGCGATCGCGGGCGGCGTCGCGGCGCTCTACGGCCCCTCCCACGGCGGCGCCAACGAGGAGGTCGTGCGGATGCTCCACCGCATCGAGCGCAAGGAGAACATCCCTGACTTCATCGCCGGCGTGAAGGCCGGCAACGAGCGCCTGATGGGCTTCGGCCACCGCGTCTACAAGAACTACGACCCCCGCGCGCGGATCATCAAGCGCGCCTGCGACGACGTCTTCGAGGTCACCGGCACCAATCCGCTGCTGGCGATCGCGACCGAGCTCGAGACGATCGCGCTCGAGGACGACTACTTCGTCTCGCGCAAGCTCTACCCCAACGTGGACTTCTACTCGGGGCTGATCTACGAGGCGCTCGGCATGCCGATGGCGATGTTCCCGGTGATGTTCGCGATCGGGCGCACGAGCGGCTGGGTCGCGCAGTGGCTCGAGATGGTGCAGGACTCCGAGCAGAAGATCGCCCGGCCGCGCCAGATCTACACGGGCGAGCGCGGGCGCGAGTACGTCCCGCTCGCGCTGCGTGCTTGAGCGGGCGCGACTGGACCCTGACGATCCGCGCCGGCTCGAAGGTCGAGCACGAGCGCCACGACACGCTCGAGCTTGCGACCGCCGCGCTCGCCGCGCGGCTTGCGGCGCTCGAGCCTGTGGCCTCGCGCGACGAGATCCGCTTCTTCGCGCGGACGATCGAGCCGGTTGCGCAGGTCGCGGCGCGGCTCGAGCTGGCCGGCCCGCGCGGGCAGCGCGGCGGCGTGGACCTGCGCGGCGACGGCTCGACCGAGGCCTACAGCGGGCGCCTGCGGCGGCGCCTGATCGAGCGCCGCAAGGGCGAGTCGGCAGCGGACGCGCTGCGCCGCGTGCTCGCTACCTGACGACGCGGACCTCGATCGTCCCGCTGTAGCTCTCGTTGAAGCTGCAGCTCGTCGGCGGGCCGCTGCCGGTGCCGCCGCTGTCGCTGCAGTCGCTGACGTCGCAGCCGACGGAGTTGCAGCTGCCGCTGCGCGCGGTGCCGTCGTAGAGGCCCGACCCGGCCATCGTGAAGTGGCGCGTGACGTCGCCGCTCGCCTGCAGCTCGGCGCGGTCGATGCTGACCGCGGCCTGCAGCTGCGAGAAGCCCTGTACCGGGTTGGGCGTGAGCACGCCGACGCCGGTGCAGGTCGGCTCCGCGGCGGCCGCGACCAGCTCGCCCAGCGCACCGACGGTGACGAGCTTGCCGGTCGCGCCGACGACGACGCCGGGATAGGCGAGGTCCCCCGCGCTGGTGGAGGCCGGCGCGCGCAGCGCCTGCGTGCAGCTGCTCGTGAGTGCGGCCGCGCCCGCGCACTGCAGCAGCTGCTCGGTCGCGCTGAGCTGACCGCCGCCTGCGACCGCCGCCGGCGAATCGCTGCTGCCCCCGTCCGGAGGCAGCACGAAGCGGTAGTACCAGCGGTAGCTGTCGGCCTCGCTGTAGGTGGTGTCGGCACTGCGGCAGGCGCTGCCGGACCCGCTCGCCGGCTCGTGGTAGCGGTAGCTGCCGCCGCCGGCGCCGCTGAAGATGACGATCAAATCGCCCTTGGCGACCTGCGGCCCATCCTTGCGGTGGGCGACCTGTGCGTCGGCGAGCGGTGCCGTCGCGGCAGCCGCGCTGAGGGCCAGGATCAGCAGAAGACGCTTGAACATTCGGCCATCGACGGTAGCGCAGTCACCGGGGCGTCTCAACCGGCGGCCCCAGTCGTTCACAGGACGAGCGCCGGACCGTTTTCGCGCAGCCAGGCCGCGGCGGGCCGCCACTGCGGGCAGTGGCGCTCGAGCAGCCGCCAGAACGCCGGCGAATGGTCGGCGTGGCGCAGATGGCAGACCTCGTGCCAGACGACGTAGTCGAGCACGCGCTCGGGGCCCAGCAGCAGACGCCAGTTGAAGCTCATCGCGCCGCCACTCGCGCAGCTCGCCCAGCGCGTGCGCTGGTTGCGGATCGTCAGGCTCACGTAGGGCGTGCCGGCGGCGGCGCTCGCGGCGTCAAGCCGTGCTGCTATCTCCTGGCGGGCGGCGCGGCGGTACCACAGCTCGATCGCGCGTGGCGCGGTCTCGTCGTCGGGCACGAGCAGCAGCTCGCCGTGGCGGTGCGCGCGCTTCCGCCCCGGCTCGCCCACGAGGGCGAGGCGCTCGTCGAGGTAGGGCAGCGTGCCCGCCGGGGCGTGGCGCGCGCGGACCGCCGCCAGCCGCCGGCGCTCGCGCTCGATCCAGGGCGCCAGCTCGGCGACCGCGGCGCTCGCCGCGCGCAGCGGCACGCGCGGCGGCAGCAGCACCTCGACGCCGTGGTGGGGGTCGACGCGGACCTTCACGCGCCGCGCGCGCTTCACGCGGCGCACGCTGTAGCTGATCTCCTCGGGCACGTTCGGAGGATAATCGCGGCAGTGGCCGACACCTCGATCGTGCGCCTGCCGCCGGGCATCCGCCCGCCCTTCGACGTCTACGTCAACGGCGTGCCCCAGCGCGAGGGCGTCGACTACGAACTGCTCTCGGGCGCCCTGCACTTCCCGCGGCGGCTCGCGCGCGATCAGGTATCCGGCTGGCGCTGGCTGATCGGGGCTTTCGGGATCGGCACCTACCGCCAGGACGACTCGGTCGACGTCCGCTACGAGCGCGACGGCCGCAGCATGGTGGCGCAGCTGCGGATCGAGCCCGAGGAGACGGGCAGCTGATGGCTCCGCGCCGCGCGCGCGGGCGAGGCCGGACGCCGACCAGCGAGTACCGCGACGCCGACGGCAACGCCATCGTCCTGCGCGCCTCGCTGTCGGGCGGGACGCGCTCGAGCTACGCGAGGGTCGCGAGCGGCGAGGAGCTGCCGCCGGGCGCGACCCGCGAGGACGCCTGGCACCGCGCCTTCGAGTTCCTCTTCGAGCGCCTCGCGGTGAGCTGGACGATCGCCGGCGCCGAGCCGCTGACGAGCCAGCAAGAGCTGCTCGGCCGGCTGCGTTTCGCGAGCAGCGCCGAGCGTGCCTGGCTGCGCGACTGCCTGCGCGAGCACTGCGCCCAATATTTCCCTGACGTTCATGCGCCGTGAGCTAGTGTGCCGCGCGCGATGCGCCGAACGAAGATAGTCGCAACGATCGGCCCCGCCTCGCGCGAGCCCGACGTGCTTGCCCGCATGGTCGAGGCGGGCATGGACGTGGCGCGGCTGAACTACTCCCACGGCAGCCTCGACGAACACGCCGAGACGGCGGCGCGCGTGCGTGCCGCCGCGGCCCGCGTCGGGCGCCCCGTCGCGATCCTCCAGGACCTGCCGGGGCCGAAGCTTCGCATCGGCCCGCTGCGCGACGGCATGGTCGAGCTGACGGCGGGCGAGACGCTGACGTTCGAGTGCGGCGCCCAGGCCCCCGGCGACCACCGGCGGATGTCGGTGACGTGGGCGGAGCTCGCGGATTCGGTCGAGCCGGGGGCGATCATCTACCTCGCCGACGGCGCCGTGCGCCTGCGCGTGCTGAGCACCCGGCCGCAGCAGTGCGAGCTCGACACCGAGATCGAGATCGGCGGCACCGTCGTCTCGCGCCAGGGCCTCAACATCCCGGGGCCGATCGACCGCCTGCCGGCCGTGCCGCAGCGCGATCTCGAGCTCCTGCGCCACGGCGAGTCGATCGGCGTTGACCTTGTGGCGCTGTCGTTCGTGCGCTCCGCCAGCGACATCGAGTTCGTGCGCGAGCGCACGCGGCTGCCGCTGGTCGCCAAGATCGAGAAGCCGCAGGCCGTCGAGAACGCGGAGGCCGTGCTGCGCGCCGCCGACTGCGTGATGGTCGCGCGCGGCGACCTCGGCATCGAGCTCGCGATCGAGGACGTCCCGCTCGTGCAGAAGCGCCTGCTCAAGCTCGCCGGCGCGCTCGCGCGGCCGTCGATCACGGCGACGCAGATGCTCGACTCGATGGTGCACTCGAGCCGCCCGACACGCGCGGAGGTGGCCGACGTCGCCAATGCGATCCTCGACGGCACCGACGCCGTGATGCTCTCCCAGGAGACCGCGGTCGGCGCCCACCCCGTCGGCGCCGTCGCGATGATGGCCTCGATCGCGGAGCGCACCGAGGCGACCGCCAACTACCTCGAGTGGAACGAGCATCGCGTCCGCCGCGACGCCCGCGACCCCGCCTACACCGTCGCCTACAGCGCCTGCGTGGCGGCCCGCGAACTCGAGCTCGACGCGCTCGTCGTGCCGACGCTGTCGGGGCGCTCCGCCCGCCTGGTTTCGGCGCACCGCCCGAACGTGCCGATCTACGCGCTCTCCCCCGGGCACGAGACGGTCCAGCGCTGCGGACTGATGTGGGGCGTGAAGGCCGCCTGGATGCGCCGCCATGAGGTCACCGAGGAGCTGATCCTCGAGTCGGCCGCGCGCGTCGTCGAGCTCGGCTGGCTTCAGCCGGGCGCGCGCGTGGGCATCACGGCCGGGCTGCCCAGCGGGGTTCCGGGGACGACGAGCCTGCTCCAGATCCATCGCGTCTAGCGCCGTAGAAGGCGGCCTCGGCGCGACCCAGCTCGGTCACCGGCTGATCCCCGAAGATCCACTCGCGCGCGATCCGGTGCCAGTTGCCGGTGGCTCGCAGCTGACCCATCACCGCCAGCGTCAGCGTCTCCGTGCGCCGGCCGAAGAGATGGTCGGGCGGGAGGTTCTCGTGGCGCATCTGCGCGTAGTGGCGCGAGCGCGGATCACTCATGTCGATCACGACCTGTGTCGCGATCTCCGGCGTCAGCTCGACAGTCCCGTCGCGGGTGTACCACCAGGTGACGTCCTCGAACTGGCGCAGGATCCGCTCGGGCTCATAGCGGTCGGGCTCGGGCAGGAAGCCGCCGGCGCGCAGGTGGGCGATCAGCGCCTCGCCCTCGCCGCGGATCCCCAGGCGCGCCGTCTCGAGCTCGTACTCGGCCAGCTTCGCCGGCAGGCGCTTGTAGAGGCCGAAGTCGATGAAGGCAACGCGGCCGTCGGCGAGCAGCATGAAGTTGCCGGGGTGGGGGTCGCCGGAGAACTGGTGGTGGCGGTACATGCAGCCGAAGTAGAAGCGGAAGACGATCTCGGCGAGCCGGTTGCGCTGCGCAGCGTCGAGCTCCTTGAGCTCCTCGAAGCGGCTGCCGCTCACCAGTTCGCTGACCATCACCCGCTCGCGCGAGAGCGAGCCGACCACGTCGGGGACGTAGATGAACGGGTGGCCGCGGAAGATCCGCGCCATGGCACGCTGGTTGGAGGCCTCGAGCTCATAGTCGAGCTCCTCGTCGATCCGCAGGCGGATCTCCTGCGCCAGCGCCTGGACGTCGAGCCCGGGCGCCATGCGGGAGAACAAGCGCATGATCATCCCCAGGTTCTTCAGATCGGCGCGGACGGCGTTCGCGACCCCCGGGTACTGCACCTTGACCGCCACCTCGCGCCCGTCGTGCAGCTTCGCACGGTAGACCTGCCCGATCGACGCGGCGGCGATCGGCTGCTGGTTGAACTGCGCGAACAGCTCGTCGAGCGGCTCGTCGAACTCGGCCTCGATCACCTTGCGCATCTGGCCGAAGGAAACCTGCGGCGCCGAGTCACGCAGTTCCGCGAGCTTGTTCTGGAACTCCTCGCGGTAGGGCTCGGGAACCAGGCCGACGTCGAGGAACGACATCACCTGCCCGAGCTTCATCGCCGCGCCCTTCATCGTGCCGAGCACGGTC
>DATNHQ010000008.1:0-10447 GCA_035604915.1 Solirubrobacteraceae bacterium
GGCGGCCACCAGCGGCGGCTGCGTGGCCGGCCCTGGACTCGTGATCGCGACGACCGTGCCACAGAACCGCCCGCCCTGCATCCGTGCAAACCACGCGAGCGTGTCGCGGACACCGACCGCAAACTGGCGCCACATCGAAGCCCGAAGCACCCACCTCTCCGCGTCCGCAGTCGCCCGTTGACCCAACGCACGATGGCCTGGCTGACGGTCTAACGGTCTCCTCGCCGGGCCACGTCGCGACCGCGTTCGCGTGCCTGCGACAGCGCGGCGCTGCTCCTATTCGCGCGCTGCGACAACGTGCCCTGGATGGTTTCGTAACGTTCTCGGAGCGCCGAGCGGTCTAGATTCCGTGCTCGAATGCCGATGGCAACCTCGACCCGGACGTCCGAGACGGGCACGTGACCGCACCGGGTCGCCGGATTCGGTGGGCGTCGCCGCGCACGGCCGGCGTCGTGGGCGTGGTGGCGCTGCTGACGCCGTTCGCGACGATCCCGATCACTATCCTCGTCGATCGCGCGACGTCGTCGGGTTCGGGTCCGTCGGGCGTCGGCCTGTTCCTCGCATTTGCCGTCGTGTTCGCAGCCGTCGGCGTTGTGGTCGCGCGACGTGAGCCGCGCAGCCCGATCGGATGGCTGCTGCTCGGCGCGTCGCTTGCGATGACGTTCGGGACGGCCGGACCCGAGTACGCATACCTCGATTACACGGTTCACCACGGTCGGCTGCCGCTTGGCGCGATCGGGGTGCTGCTCAACCAGGGCTGGGTCTACTCGTTCATGCTGGTGCCGCTGATCGTGCTGCTGTTCCCGGACGGCCGGCTGCCGGCGCGCTGGCGGTGGCCGCTGCGCGCCTACCTCTGCGCGGTCGTCGTCTACGTCGCCGGGACGCTGCAGGTCGCCGTCATCGCGCTCAGCCTGCGCCATCCGGTCGACAGCGACGGCAACCTCGCCGGTGCGAGTCATCCGCATGGCAGCGCCGCCTGGATTGGCCCTTCGCAGCACGCGATCACGGTTTTCTTCGGCGTCTTCTGCGTGGCAACGATCGTCGCGCAGGTGGTCAGCTTCCGGCGCGCGAGCGGCGAGCGGCGACAGCAGCTGAAGTGGCTGGGCGCGGGCGGCGCCGTGGCGATCGCGGTGCTGCTCGTCACGATCATCTGGAGCAGCGCGCCATCCTTCGTCGGCAACGTGCTGCTGCCGATCGCGCTGATGGCGCTGCCCCTCAGCATCGGCGTGGGGATCCTCAAGTACCGGCTGTACGAGATCGACAGACTGGTCAGCCGCACGCTCGCCTACGCGATCCTAACCGGCCTGCTCGTCGGCGTCTTCATCGGGCTGGTCGCGCTGAGCACCGACACACTCGCGCTCTCCGGCCGTGTCGGTGTCGCCGCCTCGACGCTCGCCGCCGCGGCGCTGTTCAACCCGCTGCGCGTCCGCATCCAGCGGCTCGTCGACCGCCGTTTCAACCGCGCCCGCTACGACGCCGAGGCGACGGTCGCCGCCTTCACCGCCCGGCTGCGCGACGCGGTCGAGATCGACGCAATCCGCACGGACCTGCTCGACGCCGTCACCCGCGCCGTCGAGCCGAGTCACGTGTCGGTCTGGATCAAGCCATAACACACCCCCGCTCAGCCAGCCTCCGGCCGGTTACCGCCAGTGCCGCTCGCGCGCGAAGGCGGTAGCGTGAGCTGGCGCCCTTCTACGGCGCCGTCACCAGCACGATCTTGCCGAGCTTGCCGCCGGCCGTGAAGGCCGCGTAGGCGTCGGCGACGCGCTCGAGCGGGAAGGTCGCGGCGACGGGGACGCTGATCGAGCCGTCGGCGAGCGCGGGCAGCACGCTGCGCTCGAGCGCGCGCGCACACAGCGCCTTGTCCTCGAGCGAGCGCGCGCGCAGCGTCGAGCCGTGGATCCGCGCGCGCTTTGCCATCAGTGCGAACAGGTCGAACTCGGCGCGCGCGCCGGCGCCGACGCCGATCACCGAGATGCGCCCCAGCGGCGCGAGCGCGTTGAGGTTCTCGGGCATGTTGACCGCTCCGACCAGCTCGAGGATTACGTCGAAGGGGCCGTGCTCGCCGAAGCCCTCGGGGGCGATCACGGTCGCGCCGAGCGCCGCGACGCGCTCGCGCAGCGACTCGTTGCGAACGGTCGCGTGTACCCGCGCCCCGGCGGCGACGCCGAGCCCGATCGCCGCGGTGCCCACGCCGCCGGCGCCGCCGTGGACGAGCAGGCGCTCGCCGGCGAGCAGGCGACACTGGCTGAAGAGCGCGTCGTGCGCCGTCGTGAAGGTCTCCGGCACGCCGCCCGCCGCCGGCCAGTCGAGGCGCTCGGGCACCGCCATCAGGACGCGCTCGTTGACGACGGCGAGCTCCGCCTGCCCGCCCCCGCCGACGATCGCCATCACGCGCTCGCCGAGCGCGAAGCGCGTCGCACCCGGGCCCAGCTCGGCGACCTCGCCGGCGAGCTCGAGCCCGGGGATGTCGGGTGGCGACCCCGGCGGGGCCGCATAGCGCCCGGCGCGCTGCGCGATGTCGGCGCCGTTGAGCCCGGCCGCGCGCACGCGCACGAGCACCTCGCCCGCCCCGGGCCGGGGATCGGGGTGCTCGCGCGGCGCGACCGCGCCGGCCTCGATCGTGGCGGCGATCACCGCGTCAGCAGCGCGACGCACTCGATGTGCGGCGTCTGCGGGAACATGTCGACAGGGGTCACCCGCTGAAGGCGCCAGCCGGCCGCCTCCAGCTGCGCCGCGTTTGGCGCGAGCGTCGTCGGATTGCAGGAGACGTAGACGATCCGCCGCGGCGCCGCCTCGATCAGACGCCGGACGATCTTCTGCGAGAGCCCGGCGCGCGGCGGGTCGACGATCACGACGTCGGGGCGCCCGGCGCGCGCGGTCAGCTCGGCGAGTGAGAGCCGCACGTCGCCGGCGTGGAAGCGCGCGTTGGAGATCCCGTTGTGGCGGGCGTTGGAGGCGGCGTCCGCGACCGCCTCCTCGACCAGCTCGAGGCCGTGCACCTCGCCGGCCCGCGAGGCGAGCGAGAGGCCGATCGTGCCGATCCCGCAATAGAGGTCGTAGACGCGCTCCCAGCCCTCCAGCGCGGCGGCCGTGGCGACGAGCTCGTAGAGGCGCTCCGCCATCTCGGTGTTGGTCTGGAAGAAGGCCTCCGGCGAGATCCGCAGCTCGAGCTGGCCGATGCGCTCGTCGTAATGGGGCACGCCGAGCAGCAGCTCGGTGCGTCCGCCGGCGGTCGTCTCCGCCGCCGCGTCGGTGTGCGTCCAAAGCAGGCCGTGGCAGTCGATCGCGGCTGCGAGGCCGTCGCCGTCAAGCGGGCCCTTGCTGGTGACCAGGCGCACGAGCAGCTGGCCGGAGCGGCGTCCTTCGCGCACGACGAGGTTGCGCAGGAAGCCCTCGCGGGTGCGCCGGTCGAACGCGGTCAGGCCGCGCTCGCGACAGAACCGAAGCACGCTGGCGCGCGCCTGGTTGGCCGGCTCCGAGGCCAGCAGGCAGTCGTCGAGGTGCTCGATCCGCTCCCACGAGCCCGGCGCGTGAAAGCCGCACACGAGCGTCCCGTCCGCCGCCGTGCCGAAGGAGTACTCGAGCTTGTTGCGGTAGCGCCACTGCTCGAGCGCCGGCACGATCGGCTCGAGCTCGAAGCCGTCGAGGTGGCCGATCCGCCGCAGCGCGTCATCGACCTGCTCCTGCTTGATCTCGAGCTGGCGCTCGTAGCGGAGCACCTGCCACGGCGCGCCGGCGTGAGCGGCGAGCGGCTCGATGCGGTCGGGGCCGCCCTCGAGCAGCTCGCTGATGCGCGCGTGCGCGTAGGAGCGCTTGCGCTGGTGGACGCGCGCCCGCACGAGGTCGCCGGGGAGCGCGCCCTCGACGAAGACGACATAGCCGCCGGCGGCGCGCGCGACGCCGGCGCCGCCGAACGCGAGCGACTCGATTCGCAGCTCGAGCTCGTCGCCGAGGGCGGGCCGCTGGACGCTGCTCAGGGGAGCAGCCACTCGAGCAGCGCCTTCTGCGCGTGACGGCGGTTCTCGGCCTGGTCCCAGATCCGCTGGCGGCTGCCGTAGAGCACCTCGGCGCTGATCTCCTCGCCGGCGTGGGCCGGGAGGTCGTGCAACGCGATCACGTCGGGGCGCGCGAGGTCGAGCAGGGCATCATCGACACGGTAGCGCTCGAGTGCTGCGCGCCGGGCCGAGGCGGTTGCCTCGTCACCCATCGAGACCCAGACGTCGGTGTAGATCGCGTGCGCGCCGCGCGCCGCCTCCGCGGGGTCGCGCACGAGCGTGGCGCCCGTCCCCGCCTCGAGCTCGTAGCCCTCGGGCGACGCGACGACCACCTCGATCCCGGCGCGCGTGCCGAGCAGCGCCAGCGAGCGCGCGACGTTGTTGCCGTCGCCGACGTAGGCGACGCGCAGGCCGGACAGCGACCCGAACTCCTCCCGCAGCGTCAGCAGGTCGGCGAGCGCCTGGCAGGGGTGGTGCTCGGCCGTGAGCATGTTGAAGACGGGGATCGCGCTGTGGGAGGCGAGCTCGTCGAGCATCGCCTGCGGGCCGGTGCGCACGCCGACCGCGTCGAGGTGACGCGAGAGCACGAGCGCCGTGTCGCGCAGCGCCTCGCCGCGTGCGATCTGCAGCTCGTCGCCGCGCATGATCAGCGGGTGTCCGCCGAGCTCGACGATGCCGACCTCGAATGACACGCGCGTGCGGGTCGAGGGCTTCTCGAAGACGAGGCCGACGCAGCGCCCGGCGAGCGCCTGCGAGCCGCGCGGCGCCGCCTTCAGCTCGAGCGCACGCCCGAGCAGCGCGCCCAGCTCGCCCGCATCGAGCTCCGTACCGGTGAGGAAGTGGCGGGGCATCGGCGAGCGGGACAGCTTACCCGCCGCCGCGCCACCCCAGGCCGCGCTCCGCGTCTACCAGCTGCCCGTGGGGCAGCTGGTCTGGCCGGTCGCCGCCTGACAGGTGCGCGTCAGCGTGCCCGTCGGGCTGCGCTGGATGCTGTAGGTGTTACTTGAGGTGGACTCCGTCGTCACGGTGTAGCCGCCGCCGGCCGGCGTGGTCACGCTCACGAGCCAGGCGTTGCCGTTGCTCGCGGCGGTCTGGATCGTCGACTCGTAACTCTGGAGCTTCGCCGGCGTGTTGCAGTTGGGCGTGTTGAAGACGCCGCCGTTATCGGTCGCGCAGGTCTCGATCGCGACCTGAGCGGTGTGCGCCAGCTCCTTCGCGGCCGCGTCGGTCGCCTTGCCCTTCTGATTGATGAAGGACGGGATCGCGATCGCGGCGAGGATGCCGATGATCAGGATCACGACCAGCAACTCGATCAGCGTGAACCCCCGCTCGTCGCCTCGCAGCTTCGTTCGCATACCTCAGGTTTCGGCATCGCGATGCGCAGCCTTTAGGAGGGTTGCGGGAGGTTTGCCGGTCCCGCCGCGAGCCGCCGCTCAGCCGCCGAGCCGCAGTCCGTAGCCCTGGAGGGCCAGCACGGCGCGGTTGCGCAGCGTCCCGGGGCGCGGCAGCAGCCCGAGCGTGACGGCTGCGCCGTAGGCGTCGAAGACCGCGCGCACGCGCCACAGACGGGCGCCCGAGAGGTCGAGCTCGCACCAGAAGACGACCCGCAGCTCGACCTCGCGATGACTTGCCGGGAGGCCGTCGAGGGAGCCGGTGTTGCGCCCGGTCGCGCGCACGGGCAGCGCCGCGAAGCGCCCGTCGCAGAGGCGCGCGCCGGCGCGCTCGATGCGCACGTCGGGGAACGCCTGCCAGAGCCGCTCCGCGTGGCCGCCGAGCGCCGCGACGCCGTGCAGCGGGGAGCGCGTGATCGGGTCCTCGTAGTGCAGGTCGGGCGCACAGAGCGCCATGAACGCGCCCGGGTCGCCGCCCGACCAGGCGGCCTCCCAGGCATCGGCGAGGCGATCGACCTCAGCGCCGGCCATCGCCCGGCATGCTGGCACACTTGCGCGGATGGAGACCCGCCTTGGCTGAGCCGCGGCGTCGCAAGCAGCGGCCGCCTCGCGGCGAGCCGCGCGGGCGCGGTCGCTCGGCAGCGCGCGATGAGGCGGCGCGCGCCGGGCTTGCGCCGCTGGCGCCGGGAGAGCGGCCGCGCGCGCTGCGGGCGGCGGTCGTGGTGTGCGGGCTGCTCGGCGCAGGCAACGCGATCGCCTACGCGGCGAGCGCCCGGATCGACGGCCGCCACCCCGGCGTCGGCGTGCTTGCCTTCACCGCCCTGATGGCGCTGCTCGCGGGCGGGATGTGGCTACGCCGCTACCTCGCGGTGCTCGCCTTCGAGGCGCTGCTTGCGCTGGTCGTGCTCGTCTTCTCGCTGTTTCTGGTCGAGGCCTCGAACGTCGAGGCGGTGGTCCTGTGCGTCGCCGTGATCGGCGCCAGCAGCTGGCTGTTCTGGAAGCTCGTGCGCGTGATGGGGCGGCTGTCGGTGCCGCCTCAATCCTCCGGCTGAGGCGGGTGGCGCCGGCGCTTGCGCTCGGCGTTGGCGCGCTTTGAGCCGAGGCGGCGCTCGCGTGAGGCGGCGGTCGGGTTCGTTGGCCGGCGAGGCCGGCGGACGCGCAGCGCCGCCTCGAGCTTGGCTCCCAGCCGCTCGAGCGCGAGCTCGCGGTTTCGCAGCTGGCTGCGCGCGTCCTGGGCGACGGCGCTGACGCGCGACCCGACACGCTCGAGCAGGCGCTCGCGCTGCGAATCCGACAGCGACTGCGACGCGTCCACATCGAAGACCGCCTCGACGCGCGATGCGGTGACGTTGGCGTGCTGACCGCCGGGGCCCGAGGAGCGGCTCGTGCGCAGCTCGATCTCCGCCAGCGGAATCGTGAGGCGGGCGCTGACGCGCAGTCCTTCGCGGTGCTCCATGGCACAAAGGTTCCCTGATCGGCGGGTCGTATAGGCTGACCAACCGATGGCCGAACGGAGCTTCGACTGCATCGTGATCGGCGCCGGGCCCGGCGGCTACGTCGCCGCGATCCGCGCCGCGCAGCTCGGCATGAGCACGGCGGTGGTCGAGCGCGGCGCCGTCGGCGGGCGCTGTCTGAACGTCGCGTGCATCCCCGCCAAGGCAGTTCTGCGCGCCGCCGACATCCTCAGCGAGGTCCGCGAGGCGGGCGAGTTCGGCATCGTCGTCGCCGAGCCGAGCGTCGACTTCGCCGCCGTCATGGAGCGGCGCGCGAAGGTCGTCTCGACGCTCACCGGCGGCGTCGCGGGGCTCTTCAAGAAGAACAAGATCGAGCTGATCACCGGCGCGGCGACGCTGAGCGCGGCCGGCACGGTGCGCGTCGGCGACGACGAGCTGAGCGCCAAGACGATCGTGCTCGCGACAGGCTCGGTGCCGCGGGCCATCCCCGGCGTCGATTTCGGCGGGCGGATCGTCGGCACCGAGGAGG
Organism: Solirubrobacteraceae bacterium; assembly: GCA_035604915.1. Classification (GTDB taxonomy): domain Bacteria; phylum Actinomycetota; class Thermoleophilia; order Solirubrobacterales; family Solirubrobacteraceae; genus Palsa-513. The sequence goes on from DATNHQ010000008.1 coordinate 7,373, forward strand.
CGTGGGCGTTCGACGCGCTGCCGGCGAGGCTGGCGGTGGTCGGTGCCGGCCCCTCCGGGGCGGAGATCGCATCGGCCTATGCGCGCCTGGGCTCCGAGACGCATCTGTTCGAGATGCTCGACCGGGTGCTCCCGACCGAGGACCCGGACATCTCGAAGGTGGTCGCTCGCGGCCTCCAGCGCCAGGGCATCAAGGTTCACACCTCGACCGCGATCGAGAGCGTCAAGAGCGGCAAGGATTCGGTCAGCTTCACCGCCGCCGGGGAGGCGATCGAGGTCGACTGGCTCGTGCTGGCGACCGGCCGCGGACCCGACGTCGCCGGGCTCGGGCTCGAGGAGGCGAAGGTCAAGCTGAGCGAGCGCGGCCTGATCGAGGTCGACGGCGCCCAGCTCACCTCGCGCGAGGGTATCTACGCGATCGGCGATTTGACCGCCGGGCCGGCGCTCGCGCACAAGGCCTCCGAGGAGGGGATCATCGCGGTGGAGTCGGCCGCCGGTCGCCACCCGCACCCGCTGGTCCACGTCGATATCCCGCGTGCGACCTTCTGCTCACCGAACGTCGCGAGCTTCGGGCTGACCGAGGAGCAGGCGCGCGAGGCCGGCCACGACGTCGTCGTCGGCAAGGTCCCCTACGGCGCCGTCGGCGCCGGCACGATCTACGGCGACCGCGCCGGCATCGTCAAGGTCGTCGGCGAGCGCCGCTACGGCGAGCTGCTCGGCGCCCACATCGTCGGCACCCGCGCCACCGAGCTGATCCAGGAGCTCGTCAACGTCCGCGCGCTCGAGGGCGGCTTCGCCGAGGTCGCCCGGATCGTGCACGGCCACCCGACGCTGTCGGAGGCGGTGCTCGAGGCCGCGCGCGACGCCGACGGCTGGCTGATCCACGGGTAGCGCTCGACGGTGGAGGTCGAGGCGGCGTTCTACTTCGACCTGGGTAGCCCCGAGGCCTACCTCGCCGCCGAGCGGGCGCTGAGCGTGCTGCCCGCGCCGTGCGAGTGGCAGCCGATCCTGGCCGCGGCGCTGCCCGGCGCCGAGCGCTTCGAGGCCTACCGCTGCGAGCAGGAGCGCAACGCGATGCGCGAGAACGTCGAGCGGCGGGCGGCGGCGCTCGAGCTGCAGCCGCTGCGCTGGCCGGAGCCGTTCCCCTACGACAGCCGCTTCGCGATGCTGACGGCGACCTATGCCAAGCGGATCGGCAAGACCGTCGCGTTCTCACTCGCCGCGTTCCGCCAGGCGTTCGCGGGCGGCCGCGCGCTGAGCGAGCGCGACAACGTCCTGATCGCGGCGGCGGCCTGCGAGATGCATCCGGCCGCGATCCTCAAGGCGACGCAGACGCGCGCAACCGCCGCCGGGCTCGAGCGCGCGAGCGCGGCGGCGCTCGCGCTCGGCGTCAGCGACGTGCCGGCCGTGCGCGTGGGCGACCGCGTGCTGGTCGGCGAGCGCTCGCTCGAAGCGGCCGGGGCGCTGCTGGCGGCGGCGCGGCGATGAGGGCGGGGCACGCATACCGCCTGCTGGTGCGCCGCGGCGGCGCCGTGCCGGCGGCGCTGGCGTCGCCCGATCGCCTCGACCACGTCGAGATCGTCGAGGTCAGCTCCGGCGAGGTGGTGCTGTTCTGGGACTGCAGCCCGCGTGAGGCCTCACGCCTGGCGCGGGCGCTGCGCACCGATCTCGCCGGCCGCGACGCCGACGACTTCATCGCCCACTGGTCGGCCAGCTAGTCGGCCTTCCCGGAAGGTTGTGCCGTTGCGGGAAGGCCCACTAGGGGCTCGCGAGGGCCTCGAAGTTCTCGTACAGGCGCGGCTCGCCGTGGCGCTCGCGCAGCCGCAGCGCGGCCGGCCCGAGCCGGGCCCAGAGGCCGTCGATCCACAGCCAGTCGTTGACCAGCTGGGCGTTGAGCAGCCCGTGCTTGGTCAGCGTGCCGATCGACTCGCAGAAACTCAGCAGCTTGCGCACCGCCGGGTCCGCCATGGCGTCGGCGCTCTGCGGGTCGAAGGAGTCCGCGAAGACATGGGGCATGGCGTCCTCGACGCCGAGCGCGGTGCCCCACTGCGCGAGCTGCAGCATCAGCTGGGCGTCCTCGTAGGTCGGTGGGCTCATCGTGCGCTCCTTCCGGTCGGATGACGCGAGAACCGTAGCGCCCGCGCGCGGGTGCCGCCAGGCTCAGGACTCCCGGAGGTCACCGGCGCCAGGCACGCCAATGCCGCTCAGGACTCCCAGAAGTCCGCCACGATCTCCCCGTCGCCGGCGTGGCGGGCGCCGAAGGCGAGCAGCTCGAGCCCGTCCGGGCCGGCCTCGAAGCCGCGCGTCACGTGCGGCGCCACGCGGACGATGTCGTGGCGGGAGATATCCACGAGCTCGTCCTCGAGCTTCACGCGACCCGAGCCCGCAAGCACCAGGTAGACCTCCTCAGCCTGCTCGTGGCGGTGGGGAAACGGATGACGCTTGCCGGGGCGCAGGGTCAGGTGACCGAAGCCGGTGGCCTGCGCCCCCACAGCCTCGCGCGGGAAGCGGATCACGCCGGCGTCGCCGACGCCGTTCTTGGCCGCGATGTCCTCTACGTCGTCGAGATTGGTGATCGTGTAGTCGCTCATGCCCGTGATCGTAGTCTGCGATCCTGGAGAACCGTGAACGAGCTGTGGATCTGCGAGCTCGGGACGATCGCCTTCGACGACGCGCTCGCCCTGCAGCGGCGCCTGTGCGAGGCGCGCAAGGCGGACGAGGTGCCCGACACGCTGCTGCTGCTCGAGCACCCGCCGGTGTACACGCGCGGACGGCGCTCCACCGAGGCCGACCTGCCGCTCGGCGAGCGCTTCTATGCCGCCCAGGGGATCGACGTCGTCGAAGTCGACCGCGGCGGGCGCGTCACCTACCACGGTCCGGGGCAGCTGGTCGGCTACCCGATCATGCGCATCGGCGACGTGATCGGCTACCTGCGCACGCTCGAGCAGGTGATCGTCGCCGCGCTGGCGCGCGAGGGCGTCGCGGCGCGCGGCGGCGGCGAGCGCCCGACCGGCGTCTGGGCCGGCGGGCGCAAGATCGCCTCGATCGGCGTGCACGTCTCGCGTCGCGTGAGCAC
>DATNHQ010000009.1:0-10303 GCA_035604915.1 Solirubrobacteraceae bacterium
ACCGTGCACCGCGCCCGCGCCGTGAGTCTTTGTCCCGACCGGGTCGTCGGGGAAGAACGCGAGCGCGCCAGAGAGGACAGCCCAAACGACGACCAGGGTCAGCGGCACGCGAAAGCGGCCGCTCGCCCCCACCGCCAGCCATACGGCGCGCACCGCGGCGAGGCTCAGCGCGGCGCGCACGAGGAAGTTGAGGTCCATCAGCCAGCCATAGTGGCCCTTGCTGCCGTAGTCGCTCTCAGCGTTGTGCAAGACGCTGAACTCGGGACGCAAGAACACGAGCGCCAGATCGATCGCGACGTAGACAACGATCCCAGCGATCACCAGACCACCCCAGAAGCGGGCGCTGGAGGTGCTCCGTGACTGCGCCATCGCGCGCGAAAGGCTGACACGTCGGTCGGCGCGACAGCACGCGATCTTCCACCGTGGCGGCGGCGGCGACCCAGCCCGCGCCGCGGCTCCTGTTCCCGCTGCCCGTTACGAGCCGCTGAGGTTGATGTCGGCGAGCACGGTGCCGGTCTTGGTGTTCCAGCCGAGCGTGACGATGGTCGGGGTGCGCAACAGGAGGAACGAGTTCCCGCCGCCGGGCACCGGCGTGGGGGCGCCGAACGTGCCGCCGGGCGGACGCAGCATCCAGTAGCTCTGGCCTTCGACCCCGTCGTAGGAGAGCACCGTGTCGCCGCGGGCGTCCATGACTATCGGCTCGCTGGTGCCGGTCATGGTTCCGATGATGCGCGTGGCACCGATCGTCCCGTTCGTGGCGCGCACGGCCTCCTCGATGTAGAGGTCACCCTGTTGCCAGTCGATCAGCGCCTGGCCGTGCGGATCGATCAGGACGCTCGGCGGGCCCGCGCCGGCGCCGGCCTCACCACTGGCGGCAGCGGGTGCGAGCTTGCGGGGTGCCCCCAGCGCGCCGGCTGGATCGCGGACCGCAACCGCGATCCCATCGGGAATCGGCGCGCCGCTGACGAAGACGCCAAGCCAATGCCAGGCGACGACCGCGCTCCCGTCCCCGGCCAGGGCGATCGACGGCGCTGTGAACATGTCGCTGCCTGACGCGATATGGCTGGCGGCGCCGAACCGCTGGCCCGCCGCGTGCGTGACGGCGACCTCCAGTCCGGTTGGACTTGCCCAGACCAAGAACGCGCGGTCGTGCGCGCCGAATACGACCTGCGGCTGCGGGCCCGGCCGCTCGGTCGGGTCGAACTGCGGCTGGCGACCCGGCGGGAGGCTCTGCGTGGCCGAGAAACACGCCCGGGCGCTACGCGCCGGGCAGCGCCCGCTCGGGCGCACTGCCGCCTGCATCGACGAGACACCCTCCCACGCGACCACGGCCGCGCCATCAGGGGCGACCGCGAGCGCCGGCCCGACACCGAAGCTGTCGAACGCGTCCAGGACGCCCGGGGTACCGGCGCCGGTCGTGCCACAGCACCCGCTCACGTGCGTCTGCCCGAGCACCACCGGCGGGCTGAAACGCCCGCCCGCAGGCCGCACGGAGACCTCGAGCGCGTAGTCAAGTCCGCGAACCCGCTCCAGCCACGCGACCGTCGCGTCGCCGGCGCGATCGACGCCGATCACCGGCAGGAACGCCCGCCCGCTGCTCGCAGACACGCTTTGGACCGAGCTCAGGCGCCCGTCCGGCAGTCGCAGCCGCGCCTGCACCCAACCGTGCGCGCTGCCGTACCCAGCCGGATTCCACCGCGTCCACGCAAACGCTTCGTAGCCGTTCGCATAGGCTGCCGCGATCACCGGCTGCGGACTACCGGTCGGCCCGACGAGCTTGACTGAAGGGCCGAGCTGAGGCTGCGCTCCAGCGGCGATGGCGGGCGCCGCGGCCACCGCGGCCGAGGCAAGCAGCAACGCGAAGCCGATCAACAGCTGCCTACCCGCTCGCAAGCCCGCGCGTGTCCGAGCCATGAAACGAGAGTAGGACGCTGATCCGGAAAAAACATCGTGGCTACGCCACAGCCCGGAGGGGAATCCACCCCGCGGCTCGTCCCGCCCGGCGATGGCGAAGCTTCACGCCCTCGCCGAGTCGGTCCCAAGCCCCGAGTGCGCGCGAACGCGCTCGGCGAGCCCGCTCAGCATCAGCTCGGAGGTCACGCGGTCGAACTCCCCGCCGATCGCCCCGATCAACCGGCGCCGCCAACCACCGCTCCTGACACGGCCGCGAAAGCGCAGGTGCACGCGCGTGCTGGTGGGCGAGAGCGCATCGAGGATCAACGCCCACGAGAACGTGGCGCCGCCACGTGCTGAGCGGTAGACGAGCGCCCTCCCCGGCTCGAGGATCGCGACCTCGAGGAAGGCATGGCGCCCGCCGTAGTCCGGAATCCGCAGGCCGACTCGGAGCTCCTGCCAGCGCGGGTCGATAACGCGCGCCGCGCGCCTGGATGCAGGCACGACACGCTCGGCGCGCGAGGTCATGTACCAGCCGGCGCGCTGCTTGCCCAGCTGAACCAGCCACGGCCAGATCTCCGCCGCGCTCGCCGAGATCACGCGGGTGCGATTGAAGACCATGTTCGGGTTCGCGACGAGGTCATCGCCCGGCAGCGACGACGACGAGGGCGGGCCCGCTGCGGCAGGGCCCGCGGAGCCGCGCTCGGTCACGGGCGCGAGCGCATCAGCATCGCACGGCCCCGGCCTAATCCGCGCTCGTGCGCGGCCCGCCGACGGTGACGCCTCCCCACTCCTCGGGAGCGACGTCGGCGAGCGTCTGCGAGAAGGTCCACTGGTGGCGCCAGGGGTCCTCGGCGCTGTACTGGCACTCGCCGTAGGGATGATCGATCGGCTCCTCCAGGATCCGGGCGCCGTGTTCGCGTGCGTGCGCGCAGTGCGCGGCCGCGTCCTCGACGCGCACCACCACCGAGTGGGTGACCTCGCCCTGACGCGGAGCCAGGCGATCGCCGCGGATGTCGCCGACGATCAGCGCCCCGTCGCCGAAGCTGAGCTGCGCGCGGTGGTTCTCGCCGATCCAGACGCGCTCCGCGAACCCGAACGCGGCCACCAGCCAGTCGACCGCCTCGCGCACATCGGGATAGATGAGCACGGGAATCACGGCCGCGGGCGGAATCGAGCGATTGAACCTCAAAGCGAGTCCAGCCTAGCGCGCCGGGCACCGCGGTCGGTACCCCCCGCGCGGGTCGCCGCGCTGCGCCGCGTCCCCGTTACTTCAGCAGCCTCGACAGCCGGCGATCCTTGAGCACGCGCCCCTCCGTCTGGCAGCTCGGGCAGTAGCTCATCACGTAGTCCTCGTAGTTGACGGCCTCCAGGCGCGTGCCGCAGCGCGGGCACGGGTCGCCCTCGTGGCGGTGGACCTCGAGCGGCATCGGCAGCTTGTCGGGGATCGGCAGCTCGATCGTGCGCTCGTAATGCTCGAGCGCTCGATCGAGCGTGGAAGCGATCGCCGCCGACAGCGCCGCCAGCTCCTCGGCGTCGAGGTCGGACCCCCGCTTGAACGGCGACAGCCGCGCGTGCCAGAGGATCTCATCGACCCAGGAGCGCCCGATGCCGGCGATCACGTGCTGGTCGCGCAGCGCGGCGTGAAGCGGGCGCGGCTGCGCCAGGCGCTCGCCGAGGTCCGCCGGCGGCGCCGGCCACGCCTCGGGCCCGAGGCGGCTGAGCGACTCCTCACGCTCGAGCGCGCTGAGCTCCACCAGCTTGACCCACGCCGCCTGCTTGGTGCCGAACTCGCGCAGGCGCAGCTCGCGTCCGTCGGCGATCCGCACGAGCAGGCGCGAGGTGCGATCGCGCGGCGCCGCCCGCCCCTCGAACAGCTGCAGGCGGCCGGCGGACATCAGGTGCATCAGCAGCGCCAGCTCGCCGCCGACCTCGGCGATGATCTGCTTGCCGCGCCGGCGCACGGCGTCGATCTCGCGACCGGCGATCGCGTCAAGCGGCGGCGCGAAGCTCTTCAGCGTGTTGATCCCGGGAGCGAGCGCCGACTCGATCTGGGCGCCGCGCAGAGCGGCGTCCAGGCGGCGCACCGTGATCTCGACCTCGGGCAGCTCGGGCACCGCTCAAGAGTACGCCGCGACCTCGGTCAGGACTCCTCGACCGCGCGCCGGCGGATCCGTGGCCGATCCTGCCGTCGCAGCCCGCTCAGCGGACGATCACGCCGCGCGGCCGGCGCTCAGTAGTCGATCTTGCCGCTGGAGCTGTAGGCGCGCGTCGGCGCGCCGGTGTAGCTCGCGCCGCCCGGCAGCACCCACCTGATTCGCCACAGCCGGTGCGTGGCAAAGTTGCCGCTGGCGCTCCAGGCGCCCGAGGAGTCGGTGTGGACGTGCATCAGCGTCCGCCAGCTGTGACCGCCGTCGGAGGAGTACTGGAGCAGCGCCGTGCGCGTGACGGGAGCCGAAGCCCCGCTCGAGCCGGTGCTGCCGGTCGCGCCCGTGCTCCCGCTCGGAGCACTCGGAGCCCGGTAGGGGTCGCCGACCGGCCGCACGAGCCCCCAGAAGGAGACGCCCGTGCTCGTGCGTGTGACCGCCAGCGGCAGCCGGAAGCCGTTGAACGCCGGTTTCTGCTTGCCGGTGGTGGTCTCGAGGCCGGTCTCGAATCCGGGCCAGCGCCCGACGGGGTTGTGGCTCGAGGTCGGCGGATCGTCGCGCAGCAGGTACTGGTCGAAGGCGGCGACGCGCGGGTTCTGCCACGCGAGCTTCTCCGAGATCGCGTTGAACTCGGCCTGCTGGGCCAGCGACACGCCGTAGAACTTGGGCACGCTCTGGATCCCCATCTCGGTGATGTAGACGGGCATCCCCGAGCGCACCGCGCCGACGGCGGCGGCCCGGTCGAGCGCGGTCACAAGGCGCCCGATCGTCGCGATCGTGACGTCGTCGTGGTGGGGGTCGTCGGAAGGGATCCAGAACGGCCCCGGGCCCTCGGTGTAGGGGTGCTGTGCGTAGCCGTAGGCGGGCAGCTTCGAGCAATGGCCGACCGGCCGGTAGTTGCTGTCCAGGCAGAGCACGCCGCGCAGGAAGGCCAGCGGCGCCGGGATTCCGGCGGCCTGGACGCCGACCGGCGAGGTCTCGCCCATCAGCACGCGCATGCCCGAGAAGTTGCCGGAGCTCTTCAGGCCGGCGTAGCCGGCGAGGAAGAGGTTGCGGTAGATCGTCGGCGAGGCGAGTTGCCCCTTGACGTACTGGGGGCGCAGGTACTGCGGCTGATTGGGCTCGTTCCAGATCGAGTAGAGCTTGACGAGCTTGCCGTAGTGCTTGCCGACGGCGTGCATGAACTGGCCGAAGTCGTTGGCGTTCGGGTAGCTGTACTGGTCCTCGCCGTGCGGGGTCGCCCAGCGCGGCACCGTGCCGAAGCCGCCGCTCACGGTCAGCAGCACCTGCCAGTGCAGCGCCGCAACCGCGTCGATCAGGGTGTCGTAGGCCCCCCAGTGGTAGGCGGCGGGACTCGCCTGGTTGAAGTGCGGCCGCGTCCTGTGCTTGGGGCCGGGTGCCACCTCGCCCCAGTAGAGGACGATGCGGATCGCGTGCACGCCGAGCGACTGCAGCTTGGTGAGCGTGGCCTGCTGCACCGGGGCCGGAACGGCGAGCAGGTCGCGGGGCGCCTCGAAGAAGACGGTCTCGCCGTGAGAGGCGAACGCCGCCGGCGCAGCGACCGCGCCGAGCCCGAGCAGGGCGGCGGCGGTCAGAACGGCTGTGAGTTTTGCTGGTCGAAATCGCATGCGAAACGTCGCCCCCCTCGAAAACCTTCTCACTAAGACCCGCCAGCAGGCGAAAGGTTTCGCCAACGGCGCCAATCATGCCGCGATCAGCGCGACGCCTGCAACCGCCAGGCCGACGCCGACCGCCTGCAGGCGTACGATCCGCTCGCGCAGGACCCAGCGCGCGAGCAGGACAGTGGCGACCGGATACAGCGACCCGGCGACGGCGACGATGCTGAGCTGGCCGTGGCGGTTGGCGAGCCCGTAGAGCCCGGTCGCGGCGAAGTCGAGCGCTCCGGCGAGGAGGAGCACGCCGAGATCCCCGCCGAGGGCGGGCGGGCGCGCCTGCCGCGCCAAGGCCACCATCGCGAGCGCGCCGATCACGCTGGTGACGTGCGCGAGCAACAGCAGCCAACCGACACCGCCACGGGCGCCGATGTGAGCAAGTAGGAAGTAGCAGCCGAACGCCGCCGCTGACACCAGCGCCAGCGCGACCGCCTCGCGGTGAATGCGGCGGTCACCCTGCGAGGCCTCGGCGTCCGGCTGACGCGCGGCGAGCACGACGCCCACCACCGCGCCGAACATCCCGATCACCTGAACCGCAGCGAGACGGTCACCGCTGAGCACGCCGGCGATCACCGGGATCACGACTCCGGTCGCCGCCGTCGGCGCGACGATGCTCATCGTGCCGGTGGCGAGCGCGCGGTAGAAGCAGCCGAGCCCTGCGATCACGCAGAAGCCCGCCCCGAGTGAGGCGAGCGCCGGGCCGGCGCCTGGCAGCCCGCGGCCGGCGGCGGCGACGATCACCACCGCGAGCACGAGCCCGATCCCCTGGGTCAGCGTCAGCACGACCGCCAGCGGCACGGTGCGCGCCTTGAAGCCGGAGGTGAAGTCCGAGGTGCCCCAGCACGCGGAGGCGGCCAGCGCTAGCAGGACGGTGGCGAGCACGCGGCGACGGATCCTACGGCCCTGCCGCGACCGCCCGGCCCGCTAGGCTGCGCCGATGGCCAAGCCGAACGTGACGCGCGTCGCTGCCGAGCAGGAGCTCGAGGCGCTGCGCGCGGAGCTCGAGAGCGAGCGCGAGCAGAGCGCCCGTGCGAGCGCCGAGGCCGAGCAGGAGCTGCAGGCGCTGCGTGCGGAGCTCGAACACCAGCGCGGCGACAACACGATCAAGGAGCGCCAGCTCGACCGCTACGCGGCGGACCTGCGCGCCACCTCGCGTCGCGAGCGCCAGCGCGCCCGCGAACTGGCCGAGAGCTACATGGCGACGGTGCGGGCACTCGCCGGCGCGGTCGAGGCGCGCGACGCCTACACCGCCCACCATGCCGATCGCGTCACCGCCTACGGCATCGAGCTGGCAGCGGCGAGCGGCTTTGAGCTGCTCGAGGAGCTCGAGCTCGAATGCGCGTTCCTGCTGCACGACATCGGCAAGGTGGCGATCCCGGACGGGATCCTCTTCAAGGCCGGCACGCTCGACCGCCGCGAGCGCGAGGTGATGGAGCGACACCCGGTGATCGGCGAGGAGATCATCAGCGAGATCCCCTTCCTCGAGCCCGCGCGTGCGCTCGTGCGCCACCATCACGAGCGCTGGGACGGCGGCGGCTACCCCGACGGGCTGAGCGGTGAGGAGATCCCGCTGGCCGCGCGCGTATTCGCGCTCGCCGATGCGCTCGACGCGCTCACCAGCGACCGCCCCTACCGCGCTGCGGTCGGGATCGCGCAGGCGCGCGAGGTCATCGAGTGCGCGCAGGGGCAGTTCGACCCGACCGTGCTCGAGGCCTTCGCCGCGATCTCCGACGAGCGCATCGAGGAGATCCGCAGCCAGCTGACGTAGGCTCGAAACGGCCCCGCCGCGTCCGCACTAAGCTCCCCAGCGGCAAGCGGCCGCCGTGCAATCGCTCACGAACCGGCCGCGATAGGAGGCAGATCGATGCAAGACACGCGGTTTTGGCACCCGTTCGCGGACATGGGCGCCGTCAGGGGCCACGAGCTCGTGATCGAGCGCGGCGAGGACGTCTGGGTCTGGGACGAGGAGGGCCGCCGCTACCTCGACGCAACGGCAAGCCTCTGGTACGCGAACGTGGGCCACGGCCGCGCGGAGATCGCCGCCGCGGTCAGCGCGCAGTTCGCGAAGATCGAGGCCTACTCGGCCTTCGGCGACTTCGCGACGAGGCCCGCGCTGGAGCTCACCGAGCTGCTCGCCGAGCGCGCGCCGATGCCCTCGCGGGTGTTCCTGACCTCCGGCGGCGGCGACTCGGTCGACGTCGCCGCGAAGCTCGCGCGCCGCTACTGGTTCGAGCTCGGCCAGCCCGAGCGGACGCTGCTCGTGAGCCGCACGCAGGGCTACCACGGCACCCACGGCTACGGCACCGCGATCGGCGGCATCGCCGCCAACCGCGTCGGCTTCGGGCCCCAGCTCGAGTCCGAGCAGGTGCCCCACGACTCCGTCGAGGCGCTGGAGGAGGTCTTCTCGCGGATCGGCGCCGAGCGCATCGCGGCCTTCTTCGTCGAGCCGGTGATCGGCGCCGGCGGCGTCTACCCGCCCGGCCACCGCTACATCGAGGGCGTCGCGGCGCTGTGCGCCCGCAACGACGTGCTGCTCGTCGCCGACGCGGTGATCTGCGGCTTCGGCCGCCTGGGCAACTGGTTCGGGATCGAGCGCTGGGACGCGGCGGCGGACATGATCACCTTCGCCAAGGGCGTCACCAGCGGCTACCTCCCGCTCGGCGGCGTGATCATCTCCGACCGCGTCGCCGAGCCCTTCTGGCAGGCCCCCAGCGCCCCCGTTTTCCGCCACGGCGCCACCTACGCCGGGCACTCCGCCTGCGTCGCCGCGGCGCTCGCGAACCTCGCGATCCTCGAGCGCGAGAACCTGATCCCGCGCGGCGCCGAGATGGAGCAGCCGCTGTTTGACGCGCTGCGCGGCCTCGCCGGCCACCCCGCCGCGGGCGAGGTCCGCGGCGGCGTCGGCACACTCGCGGCGATCGACCTCGACCCCGAGCTGCTGGAGCGCGACCCCGCGGCGCTCGGCCGCCTGACGATGGGTGCCCGCGAGGCCGGCGTGCTGCTGCGCCAGCTCGGCCGCGGCATCGCCGTATCGCCGCCGCTGACCGCCGGCCCCGAACATTTCGAGCTGATCGCGCAGGGGATCGCGGCCGGCCTCGACGCCGCCGCCGGAAAGTAGCGGGCGATCGCGCCGGCGATCGCAGGCCGGGCTCGACGCGCGGCCGCCGGGCGCCGGCGCGCGATCGCGCGCCCCGTCGTGGCGCGCGACGCCGGCGCCTGAACGCCGCTAGCGACGGTAGAGCAGCCTCAGCAGCGCGCGCACCAGCCGCGCCGAGCTCTTCGTATAGGGGTAGAACTGCGGCTCGCGCGCGGGCATCAGGGCGCTCGTGATGACGATCGTCTGCGGGCGGCAGTACTTGCGGATCCCCTCGGCGCCGTGACGCACTCCGATCCCTGACTCCTTGGCGCCGCCCATCGGCGCGGCCAGCGCGAAGTAGTTGACGGCGGCGTCGTTGACGCAGACCGCTCCCACCTCCAGGCGCCGCGCGATCTCCTCGCCGCGCGCCAGATCGGCGGCGAAGACGGCGGCGCCGAGGCCCATGCGCGAATCGTTGACGAGCGCGACCGCCTCCTCGGCGTCGGCGACCGCCATCACCGGCAGCGTCGGGCCGAAGGTCTCCTCGACCATGCAGCGCATCGTGTGGTCGACGTCGACGAGCACGGTCGGCTCGTAGAAGCTGCCGGGCCCGGCGACGCGGTGCCCGCCGACGAGCGCGCGCGCGCCCTTGGCGAGCGCGTCGGCGACGTGGGAGTCGATGATCTCGAGCTGGCGCTCGGAGCTGATCGCGCCGACCTCCACGCTGCCGCGGCCGCGCGGGGGGCCGACGCGCAGGGCGGCGACCTTGCGCGCGATCCGCTCGAGCAGCTCGTCGTAGATCGGCGCCTCGGCGTAGACGCGCTCGATCGAGACGCAGCTCTGCCCGCCGTTGAGCATGCCGTAGTAGACGGCGACGTTGGCGGCGCGCTCGAGCGGGGCGCCGTCGAGCACGATCAGCGCGTCCTTGCCGCCGAGCTCCAGCGAGTAGGGCGTCAGCGCCGCCGCCGCGCGCACCGCGACCTTGCGCCCGGTCGCGCTCGAGCCGGTGAACATCACGAAGTCAACGAGGTCGACGAGCGCCTCGCCGGTGGCGCCGTCGCCGGTCGCGACCGCGAAGACGCCGTCGGGCAGGCCGCACTCCGCGAGCGCCTGCGCGCAGAGCAGCGAGGTCAGCGGTGTCAGCTCCGAGGGCTTCAGCAGCACGCTGTTGCCGGCGGCAAGCGCCGGGATCGCGTCGCCGAAGGAGTTCAGCAGCGGGTAGTTCCAGGGCCCGATCACGCCGACCAGCCCGCGCGGCACGTGGCGGGTGACCAGGCGCCGCCCTGCCAGCAGCGGCGCGCGCGCGAGGAAGCGGCGCTCGCGCAGGTAGCGCTCCGCCTTGCGCGACCAGAACGAGAGCGCCGAGACGGTGTAGCCGAGCTCGAGCAGCTGCGCGTCCTCGTAGGTCTTGCCGGTCTCGGAGACGATCGTCTCGATCACGCGATCTGAGTGCTCGAGCAGCCAGCGCCGCATGCGCCCGAGCACCGCCGCGCGGCCGTCGAAGCCGAGCGCCT
>DATNHQ010000010.1:0-12293 GCA_035604915.1 Solirubrobacteraceae bacterium
ACTAGGCGGGGTCGTCGGGGTCCAGCTCTTCGGCGATGAGCTCGCCGCAGAGCTCGACGCACTCGTTGCAGATCGCGACGGCCGGAGTCGGACCGGCGATCAGCTTGCGGACCTGATCCTTCGGCTTGCCGCAGAAGGAGCAGTGCAGGTCGGCGGCGGCCGGACCCGGCGGTGCGCCCCTCCCGAACCCGCTCTGCCACTGTCCCGACATCGCGGCTCGCACGATACTCGCGCGTGCACCGGCGGCCCGCGGTGGCTGTCGCCCCAGGCGAACGATCGAGTCTGCATCATGTTGCGCGTGGCGCCGCGGTTTCTCGACCATGTCGCGTTCGAGGTCTCCGACCTCGCGGCGAGCCGGCGCTTCTACGCGGCGGCGCTTGGGCCCTGGGGGGCGAGAGAGGTGACCTTCGACGGCGCCTTCGGCTACGGCCCGGAGGGGAGCGAGGACATCTGGATCTCGACGGGCAACCCCGGCGTGGCGGTCCACATCGCGCTGGCGGCGCCCGATCGCACGACCGTTGACGACTTCCACGCCGCCGCGCTGGCGGCGGGTGGCCGCGACAACGGCCCGCCGGGCCTGCGACCCCAATACCACGAGTCCTATTACGCGGCGTACGTGCTGGACCCCGACGGCAACAACCTCGAAGCCGTGTGCCACGCTGTCGATCCGCACGGAGGGGCCTGAGGAAGCCGCAGCGCCGGCCGGCGACGGCGGTGCGTCCCGACGCGCCGGCCGGATCCCTCTCGCCGCGCGGATGCTGTCTCCATCCACGCGTAGAGTCGCGGGCATGGCGCGCTCATCCTCAGTTCACGTCTGCTCCGCCTGCGGCCATGAGGAGCCGCGGTGGCATGGGCGCTGTCCCGGCTGTGGCGAGTGGAACACGTTGGTGGAGGAGCTGCGGGGCCGCACGGCGCCGCGCCAGGGGGCTCCCGGCGGTCTCGCGGTCCCGGTCGCGCTCGGCGACGTGAAGGCCCCCGAGGTGCCGCGCTTTGAGACCGGCATCGGCGAGCTCGACCGTGTGCTCGGCGGTGGCATCGTCCCGGGCTCGGTCGTCCTGCTCGGCGGCCCCCCGGGCATCGGCAAGTCGACGCTCACGAACATGGTCCTCGGGAACCTGGCGGGGGCGGGACGGCGCACCCTCTACGTATCGGGCGAGGAATCGACGGCCCAGGTCGCTCTGCGGGCGCGGCGGCTGTCCGGTGCGGCGCTCGCCGTGCCGGCCGTCGCCGAGACCGACCTCGACAACGTCGTCGCGCTGCTCGAGCGCGAGCGGCCGGATGTGTGCGTGATCGACTCGGTGCAGACGCTCGACTCGCGCGAGCTCTCGGCCGTCGCCGGGTCTGTCGGACAGGTTCGCGAGGTCGCCGCCAGGATCGTCGCTGTCGCCAAGCGCCAGCGGATCGCCGTCGTGCTGGTCGGGCACGTGACCAAGGACGGGGCGCTCGCCGGCCCGCGCGTGCTGGAGCACCTGGTCGACTGCGTGCTCGCGTTCGAGGGGGAGCGCGAGCGCAGCTACCGCACGGTGCGCGCGATCAAGAACCGCTTCGGCTCGACCAGCGAGGCCGGCGTCTTCGAAATGAGCCACAGCGGCCTCGTCGAGGTGCTGGACGCCTCGGCCCGCTTCGTCGAAGGCGCGACGCGCGTCCCCGGCAGCGTCGTGCTGGCATCGATGGAGGGCAGCCGGCCCCTGCTCGTCGAGGTGCAGGCGCTGGTTAGCGCCTCGGAGCTGGTGCCGCCGCGGCGTGTCTGCAACGGCATCGACCGCAACCGCCTCGCGCTCGTGCTGGCCGTCCTGACGCGGCACGGCGGCGTCGCCCTCGGCGGCTCCGACGTGTTCGTCAACGTCGTCGGCGGTGTCCGCGTCGATGAGCCCGGCGCCGACCTGGCGATCGCGCTCGCGGTCGCGAGCGCCGCCCGCGGCGTCGCGCTCGGCGGCGCCGAGGGAGCGACACCACTTGCCGCGTTCGGCGAGCTCGGCCTGACGGGCGAGCTGCGATGGGTCGCCCATCCCGAGCGGCGGCTTGCCGAGGCCCGCCGTTTCGGGCTCGATCCGGTGCTCGCGCCGAGCGGCAGCGGCGCGACCGAGGTGGCCACGCTGCGCGCCGCGTTGGCGGCGGCGGCGGCGAGCCGTCCGCGCGTCGCGCAGGTCGCCTAGGCGCGGGCGCCCGGCGCTAGCCTGAGCTCACTGTGATCGTCGGGCTCGACCACGTGCAGATCGCCGCGCCGGCGGCCTGCGAGCAGGCTGCGCGCGCCTTCTACGGCGAGCTGCTCGGCCTGGTCGAGCTGCCCAAGCCGCCGGCGCTGCGCGCGCGCGGCGGCGTCTGGTTCGAGCTGCCCGATGGCCGCCAGCTGCACGTCGGCGTCGAGGCGCCGTTCGCGCCAGCGCGCAAGGCGCACCCGGCCCTGGCGCTACAGTCGCCGGCAGCGCTCGAGCAGCTCGCCGGCGAGCTCGCTCGGCGCGGGCACGCGCCGCGCTGGGATGAAGAGCTGCCCGGGGCGCGGCGCTGTTACGTCGAAGACCCGTTCGGCAACCGCCTCGAGCTGCTGGCCCACGTGCGCTGACGGGCGCCGCGCAGGCAGCGCGGGAGTTCTCGGCCGAGAGTCGCCCGAAGGGGCAAAAACCCCCGTATGAAGGCGATTTTCGATCAACCGCGCTAGAATGCAATGAGCATGGCAGCGACTCGATCTGAAGACGTACACGACATCGAGTCGCGGCAGGAGCCAAAGCTGGTTCGCGCGCTCGAGATGGTCGCGCCCGGGACCGCGCTGCGGGAGGGGATCGAGAACATCCTGCACGCGCGCACGGGCGGCCTGCTGCTGATCGGAGAGCCCGACGATCTCTCGTTCCTGTTCTCGGGCGGCATCAAGGTGGAGGTCGACTACACGCCGGCGCTGCTCTACCAACTCGCCAAGATGGACGGGGCGATCACGCTCAACGCCAACGCGACGAAGATCGCCATGGCCAACGTCCAGCTGATGCCGGACCCCACGATCCTCTCGGTCGAGACCGGCACGCGCCACCGCACCGCCGAGCGCGTCGCCAAGCAGACCGACGCCCTCGTGATCGCAATCTCGCAGCGCCGCGAGGTGATCTCGCTATACGTCGACGGCATCAAGTACATCCTCGAGGACATCCCGATCGTGCTCGCCAAGGCCAACCAGGCGCTGGCGACCCTCGACAAGTACCGCGCCCGCCTCGACCAGGTTTCGACGCGGCTGACCGCCCTTGAGTTCGAAGGCGGCGGCACGCTCCACGATGTCCTCACCGTGCTCCAGCGCGCCGAGCTGGTCACGCGCATGGCAGTCGAGATCGAGCGCCACATCGTGGAGCTGGGCAGCGAGGGGCGGCTGATCGAGATGCATCTCGAGGAGACCATGCTCGGCACCGCCGCCGAGAAGGCCGCGCTGGTGCGCGACTACATCGCCGTCGACAGCGACGAGGAGTTCGCGGCGGTGCTGGAGGCGATCGGGCGGCTCGGCCATCAGGACCTGCTCGATTTCGGCCGTCTTGCCGAGCTGCTCGGCTACGACCGTAAGCTGAACACACTGGACTATCCCGTGGCTCCCCGCGGTTATCGCATCCTCGGGCGGATCCCGAGGCTGCCGAAGCTGATCGTCGCGAACATCGTGCGCGCCTTCGGCGGCCTCGACGAGCTGCTCGCCGCGAGCGATCCCGAGCTCGAGTCGGTCGAGGGGGTGGGCGACATCCGCGCGAAGGACATCCGCGAGGGCCTTCGCCGGTTGCAGGAGATCAACCTCGTGGACCGCTATTTGCAAACCTGAACGAGCGTCGCCCGCAACGAATGTCGGGCGTGCCAAGCCAAGGAGGACACCATTCCCGGAACAGTCGAAGCACGCCTGCTGGAGGATGAGCTGGATCCAGATTCGGACATCGAGGTCGACGTCGACGTCGACGCCGACGACGATGTCGACGCGAACGCCGATCTCGACTCCGATATCGAGGTCACCGTGCGGGCCGAATACATCGAGTTCGAACTCGGCGACAACGTTGTGTACCCCCACCACGGGGCCGGTCAGGTCCAGGCGAAGGAGATCAAGGAGATCTTCGGGGAACGCCGCGAGTATCTGACGATCAAGATCCTGCACAACGACATGACCGTGATGGTCCCGACCGAGAACGCGGCGCTGGCCGGACTGCGACGAGTGATCGACGAGGAGACGGTTGAGAAGGTCCTCAACGTGCTCCGCGACGACGTCTCGGACATGCCGAAAAACTGGAATCGCCGCTTCAAGCACAACCGCGACAAGATCAAGACGGGCGATATCTACGAGCTCGCCGAGGTGGTCCGCAACCTCGCCCTGCGCGAGAACGAGAAGGGCCTTTCGAGCGGCGAGAAGCAGATGTACACGCGCGCCAAGAAGATCCTGGCGTCGGAGTTGATGTACGCGCTGGACAAGAATGAGGACGAGGCAGAGCAGTATCTCGACGAGCTGCTGTCCCGCACGCCCGATGGCGGCGCGGCGCTGCGCGGGCGCTGACAGCCGAGGTCATGGAAGCTGGAGCGGTCGCGCTGGTCGTGGCCGCCGGACGGGGGGAGCGTCTTGGGTCCAAAGGGCCCAAGACGCTTGTCGAGCTGGCCGGGCGGCCGATGCTCGACTGGAGCATCGAAGCGCTGCGCGGTGTCCCCTCGATTACTCAGATCGTGGTCGCGCTGCCGCCCGGCGTGAGCGCGCCGGAGGGGTGCGTGGGCGTGGAAGGCGGCGAGGTGCGCTCGGGTTCGGTCGCGGCCGCGTTGCGTGCAGCTCGCGCTGACGGCGACCCTGTGGTGGTTCACGACGGCGCCCGCCCGCTGGTGACGGCAGCCCTGATCGAGGCTGTCATGGCGGCGCTCGGCGAGGCCGACTGCGCGATCGCGGCCGCGCCCGTCAGCGACACGATCAAGGAGGCCGACGAGTCCGGCAACGTCGTGCGGACGCTCGATCGCCGGCGCCTGTGGGCGGTGCAGACGCCGCAGGTCTTCCGCCGTCTGGCGCTCGAGCAGGCGCTCGCGCTGCCGGCCGAGCTCGTCGCCGCCGCGACCGACGAGGCCTGGCTCGTCGAGCACGGTGGCGGACGCGTGCGCGTCGTCGAGGCGCCGGCCGAGAACCTCAAGGTCACGACCCCGCGTGACCTCCGCCTCGCCGAGCAGTTGCTCGCCGAGCGAGCTGATTGAATCGCCCGCGTGCTGACCGACTACCACGTCCACCTGCGCCCTGACGAGGGCGGCGCCTTCGCCGAGACCTTCAACGCGGCCAACGTCGCGCGCTACCGCGAGGCGGCCGATGCGGCCGGGATCTCCGAGCTCGGCGTGTCCGAGCACATCCACCGCTTCCAGCAGTCGCTGGCGGTTTGGGATCACCCCTATTGGCGCGAGCAGGCGGTCGATGACATCGATGCCTACTGCGCGTTCGTGCGCGAGGAGACAGACCTGCGGCTCGGCCTCGAGGTCGACTTCGTGCCCGGTCGCGAGGACCTCACGCAGAACCTGATCGAGCGCTGCGAGCTCGACTACGTCGTCGGGTCGGTGCACTTTCTCGGCGACGTCGCCGTCGACTTCGACCGCTACGACATCTGGGTTGATGCACGCAGCCCCGAGGCGGTGTGGCACCGCTACTTCGAGACGCTCGCGGCAGCGGCGCGCAGCGGCCTCTTCGACATCCTCGCCCACCCCGACCTCGTGAAGATGTGGGGCTCGGCCCGTCCCACCCCTCCCGGCGATCCCCGCCGCTACTACGAACCGGCCCTCGAGGCGATCGCCGAGTCGCAGATCGCCGTCGAGGTCTCCACCGCCGGGCTGCGCAAGCCGGTCGGCGAGATCTACCCGGCACCGGCGTTTCTAGACGGCGTGGTGGCCGCCGGCGCGCCGATCGCGCTCTCGAGCGACGCCCACCTCCCCGCGCAGGTCGGCTTCGGCTACGAGCGGGCGCTCGAGCTGCTCGAGGGTGCCGGCGTGCGTGAGCTGGCGGTGTTCGAGCGGCGCCGCCGGAGCCTCGAGCCGCTCGGCCGATGAGCGTGCGAAGCGGCATCGGCTATGACAGCCACCGCCTCGCGGCTGGGCACGAGCTCGTGCTCGGGGGCGTGCGGCTGCAGAGCGAACTGGGCCTCGAGGGGCACTCCGACGCCGACGTCCTCACGCACGCGGTGATCGACGCGCTGCTCGGCGCTGCCGGGCTCGGCGACATCGGCACGCACTTCCCCGACGGTGACGAGCGCTACCGCGGCGCCGACTCGATCGAGCTCCTGCGCACCGCGGCGGAGCGCGTGCGCGAGGCCGGCTACACGGTCGCCAACGTCGATGTCACGCTCGTGCTCGAGGCGCCCAAGCTCGGTGCCGCCCGCGAGCGCATGCGCGAACGCCTGGCGGAGGCGCTCGGGCTGCCGGCTGACGCCGTGAACGTGAAGGCGACGACCGGCGAGGGGATCGGCTTCGTCGGCCGTGGCGAGGGCGCCGCGGCACTCGCGATCGCAACGCTCGATGGTTGAGATCCGCCTCTACGACACGCGCACCCGCGCGGTGAGGGTGCTCGAGCCGCGCGAGCCGGGTCGCGTCGGGATCTACGTCTGCGGCCCGACCGTCTACGCGCGCATCCATATCGGCAACGCCCGCCCGTTCGTCGTCTTCAGCCTGCTCAAGCGCTTCCTCGAGCACGCCGGCTACGACGTCACCCTCGTGATGAACGTGACCGACGTCAACGACAAGATCTACGCCGCGGCGCAGGGGCGCTCGAGCGTGGAGCTCGCCGCCGCGATGACCGCGGCATATCGTGTCGACACAGACCGGCTTGAGCTCGGCCGGCCCGATCACGAGCCGCTCGCGAGCGAGTCGATCGAGGCGATCATCGAGGAGATCGAGGCGCTGCTCGAGGCCGACTTCGCCTACCTCGCCGGCGGCGACGTCTACTTCCGCGTGCGCCGCGACCGCGACTACGGCGCGCTCTCGCGTCGCGACGTCGACTCGATGGATCAGGGCGAGGGGATCGACGACGCCGAGCTCAAGCAGGACCCGCTCGACTTCGCGTTGTGGAAGGCCCACAAGGCGGCCGAGGACAGCTCCTGGGAGGCGCCGTGGGGACGCGGGCGGCCGGGCTGGCACATCGAGTGCTCGGCGATGGCCGAGGGTCTGCTCGGTGTCGGCTTCGACATCCACGGCGGCGGCCTCGACCTGCTCTTCCCCCACCACGAGAACGAGGCGGCCCAGACGCGCTGCGCGCGCGGCGGCGAGCTCGCGCGCCACTGGATGCACAACGGCATGCTCGCGAGCGGCGACGGCGAGAAGATGTCGAAGTCGGTCGGCAACATCTCGCCGCTGCACGAGGTGCTCGACGCGCACGGCCGCGACGCCGTGATCCTCTACTTCGCCGGCGCTCACTACCGCCAGCCGATCGTGTTCGGCGAGGAGCCCCTGCGAGCGGCCGCGGCGGGGGTGGCGCGGATCCGCGACGCCGCGCGGCACCTGGTCGCGGGCGCCTCCCCGGTGACGCTGCGGCCGCTGCGCGAGCGCTTCTTCGAGGCCCTCGCAGACGACTTCAACACACCCAGCGCGCTCGCGGCCATGTGGGAGTGGATCCGCAAGGCCAACAGCCACGAGCCACCGGTGGGCGACGGCGACCTGCACGAGATGCTCGGCGTGCTCGGGCTCGAAAGCCTCTTCGATGTCGCCGGCGCCCCCGACCTGGTGGTCGCGCTGGCGGTCGCTCGCCAGGAGGCCCGCGCGGCCGGGGACTACGCGCGCGCTGACGAGTTGCGCTTGCGGATCGAGGCCGAGGGCTGGTCTGTGCGCGACACCGCGAGCGGGTTCGAGCTGGCGCCGCTGCGGTGATCGTCTACGGCCGCAACGCCGTGGCCGAGGCGCTGTGCGGCCGGCGCGCGGGGACCGTCGGCGAGATCCTCGTGTCCGAGTCGCTCGCGCGCGAGCCGTGGCTCGCCGGCCGGCGGCTGCGCGTGGCCTCGGCCGAGGCAATCGAGCGCGCCTGCGGCTCGCGCGAGCACCAGGGGATCTGCGCGCAGCTGGCGGGCTATCCGTACGTTTCGACGCACGAGCTGTTGTTGGCGCCGGCGCCGCTGATCGTGGCCCTCGACGAGGTGCAGGATCCGCAGAACCTCGGCGCGATCGCTCGCACCGCCGAATGCGTCGGCGCGACCGGCATGGTCATTTGCGAGCGCCGCGCGGCGGCCGTGACCGCGGCGGTCTGCCGCGCCTCGGCGGGAGCCGTCGAGCACCTGCGGATCGCCCGCGCCGCGAATCTCGCCGACTTCCTGCTGGCGGCCCGCGGGGCAGGCTGCTGGTGCTACGGCGCCGCGGTCGCGGAAGGGGCCGTCGACTACACGACGCCGGACTACCGCGGCGGCGTTGTGATCGTGTTCGGGGCCGAGGGGCGTGGCCTGCGCAGGCGCGTCGCGGACTGCTGTGACCAGCTCGTCACGCTGCCGATGCGCGGGCAGATCGGCTCGCTCAACGTCAACGCCGCGGCCGGAGCGCTGCTGTACGAGGTGTTGCATCGGCGCGAGGGCCTTGACAGCACTCCATAACTGCGGTTAACCTTCCGCAACCGGCAAGGCTAAACCTCAGGTTAAGCCCTTGTCTCATATCCGCAGTCGGCGCCAGGGGAGGAGTGCGCCACTGAGCAATCCTGCCTGAAAAGGCACGAAAAAGGAACGGCTCGTGGCCCAAGTCTCAAGACAGTCTTATGCTCAACCTCAGGTTGAGGATGGCTTTCTCATCGCCCTGGCAAAGACCGGCGACCCCACCGCCTACGCGCGGTTGATGAGCCGCTACAAGGGCTTCGTGCGCCTCAAGGCGTCCTCCTACTTCCTCGCGGGAGGCGACAGCGAGGATCTCATCCAGGAGGGCCTGATCGGCCTCTACAAGGCGATCCGCGACTACCGCACCGACCGCGAGTCGAGCTTCCGCAACTTCGCCGAGCTCTGCATCACGCGCCAGATCATCACCGCCGTCAAGACGGCCACGCGCAACAAGCACACGCCGCTGAACCAGTACGTGTCGTTCTCGGCGCCGGCAGGCGCCGGCGCCGACGACGAGGCGCCGACGCTCGAGGAGCTGATCGCCAGCCCGTCGGTCAACGATCCGGCCAAGCAGGCGATCTCCGCCGAGGAGCTGCGCTCGCTGGTGGGCTGCCTTTCGACGAGCCTCTCGCAGCTTGAGTCGAGCGTGCTGGCGCTCTACCTTGACGGGCGTTCCTACGAGGAGATCGGCCGGCGGCTCGACTGCGACACCAAGACCGTCGACAACGCGCTGCAGCGGGTCAAGCGCAAGGTCGGCGCGCACCTGGGGGAGCGCTCGATCCTCGACTGAGCGGCCGCTGCCTGCGGGCGCGCTCAGCAGCGCAGCGCCGCGACCGCGCCCTCAAGCGCAGCCTCGGCGCCCTGCGCGAAGCTGGCGCCGCGCGCGTCCGCGCGGTGGAAGCCAGAGGAGATCGGCTGCTCGCGCGTCCAGTTCTCGAGCGCGAGATCGAGCGCCTCGATCGGAACCGCCGCGGCTGCTGCCAGCTTGCGCGCCCGGCGCTCGAGGGTGAGACGGTCGCCGATCCCGAAGACGCGCTTGGCGGCGAGCGTGACGGCGTCGTCCTCGGTCAGCAGCAGGGCCGGAGCGGCCAGCGGGTAACGGCCGAGACGCCCGAGCGTGATCAGCAGGTCGTAGCGGGCGCGCCGGTGCAGCCCGGGCAGCGCGAGCCGCTCGTAAATGCGCTCGAAGCGCTGCTCCGCCGACCAGCTGGAGTCGGCGGTGAAGGCGAGCTGCTGGCTGCCGGCGCGGTCGGCGAAGCGGCGGTAGGCCGACAGCGTCTCCTCGCCGCGGCCCGGCTCGAATGAGCCCCGCGGCCCCGGCTGGATCCCCTCGAGCGCGGGCAACTGGCGCCACGGGCGGCGCGCAGCCTCGATCGCCGCGAACGGCTGCTCTGACTCGAGCGGGCCGATGTAGGCGATCAGGACCGCAAGCCATGTCGCCTCCTCGATGTCGGCGATGGCTGCGACCTGGGCATACAGGCCGGGCGGATTCGCGGCGAGCCCCGCCAGGCGCCCGGCGGCGAAGGCGACCGCGTCCGCCAGCCGGCGCGCGTCCTGCGTCGAGCGCAGCCCGGGGGCCAGCGACGAGCGGTAGCCGTCGTCCTGCGCGCGCAGCTCGTGGCGCACCGTCAGGCCGCTGCGCGGGGATGGCCCCGCCTGGGTGCGAGAGCGCGTCGCGTGGCGGGGACGCGATGGCACCGCCCGGGTCGCTGTCGCCTCGACCGTCGCGTGACATATCGGGCAGCGCTCGGTGAGCGTGCCGTGGCGGCAAAACTTCGGCACTCGCTTCAGTGTAGTGGCGTCGTGGCGCGGGCAGTGACCGCCGCAACACGCGACTCGCGCATCGGCGACACTGCGGGGCGAGAGGAGGGCGCAGCGATCATGCAACCGCGACCGCGACCCAGTTGAGCATCGCGCTGCCAGGCCGGCGAGGCGCCGCGCCTCACGCGCGGGGCGCCCGCGCGGCGCGCGCCGCGCTGGGCCTCGCGCTGCTGCTCGCCGCGGTTTGGCTGCGACGCGCGGCGTCGTGGCTCTACCGCGCGCTGCCTGCCATCGCCGCCGGGTTGGCCGCGGCGATCCCCGTGGTGCGCTCGACGGTGCATGCGGTCAGCATCGGCTGGCAGCCGGCCGGAGACGACGGCATCATCCTGACCCGCGCGTGGGACGTCTTCACCGCGCACTCGCCGCTCGTCGGGCAGTACTCCGAGGCTGGGAACGTCACGGGCCAGATCGTCCACAGTCCCGGCCCGCTGCTCTACTGGCTGCTGGCCCTGCCGGTGCGCTTCGGCAGCGTCGCGAGCGTCGCCGGCTGGATGGGCGGCGTGAACACGCTCGCGATCATTGGCTGCGTGGCGCTCGCGCGGCGGCGCGGCGGGTTGGTGCTGATGTTCGCGACCGCGGCCGCGATCGCGCTGATGTGCCAGTCGCTGCCGTCGGAGAGCTTCCACGACGTCTGGAATCCGGCGGCGGCGCTGTTCCCGTTCCTGCTGCTGATCTTCGTGTGCTGGTCGCTCGCCTGCGGCGACTACAGGTTGCTGCCGCTGGCGGTCCTGCTCGCGAGCTTCGTCACCCAGACTCACCTCACCTACCTCGCTCCCACCTTCGGCATGCTCGCGGTGCTGGCCGCTGTCCTGCTGGCCGCCGCCGGCAGGCGCCGCCGCGCGCCGGCGCACCGGCGCGAGCGAGGCGCCCTCGCGGAGCCGCCGCCGACGCCACCGCGTGGCGCCGCTGCTACGGCCTCCGCACACGGCGCGCACGATCTTGAGGCTGCGCCGGCGGCCGAGCTGCCGTCGAGCAGCGATCCGCTCGAGCTGCTCGCACGGCGCTCCGCGGCGCCCGACGCGGAGGCTTCGCCGGCACCTGCGGCGCCGGCGCCCGGCGGCGCCCGCTCGCGCCCGCTCGAGCAACCCGCGCGCGGCGCCGGGCGCGGCAGGGCCCGCCACGTCCGCCGCTGGGCGCTCGCCGCGTTGCTCGTCGGTGCCGTCTGCTGGGCTGCGCCGGTCATCGACGAGATCGAGCACAGCCCGGGCAACCTGACCCTGATCGTGCGGACCACGCAGGACCGCGGCACCACGCTCGGCGCTGGGACCGGCTGGAACGCCCTCGTTCGAGCCGTCGGCATCCCGCCGTGGTGGCTCTATGTGCCAAATAGCGAGTGGAGCCGCAAGTCCGACGTGCGCACGAGCCCGAGTGGCGCAGCGGTGGCTACCGCGCTCGCGATGCTCGCGGCGCTCGGCCTCGTCGCGATCGTGGCGATCGTCCGCCGCCGCCGCGACCTCGCCGCGGCGGCGCTGATCGCCCTCGTCCTCTCCGCTGCGCTCGACGCCAACGTCGCGCAGACCCCGATCGTCCCGCTGCTGGCGGCGACGATCGGCTACACGGCGTGGTGGGGGTCGATTCTCGGAATGTGGGTCTGGCTGGTGCTCGCCTGGGCGACCTGGCTGGTGTGCGCCCGGGTTGCCCGGCGCGCCAAGCCGCTTCGACAGGTGCGCGCGCGCCTGCGCTCCGGCTCCTCGCCCCGCGGGCGGCGCCTGGCCGGCGTGCTCGCTTCGCTGGCCTGCCTGGGCGCCATCGCCGAGGTGGGCACGGCGGTCGCCGCAACCGAGCGTGTCGACTCACACGTGCATCAGTACCGACCGATCGCCGCGATCGTCGCGCGCCTCGACCAGGTCATCCCCGCCCACACGACGGTCAGGTTCTCGCTCGGCGCGCAGAACGTTTCGACGCAGCCGATGGAGCCGGCGGTGCGCTTCGGCCTCGTGCGCCACG
>DATNHQ010000011.1:0-10241 GCA_035604915.1 Solirubrobacteraceae bacterium
TGGATCGAGTGGCGCCCCGCCTTGAGGTCGCGCTTGAGCTGCGCTCGCTGGGAGCGAATCTCGTTTGCTCGTGCCAGTGCATCCATGCGCTGATGGAACGAGCGCTCCGGTGTAGTGGGGCCCTTATGGAGCGTCGGCTGACCAGGCGACATGGGCGGCGAGTCTATCGCCTCGGCGGCCCCATGCAAGCGCTGTGAGGGCAATTCATCTCAACCTTCAGTAGAGGTCTAGTGCGCTTCAGCTCACTTGAGCTATTTCGGCTGCTTTGCAGGCTTTTTGCACCTACGCACACAGATCATCGCGCAATTTGCGTGAAACTGCCCTCGAGCTCGCGGGCGATTCGCGCCCCGGCGAGCGGATCGCGGAAGCTTTCTGTGCCGATCGCCACCAGCGCGGCGCCCGCGTCGATCAGCTCGCGGGCGTCGCGTCCGCAGCACACGCCCCCCATGCCGATGACCGGGATCGCGACCCGCGCGGCGACGCGCCAGACCTGGGCGAGCGCGATCGTGCGGATCGCCGGCCCGGACAGCCCGCCGCTGCCACCGCCGAGCCAGAGGCCCGAGCCGTCGGGCGCAAGCGCCGCCGCTCGGAGCGTGTTGATCAGCGAGACCGCGTCGGCGCCGCCGGCCTCCGCGCCCGCCGCGCAGGCCGCGACGTCGGCGGTGTTGGGCGTCAGCTTGACGATCAACGGCTTGGCGGTTAGCGCGCGCACGCGGGCGAGCAGAGCCTCGAGCCCGCGTGGGTCGGCGCCGATGTCGAGTCCCGTCGCGACATTCGGACAGGAGACGTTGAGTTCGATCGCGGCGACCTCGGGACGCTCCTCCAACGACTCGACGAGCTCGCCCACCTCCTCGGCGGTCGACCCCATCACGTTCGTGAAGAGCGGCACCGGCAGCCGCGCGAGGGCCGGGATGTCGTTCTCGAGGTAGGCCCCCAGGCCGCGGTTCGGCAGACCGATCGAGTTGATCAATCCCGCCTCGGACTCCCACAGCCGCGGCGGCGGGTTCCCCTCGCGCGCGTGTAGCGTGATCGTCTTCGAGACGTAGGCGGCAAATGGGAACTCCTCGAACAGCGCTTCTCCGAATACGCGCGCGGCGGCGAGCGCGTCGAAGCAGCCCGAGGCGTTGATCACGCGGTGGCGCAACTCGATCCCGCAGAACTCGATCACGCCAGCACCGCAGCCTCGAACACGGGGCCGTCCAAGCAGACTCGCTTGTAGCCGTCGACGGTCGCGACGACGCAGCCGTAGCAGGCGCCGAAGCCGCAGGCCATCGGTGCTTCCAACGCGAGCTCCGCCGGCACGCCGTGGCGCCGCGCTCGGTCCTTGACCGCGTGCAGCAAGGCGGGAGGGCCGCATGCGCGGATCGAAGTTGGCGCGCGTTCCAGCTCCCGGTCGAGCAGATCGGTCACCAGCCCGCGGTGACCGACCGACCCGTCGTCGGTCGCGACGACGGCGTCGGTGAACAAGCGTGCTCCCTCGGCGTGCTCGGCGTCGCGAAAGCCGAGCAGTGCCAGACCTCCCCACGTGTCCTGGAGCTCGAGCAGCGGCGCGATGCCGATCCCGCCGCCGACGAGCAGCGTCTCGGAGCCCGACGCGGAGAAGCCGTTGCCGAACGGCCCGAGGATCGTCAGCTCCTGACCCGCCTCGAGTTCGCACAGCCGCTTGGTCCCGGGCCCGACGTCCTCCAGCAGGAACTCGATCACGCCGTCCTCGTGCGTTCGCATCACCGACACGGCGCGAGCCAGGAACGGCCGCTCCCCCTCACCGCCACCCCAGCGCTCGGCGGTGGCGAGCATGTAGAACTGGCCGGGCCGCGGCCGCGCCAGGCGGTCGATCGTGCTCAACACGACGTAGGGCCCGAGGACGCGGCGCTCGAGCAGCGGCGCGCTACGACGAGCCAGAGGTGCGCTCAAGCCGCACCCCGTTTGAGTTCCAGCGCCGAGACGACCTTGGCCTCGGTCTCGGCGGCCGCTGACTCGGGTAGCGCAGGCGCGGCATTGCGTCCGCCAGCCGGCCTCGCGCCACCGTGCAGCTCCTGCAGCGAGATGACAGCCGCCTGGCCCTCGCGCGCGGCGCGGATCGCGCGCGCGGCCGCCTGGCCGCCCGAGAGCGTTGTGATGCACGGGATCCCGCGAGTCACCGCTGCCCGTCGGATCTCCCAGCCGTCCGAGCGCGCGCCGGATCCAGTTGGCGTGTTGATCACGAGATCGACATGGCCGCCGGCGATCGCGTCGACCACGTGCGGCGAGCCCTCGGCGACCTTGCGCAGCGTCGTCACGGGCACCCCCATCCGCTCGATCGCCGCGGCGGTGCCGCTGGTCGCGACGATCCGAAAGCCGAGGTCGTGAAGCTGCGCCGCCAAGCCGGCGCCTGCAGCCTTGTCGGCGTCGGTGACGGTCACGAACACGGTGCCGCTCTGCGGGAGCGCGGAGCCGGCGGCCGCCTGTGCCTTCGCAAAGGCGGTCGGGAAGTCGCGCGCGACGCCCATCACCTCGCCGGTCGAGCGCATCTCGGGGCCGAGCAGCGAATCCGCGCCGAAGAAGCGGTTGAACGGCAGTACCGCCTCCTTGACCGCGACGTAGCCGCCGCTCATCGGGTCGCTCGGCAGCTCGAGCGAGGCCAGCGACTCGCCGAGCATCAGCCGGCAGGCGAGCTTGGCGAGCGGCAGGCCCACGGCCTTTGAGACGAATGGCACGGTGCGCGAGGCGCGGGGGTTGGCCTCGATCACGAACAGCTCCGCGGCCGCCCGTGCCTGCACCACCGCAAACTGAACGTTGATCAGCCCGACGACGCCGAGCTCCAGCGCGATGCCGCGCGTCTGTTCGCGGATTCGCTCGAGCATCTCGTCCCCGAGTGAGTGCGGCGGCAGCACGCAAGCGGAATCGCCGGAGTGGATCCCGGCCTCCTCGACGTGCTGCATGATCCCGCCGATCACGACATCGGTGCCGTCGCAGAGGGCGTCGACATCGACTTCGATCGCGTTCTCGAGGAAATGGTCGAGATAGATCTCCCGCCCCTGGGCGTGGGCGTTGCTGCGGCCGAGGTAGCCCGCGAGATCCTCCAGCGAGTAGACGATCTCCATGGCCCGCCCGCCGAGCACGTAACTCGGGCGCACGAGCAGCGGGAAGCCCACCTGCCCGGCGGCGGCAAGCGCCTCCTCAACCGTGCCCGCGGTCGCGTATGGCGGCGCCTGGTAGCCGAGGCGCCGGAGCAGCTCGCCGAAGCGGCCGCGATCCTCGGCGGCGTCGATCGCATCTACGCTCGTGCCGAGCAGGCGCACGCCGGCGCTCACGAGTCCCGCCGCCAGCCGCAGCGGCGTCTGCCCGCCGAACTGCACGATCACCCCCTCGGGGCGCTCGAGTTCGATCACCGCCAACACGTCCTCGAGCGTGAGCGGCTCGAAGTAGAGGCGGTCGGAGGTGTCGTAGTCGGTGGAGACGGTCTCCGGGTTGCAGTTGATCATCACCGCGTCGCGGCCGGACGCGCGAACCGTCATCGCGGCGTGTACGCAGCAGTAGTCGAACTCGATGCCCTGGCCGATGCGGTTCGGCCCCGAGCCGAGGATCACCACGCAGGGCCGATCGCCGCGGATGACCTCATGGCGTGCGGCGCCGTCGGGCCCCGGGCGCTCCCAGGCCGAGTAGTGATAAGGGGTGGTGGCCGCGAACTCGGCAGCGCAGGTGTCGACGGACTTGAAGCTGCGCACGCCCGCGAAGGGCGCCTGCGGGTCGGCCGCGATCGCCGCGAGTTCGTGCAGGAACCATGGATCGATCGACGTCCGCTCGTGCAGCTGCTCGATCGTCGCGCCGCGCCGGAGCGCCTCGAGCAGCTCGTCGTAGCGGCTCGCGCCCGGCTGCGCGAGGCGGCCGAGCAGCTCCTCGAGCGGAATGTCGAGCGCCGGTGTTACGTCGAGCTCGCGCGAGCGCATCGCCTTCAGGAAGGCCTGCGCGAAGGTGCGCCCGATCGCCATCGCCTCGCCGACCGACTTCATGTGCGTGGTCAGGCCGGCGTCGACGCCCTCGAATTTCTCGAACGCGAAGCGCGGCCACTTGACGACGACGTAGTCGATCGTCGGCTCGAAGCTCGCCGGCGTCGCGCGGGTGATGTCGTTGGAGATCTCCTCCAGCGCGTAGCCGACGGCGAGCCGCGCAGCGATCTTGGCGATCGGGAAGCCGGTCGCCTTCGAAGCGAGCGCCGAGGAGCGCGACACGCGCGGGTTCATCTCGATTACGACGATCTCGCCGCTGCGCGGTTCGACCGCGAACTGCACGTTGGCGCCACCGGTTTCGACGCCGACCGCCCGGATCACCGCGATCGCCTGGTCGCGCAGCAGCTGGTAGACGCTGTCCGGCAGCGTCTGCTGGGGCGCGACGGTGACCGAATCGCCGGTGTGAACCCCCATCGGGTCGACGTTCTCGATCGAGCAGACGATCACGACGTTGTCGTTGCGATCGCGCATGACCTCGAGCTCGAACTCGCCCCAGCCGAGCACCGACTCCTCGATCAGGACCTGCCCGATCGGAGAGGCGGCGATGCCGCCGGCGACGATCCGCCCGTACTCCTCGCGCGTGCGCGCGATGCCACCGCCCTGGCCACCGAGCGTGAAGGCAGGCCGGACGATCGCGGGGAGCCCGATCTGATCCGACACCGCGAGCGCCTGCTCGACGCTGGTGGCGATCGCGCTCTTCGGAACCCGCAGGCCGGCAGCGACCATCGTCTCGCGGAAGAGGTCGCGGTCCTCGGCCCGGCGGATTGCCTCGTAGTCGGCGCCGATCAGCTCGACGCCGTAGCGCTCGAGCGTGCCGTCCTCGTGCAGGGCCTTGGCGAGGTTCAGCGCGGTCTGGCCACCGAGCGTCGGCAGCAGCGCATCGGGGCGCTCGCGCGCGATGATCTGCGCGACCGGGCCGGGCAGCAGCGGCTCGATGTAGGTCGCGGTCGCGAACTCCGGATCGGTCATGATCGTCGCGGGGTTGGAATTGACGAGGATCACCTCGTAACCCTCCTCGGCGAGCACCTTGCAGGCCTGGGCGCCGGAGTAGTCGAACTCGGCGGCCTGGCCGATCACGATCGGCCCCGAGCCGAGGATCATGATCCGGTGGATGTCCTCGCGCCGCGGCATCAGCCGCCGATCGCCGCGATGAACTCGTCGAAGAGGTGGAGCGCGTCGTGCGGTCCCGGGCCCGCTTCCGGGTGGTACTGCACCGTGCTGGCGCGGGCGTCAGGCAACCGCAGGCCCTCGACCGTGCGGTCATAGAGGTTCAGGTGGGTCAGCTCGGCAGCCCCGAAGTCGGTCTCCCAGCGCACCGGCCGATCCCCCTCGATCGTCCGCTCGCCGCCGGGCCCGAGCACAGCGAAGCCGTGGTTCTGGCTCGTGATCTCGATCCGCCCGGTGCGCAGGTCCTTGACCGGGTGGTTTGCGCCGCGGTGGCCGAAGCGAAGCTTGTAGGTCTCCAGGCCGACCGCGCGGCAGAGCAGCTGGTGGCCGAGGCAGATGCCGAAGACGGGCAGCGAACCGACGAGCTTGCGCACCTCGGCGACGAGATACCCCAACGCCGCCGGGTCGCCGGGTCCGTTGACGAGCATCAGCGCGTCAGGCGCGCCAGCCATCACCGCCTCGGCGCTCGTCGTGCAGGGATGGATCTGCAGGCGGGCTCCGCGGGCGCGCAGGCTCGCCGTGATCGAGCTCTTCACGCCGGTGTCGATCAGGGCTATCGTCGGTCCCTGCGCCCGAGCGGTCGTAGCGAGCTCGACCACCGCTGCCGCCGTCACCTCGCGCGCGAGGTCGAGGCCGACCATCGATTCCTCGGCCACGATCGCGGCGGCGGCGTCGCGTTCGCCGACATCGGCCGGAAAGACCCCGCCGCGCATCGAGCCGGCCTCGCGAATGTGACGCACGAGTGCGCGCGTGTCGACGCCGCTGATCGCCGGCACCTCGTTTTCGCGCAGCCAGTCGAGCCAGCCCGCCTGCGAGCCGGCATGGCCGGCGTGATTGCGCGCGTCCCGCATGATCGCCGCGCGGGCGTGGATGCGATCGGACTCCATCGCCGCCGCGCTGACCCCGTAGTTGCCGATGTGCGGGTAGGTGAAGGTGATCAGCTGGCGGGCGTAGGAGGGATCCGTCACCGACTCCTGATACCCGGACATCGCGGTGTTGAAGACAACCTCTCCGGTCGCCTGCCCGGGCGCGCCAACGGCCTCCCCGTCGAAGCGGGCGCCGTCCTCGAGCAGCACGTAGCTCATGCGGCGCTCAGGGCAAAGGCGCGCTCGCGGAAGGCGACGGCGCCGTCGGCGAGCGTCAACAGCGTGCGGCCGTAAACGTCGCGGCCGGCGAAGCAGCAGTTGGCCGAACGGCTCTCGTAGCCCGCTTCGCCGATGCGCCACTGCGCCGTGAGGTCGATCAGACAGGCGTTCGCCGTCCTGCCCGGCACGATCGCCGGCGGCTCGAACTCGATCAGCGCGGCGGCAGCGGTGAGGCGCGCGAGCAGCACCTCGAGCGCGATGATGCCCGGCAGCACGAGTTCGGTGTACAGCACGGCGAAGCTGCTCTCGAGCCCGGTCGTCCCCATCGGCGCCTGCTCGAACGGCACGTTCTTCTCGTCGCGCCCATGCGGCGCGTGATCGGTCGCGATCAGCTCGATCGTGCCGTCGCGCAGGGCCTCGACCAACGCGCGGCGATCGTCCGCGCTGCGCAGTGGCGGGTTCATCTTGAAGCTGGAGTCGAGCGTGCGCACGTCCTCGTCTGTCAGCAAGAGATGGTGCGGCGTCACCTCGCCGCTCGCCTGCACGCCGCGCGCGCGGGCCTCGGCGAGGGCTTCCACCGACCGCCGTGCCGAGAGGTGCTGGAAGTGCACGCGGCCGCCCTCGGCCTCGGCGATCTGGGCGTCGCGAGCGATCATCGTGGATTCGGAAATCGAAGGGATCCCGGCGAGTCCGAGCTCGACCGAGACTGTCCCCTCGTGCATCACGCCCGAGCCCGAGAGCGTCGGGTCCTCCTCGTGGAGTGCGAGCAGGCCGCCGCAAAGACGCTGGTGGCGGAGCGCGTGGCGCAAGAGGCCGGCGGAGGCCACCGGCTTGCCGTCATCGCTGAAGCCCACCGCGCCTGCGTCGCGGAGTTCGCTCATGTCGGTCAGGGTCTCGCCGCGAAGGCCGCCGCTGATCGCCGCCATGAAGCCGACGGGGACCCGCGCGTCCCGGCTCGCCGTCAGCAGGAGGCCGCGCAGGAGCGCGGGGTGATCGATCACCGGGTCCGTGTTCGCCATCGCGACGACCGCGCAATAGCCGCCCGCCGCAGCGGCGCGCGTGCCCGTCTCGAGGTCCTCCTTGTGCTCCTGGCCGGGCGTGCGCAGGTGCACGTGAGGGTCGACGAAGGCCGGAAAGAGGTGCTTGCCCTCGCCGTCGACGGTCTCCGCACCGGCGGGCGCCGCGAGCGTTCCGGGCGGGCCGAGCTCGGCGATCTCCCCGCCGCGCACGAGCACGTCGTGGGGTCCGTCGATGCCGCTTCCCGGATCGAGCACGTGGGCGCCCCGCAGCAGCAGTTCCGCGGGCGGACGTGGTGCGGCGGTGAAGACGCTCATGCGGTCTGCGGCTCAAGCGCGCGCGACTGCGCGTCGGGAACGTCGGCAGGCGTCGCGGCGCCGGCGAGCACCTCGTAGAGCACCGCCATGCGCACGACCACACCGGCCGCGACCTGCTCGGTGATCAGCGACTGCGGCGAGTCAATCACCTCCCCGGACAGCTCGATCCCGCGGTTGACCGGGCCCGGGTGCATCAGCAGCTGCCTCGGCCCGAGGCGACGGGAGTTGACCTGGAAGTGGGCGGTGTACTCGCGCAGCGAGGGAACGTGGGAGTCCTGCTCCATCCTCTCCAGCTGCATTCGCAGCGCGTAGACGACGTCCGCCTCGCGCATGTCCGCGAGCGAATGGCGCACGGTCGCCCCCAGCGCGGCGAACGCGTCCGGGACCAGCGTCGGCGGTCCGGCGACCGTGACGTCGGCCCCGAGCAGCTTGAAAGCCTGGATGCAGGAGCGCGCGACGCGCGAGTGCAGCAGGTCGCCGACGATCCAGATGTTCGCGCCGTCGAGTGAGCCGAGGCGGTTCTTGAGCGTGTAGCAGTCCAGCAGGGCCTGCGTCGGATGCTGGTGCTTGCCATCGCCGGCGTTGACCACCGCGGCGTGCGTCCAGCCGGCGAGCAGGCCCGGGGCGCCGGCGTAGGGAGAGCGGATCACGATCGCGTCGGGCCCGTAGGCGGAGAGTGTCGCGACGGTGTCGCGCAGCGACTCGCCCTTCTCGACGCTCGAGCCGCTCGCGACGAGATTCAGGACGTCCGCCGAGAGGCGCTTCGCCGCGAGCTCGAACGAGCTGCGGGTGCGCGTTGAGGCCTCGTAGAAGAGGTTGATCACGAGCCGGCCGCGCAGCGACGGCAGCTTCTTGATCGGCCGATCGGCGACCGTCCCGAAATTCGCAGCGAGCGCGAGGATGCGCTCGATCGCCTCGCGGTCGAGATCCTCGATCGAGAGCAGGTGCCTCACGCCGTCACGCCCGCTTGCGGCGCGACGCCGAGCGTCACGCAATCGCTGCCGTCGATCTCGACGATCGACACATTGACGCGCTCGCTCAGCGAGGTCGGCAGGTTCTTGCCGACATAGTCGGGGCGGATCGGCAGCTCGCGGTGTCCGCGGTCGACGAGCACTGCGAGCTGGACGCGCGCCGGGCGGCCATACTCGAACAGCGCGTCGATCGCGGAGCGCACGGTCCGCCCGGTGAAGAGCACGTCGTCGACGATCACGACCGTCGCTCCGTCAAGCGCGAAGTCGATCTCGGTCGAATGCACGACCGGGGCCTGTGGGCGGCGTCCGAGGTCGTCGCGGTGGAAGGAGATGTCGAGCGAACCGAGCGCCACCGGCCCGGCGAGGAGCTCGGATACCTGAGCATGCAGCCTGCGTGCGAGGTGCACACCGCGACGGTGGATCCCGACGATGGCGAGCGCGGAGGTCGGGTCGCTGTTGCGCTCGACGACCTCATGCGCCATCCGAACGAGCGCTCGCGCGACATCGTCGCGGTCGAGCACGACCTTTTCCGCTGCGTCCAACTTCGCCGCTTCCTTCCTGGCCTCACGGGACCGGGTTAAAGGAGGTCGATGTGGAATGTAGCAGCGCGCTCAGATGGGCTGCTTCGGCGCCTCGCCGAAGCGCACGAGCGTCGGCACGCCGCGATCGGCGAGCGGGATCTCGATCGCGTCGAAGTCGCGCGGCAGCTCGCATGCTGCGAACACGGCGCGCGCCTCCTCGCGCAACTCGCGCCCTGAATAGCGCGCGGAGATGTGCGTCAGAGCCAGCATCTTGACCTCGGCCTCGGCCGCGACGTGGGCAGCCTGAGCCGCTGTCGAATGGCCGGTCAGGCGGGCGCGGTCGCGCTCCTCCTCGCCGAACGTCGCCTCGTGGATCAGAAGGTCGGCGGCATGGGCGGCGAGAGCAAGCGTCTCGCACGGAGCCGTGTCGCCCGACACGACAACCTTGCGCCCCTCCCGCGGCGGGCCGATCACCTGCTCGGGGTAAACGCCGTTGACGACATCACCGCGCTGGAGACGCCCGAAATCGGGGCCCGGCGCGACGCCAAGCTGCGCCGCCAGCTCCGCGTCGAAACGACCTGGCCGCTCGTCTTCGACGAGCACGTAGCCGTAGGCAAGCACGCGATGGCGCACGTTGATCGCATGGATCTCAAGGGTGTCCCGACGCACCGACTCCCCGGCCTCGAGCTCGACCACCTCCAGCTCGAAACTGAGCTTGCCGTAGACGCGCCGCATCGAGCGCATCAGCTCGCCGATGCCCGCCGGCCCATGAATGGCGAGCGGCCGCTCGCGGTCGCGCAGATTGAAGGTCTGAAGCAGCCCCGGTAGTCCGAGCCAGTGGTCGACGTGCAGGTGCGTGATGAAGATGTCGGTGAGATCGCTCAGCCCACCCGAGCGCAGCAGCTGCCGCTGGGTCCCCTCTCCGCAGTCGATCAGGATCCGCTCCGCGCCCCGCCGCACCAGCAGCGCCGGCATCCCGCGCCGCGCACTCGGCACCGACCCGGCGGTGCCGGCGAACATCACGGAGAACTCCATCGCGGCCGAGCGTAGCGCTCCGGCTATGCTCACGGCGAGCGAGGCGGAGCACGTCCCGCCACCCGCGCCCGTAGCTCAGGGGATAGAGCGCTCGCCTCCGGAGCGAGAGGTCGCAGGTTCAAATCCTGCCGGGCGCGCT
>DATNHQ010000012.1:0-5386 GCA_035604915.1 Solirubrobacteraceae bacterium
TGGCTCGGCAGCCCCGCCGAGGAGCTGGCGAGGGCGTCGAGCAGCCGGCGGGCGCGCTCGCCGCGGCCCGCGGCGAGGTGGGCCTCCAGCGCGACGCCAGCCCATGGCACCAGGCAGGGCTCGATGCGCCCGCCGAGCTGGGCGACCTCGGCCGCGGCGAGCATCAGCTCGGAGGCCTCCTCGTGGCGACCGGCGGCGAGCGCCGCGCGCGCGTCGAGCAGGTGCAGCCACAGCGCCACGACGGCGTACTGCCCGGCCGGGAGCTCTGACTGGAAGCGGCGCAGCGCGTCGACGTGGGTGCGCGCGCGCTCGTCACGGCCGAGCTCGCCGAGCAGGACCGCGGCCGCGAGGTCAGACCACGGTTGGATGCGGCGGTCGCTCAGCGCGCTCGTGCGCTCGACCAGCTCGAGCGCCTGCTCGAGGCGGCCGAGGCGCAGCAGCACGTCGGCGTGGGCGACCGCGAGGCCGCTCATCAGCACCGGCGCACCGGCGGCGACGGCCTCCGCGTACTCGCGCTCGAAGATCGTGCCCGCGCGCTCGTAGTCCTCGAGCACCTTGCAGATGTTGAGCGCGTGCACCGCCACCGTCAGGTTCCAGCCCTGTGCGGCAGACAGCGAGCGGGCGCCGGCGCGGCTGACCTCCTCGGCCAGCGCGGTGGCCTCCTGCGGCTCGCAGCTGCAGACGAGCGTCGCGTAGGCGTGGACGAAGCCCAGCACGCGCTGCTGCGGGCTCTCGTCGGCGGCCAGCGCGAGCGCGCGGTTGGCGGTCTCGAGGACCCAGTCCGCCGGGGCGCTCGCGAGGCAGGTCAGGAGGGCGTCGCAGAGGATCTCGACGCGCTGCTCGGGGCTCGTGGCGACGGCGGCCGCCTGCATGAACAGCTGCTGCGCCTGGGGCGGGTGGTTGGCGAGCGCCTCGACGCGCGCGAGCAGGCAGAGCGCCTTCGCGCGGGTCGGGGCGTCGAGCTCGCGCGAGAGCAGCTCGCCGCAGAGCGTGCGCAGCGGGCCGACGTGCGCCTGCGCCACCAGCACGTGGCCCTGCAGCAGCAGCACGTCGGTCGGCGGCGAGTCCCCGGAGAGCACGACGGCGTTCTCGAGGTGCTTGCCGGCGGCCCGCAGCGCTCCCTGGGCGAGCGCGGCGGCGCCCGCGCGCGCGGTGATCTCGATCGCGCGGCGGTCGCCGACGAGGCGGCCGAGGGCGGCGTGCTCGGCGGCGAGCGCGTCGGGCCCGCCCTGTTCGACGACGATCGCGAAGGCGGCGGCGTGGCGGCGTTCGCGAAGCGACAGAGGCTGAGCGTCGAGTAGAGCTTGAGCGAAGAGGGGATGGACGAAGGCGACCGATCCGGAGCCGAGGTCCGAGAGCACGCCGGCGCGCACGCAGCGCGCGAGCGCGTCGTCGGCGACCGCGGACGGGACCCCCGAGAGGGCGGCGGCCTTGGCATGGTCGAAGTAGACGCCGAAGATCGCGCCGGCCTTGACGTACTCGAAGCCCTCGCTGCCGAGCCCGGCGAAGCGCGTGATCAGCAGCGCGGAGTCCGCGAGCGTGCCGTGCTCGAGGCTCGAGAGCGGGGCGCCATCGGCGAGCGA
Source organism: Solirubrobacteraceae bacterium (assembly GCA_035604915.1). Classification (GTDB taxonomy): domain Bacteria; phylum Actinomycetota; class Thermoleophilia; order Solirubrobacterales; family Solirubrobacteraceae; genus Palsa-513. Next base: position 1,584 of record DATNHQ010000012.1, read on the forward strand.
GCGCGCGGCGGCCTCGAGCAGCAGCGGCGTGCCGGCGCAGGTGCGCCAGAGCTCGCCGGCCTCCTCGTCGCCGAGCGAGCGCCCGAGCACGCGCTCGACCAGCGTCGCGGCGGCGGCACGGCTGAGCGGCTCGAGCGTGAGCGCCTGCGCCTGGCCCGCCGCGACGAGCTCCTGCGCGAGCTCGGCGGCCGCGGGCGGCTCGCCGCGCAGCGTCCCGACGATCAGCACTCGCAGGCCGCGCAGACGGCGGCAGAGGAAGCCGAACAGCTCGAGCGAGTCGGGGTCGGCCCAGTGCAGGTCGTCGAGCGCGATCAGCACCGGGCGCTCCGCGGCGACCTCGGTCAGCCAGCGCAGCGTGCGGTAGAAGCGGGCGGACTGGCCGCCGGCGCGCGCCAGCTCGGCGACGTCCTCGACCGGGTTGCCGCCGAGTGCGACGATCGCCTGGCCGAGCAGGCCGAACGGCAGGCTCTGCTCCATCGGGCTCGCGACAGCGTCGGCGAGCGCGAAGCCGCGCTCCTCGCCGAGCTCGGCGGCCCAGCCGAGCATCGCCGTCTTGCCCACCCCCGGCGTTCCGACCAGCAGCAGCGCGCTGCCCTCACCGCGAGCGCTCGCGCGGAGGGCGTCGCCGATGGCGTGGGCCGTGTTGATCCGCTCGAGCAGCTGCAGCTTCTTCGCCATCCACACCCGTTCCGAACTGGCTGCCGGCGCTGCCGGCCGCCCCCTGGGAGAACTGCTTGCCGAAACAGGGAGGAGCGTACCTGGCTCTCCTCATCGCGTTGGGTGGAATACGTCCCCCGTTGGGGGAGTTGCACCCACTCCAAATGGGTAGGTCACACCACAGCGCCCGCGGGCGCAGCGCGCGCTAGTGGCGGAAGTGACGCACGCCGGTCGTGACCATCGCGACGCCGGCGGCATCTGCGGCCGCGATCACCTCGGCGTCGCGGATCGAGCCGCCGGGCTGGATGATCGCGCTGATCCCGGCCTCGATCGCGAGCGCGGGACCGTCGGCGAACGGGAAGAAGGCGTCGGAGGCGAGCGCCGAGCCGGCGAGCGAGTCGACGCGGGCTTTCTGCAGCGCCAGGCGCACCGAGTCGACGCGGCTCATCTGGCCGGCGCCGATCCCCACCGTCGCGCGCCCGCGCGTGAGCACGATCGCATTCGAGCGCACGTGCTTGCAGACGGCCCAGGCGAACAGCAGATCCTGCCATTCGGGCTCGCTCGGCGCGCGCTCGGTGACGACGGTCATTTCCTCGCGTGTAACTAACGTGGCGTCGCGATCCTGGACGAGCAGGGCGCCGGCGACCTGGCGCACCTCGAGCTCGCTGGCGCCGGCGCGGCGATCGCCCTGCTCGAGCAGGCGCACGTTCTTGCGTTCCTGCAGCAGCGCCAGCGCATCCTCGTCGAATGCGGGCGCGAACAGGACCTCGATGAACTGCTCGGCGAGCTCGCGCGCGAACTCGAGGTCGACGCGCGTGTTGAGCACGACAACGCCGCCGTAGGCGCTGAGCGGGTCGCAGGCGAGGGCGGCTCGGTAGGCGTCAATCCCGCGCTCGGCGAGGGCCGCGCCGCAGGGGTTGTTGTGCTTGACGATCACCGCGGCCGCAGTCGACTCGAACTCGTCGCAGAGGCGGCGCGCAGCGTCGAGGTCGAGCAGGTTGTTGTAGGAGAGCGGCTTGCCGTGGTGCTGGCGGACCATCGAGAGCAGGTGCGTGCGCGTGCCGACCTTCGAGTAGTAGGCGGCGCGCTGGTGGGGGTTCTCGCCATAGGGCAGATCGAGCACCTTCTCGTAGGCGCGCACGTGCAGCTGCGGGAAGTCGTCGTCGAGGCGCTCGGCGAACCAGCGGGCGATCGCGGTGTCGTAGCGCGCGGTCATCGCGAAGGCGTCGGCGGCGAGGCTCTCGCGCGTCGGCATCGAGAGGCGCCCGTCGGCGCCGCGCAGCTCGTCGAGGATCGCGTCGTAGCTCTCGGGCGTCGTCACGACCGCGACGTAGGCGTAGTTCTTGGCCGCGGCGCGGATCATCGTCGGGCCGCCGACGTCGATGTTCTCGATCACATCGGCCTCGCTCGCGCTGGCGCGGCCGGCCGTGCGCTCGAACGGGTAGAGGTTGACGCAGATCAGGTCGACGAACTCGACGCCCTGGTCCGCGGCGGCCTGCATGTGCTCGGCGTTGTCGCGCACGGCGAGGACGCCGGCGTAGAGCTTCGAGCTGAGCGTCTTGACGCGCCCTTCCATGATCTCCGGCGAGCCGGTGAGGTCCTCGATCGCGCGCACCTCGAGGCCGGCCTGGGCGAGCTCGCGGGCGGTGCCGCCGGTCGAGACGAGTTCGACCCCGAGTGCTGCGAGGCCGCGCGCGAAATCGACGACGCCGCGCTTGTCGGAGACCGACAGCAGCGCGCGGCGGACGCGCACCTCGCCGGGGCTGATCGAAGCGCGATGCTCGCTGTTACCCGGGGCTCTGTCGGTGTGGGCGGCGATGGGGCCGATGATATCGGCCGGGGTGCTGATCGAGCGGCCGGGGTCAGTCGGGACGGCGGGCGCGTGAGCGAGCTCGGCGAGCGCTCAAGCGTCCGCCGGTAGCAGACGAAAAGGCTTCCCCGCGGCGTTGAGGACGCGAAAATGGCGCTCGTCGAGGGTCAGAACATCGCGCGTGCCGTGCCTATTCGCGAGCACGACGATCGAGGCGTCGGCAAGGCTGATCCGCAGGTCGGCGTAGCGGCGAATCACGCCGAGCGCCTCACGCACGTCCGCATCCCCAAACTGCTGCAGCCGGTAAGCGCCGCGCTCAACTTCGGTGAGCAGGCTGGCCTGCGCGCTCTGACCGACGCGGTCGGCGAGGAGATAGTCGAGCTCGGCCAACACGAACGGCGACAGCAGCAGCGGGGGCGCGGCCGCCGTCAGGCATGCGGCGGCGTCGGCGTGCGATCGCTGTGCCGAGTCGAGGGCCGCCAGCAGGCCACTGGTGTCAAGCAGGATCACTGCCGAAGCCGGCTGCGAGTTCGTCGTCCACGCGCTCGGCCAGCGTCGGGTCTCCGCTGTCGAACAGCGGCAACCGCGGCGCGGGGTGCAGCTGGCCGGCGGTCGCCGCGATCAGCGCGCTGCGAACGACCTGCGCCTCGCTCGTGCCCTGCGCGACCGCCGTGCGCTCGAGCGCGGCCTTCAGGTCGTCCGGGAGATACACGGTTGTGCGCTTCATGCCATACATGATGCCATATGTTGACGACGGGCACGGGCCGCCACCGTCCTTGGCCGAATGGCCCCGCTCCCTCAGTGGGCAGCTCGTCGGGGTAGCTGACCAGGACCTCCGGGATGCTCCGGGAAAGTCGCGCTTGTTGTTGGCCCGCGCGCGTTGCGTACAGCCGCGACCAGCTCCTCCGCGCGCTCGTGGCTCAGTCCGCTGGCGGTTGGCAGCGGCGAGGGTCGGCCGGCGGACAGCAGATCCGCCGCCTGGGCTGTGGAGGCGAGCGCACCGGCAGCTCTCCGGATCCGTAGAAGATCCGGGCGGACGACAACAGCCACAGGCTGGCCGTGGCGCGTGATCGTCACCTCCTCACCGACCTGCACGCGCTCGAGCACCTCGCGCAGCGCTGCGCGAGCTTCGCTGACCGTCATGGACGACATCGCCACATGTTGTACGTCGCGGTGCGGTCATCCACAAACGGCGCACCGAGCCATGGCGTCGAGCGCTCGCCGCAGCGGAGTTGGATCAGGCATCGGCAGGCGTCGCCGACGACGCGTCAGCGCGCCGGCAGCCCCAGACGCAGCGCCGGCGTGATCCGCCGGATGTGCTCGTCGTCGACCCCCA
>DATNHQ010000013.1:0-8331 GCA_035604915.1 Solirubrobacteraceae bacterium
CTGCGGCAGCGCGACGGTGCGGTCGTCGCGCTGGTGGTTCTCGAGCAGCGCGATGATCGTGCGCCCGACCGCGACCGCGGTGCCGTTGAGGGTGCTCGCAGTGACCGGGCGCCCCGCTCCGGCGCGCACGCGGATCTCGAGACGCCGCGCCTGGAAGTCGGTCGTGTTCGAGCACGAGGTCAGCTCGCGGTAGCGGCCCTGGCCGGGCAGCCAGGCCTCGCAGTCGTACTTCTTGGCCGCAGATGCACCGAGGTCTGAGACGGCGATGTTGACGACGCGGTAGGGGATCTCGAGCTCGCGCAGCAGCGACTCCTCGATCTCGAGGATGCGCTCGTGCTCGGCGGCGGCCTCCTCGGCGGTCGTGAACACGAACATCTCGACCTTGTCGAACTGGTGCACGCGGAAGATCCCGCGCGTGTCCTTGCCGGCGGCGCCGGCCTCGCGGCGGAAGCACGACGAGAAGCCGGCGTAGCGCAGCGGCAGCGCGGCGCCGTCGAGGATCTCGCCAGCGTGGAGCGACGCGAGCGCGACCTCGGAGGTGCCGACGAGGTAGAGCTCATCCTCGGGCAGCCGGTAGAGCTGCTGCTCGGTGTCGGGCAGCATGCCGGTGCCGACGAGGGCCTGCTCGCGCACGAGCACCGGCGGGATCACCGGCTCGAAGCCGCGGGCCCCAAGACGCTCGATCGCCCAGCGCACGAGCGCCAGCTCGAGCAGCACAAGGTCTCCCTTTATATACGCGAAGCGCGCCCCCGACAGCCGCGCGCCGGCCTCCATGTCGATCAGCGGGCCGGCGAGCTCGAGATGGTCGGCGGCCTCGCCGCGGCGGGGCTCGCCGAAGCTCGAAATGACCGTGTCCTCGTCGGCGGCATCGGGGCTGGGCAGGTTCGGCAGCGCGAGCAGCGCGCTCTGGAGCTCGCTCTCGACCGCCGCCAGCTCCGTCTCGAGCTGCTTCTCGCGCTCGCCGAGCGCCCGCATCCGCTCGATCGCGGCGGCCGTGTCCTCGCCGGCCCGCTTGGCCTGCGCGATCTCCTGCGAGGCCTGGTTGCGCTCGGCGCGCATCGACTCGAGCGTCGGCAGCAGCTCGCGCCGGCGCACGTCCAGCGCGACGACGGCGTCCACGCGCGCCGCGACCGCGTCGCCGCGGCGCGCGAGCGCGGCGCGAACCTGCTCGCCCTGCTCGCGGATCAGCCGCAGGTCGAGAACGGCGCGGCCCCTAGCCCGAGCAGGACGCGCTGCCGCCGATCGTCGGCGTGCGCGGCGCCTGCGACCCGGCGAACTTGGCGAGGAAGCGTGCGACCGCGGCCACCTGCGGGCCGACGACGATGTTCTGGGGCATGATCTGCCCCGAGAAGCCGCCGTTCTCGATCGCGTAGACGACGCACGCGTAGCCCTCCCGGCGGAAGTTGAAGTTGGGCGCCTGGGTCCGCAGGCGGCCCTGGACCGAGCTCGCCGACCCCTCGGCGCCGGCCAGCGACAGCGTGTGGCAGCCCGAGCAGTGCGTCAGGAAGAGCTCTGCGCCGGTCCGGTAGGGGCTGTCCTTGGCGAGCCTGATCGACTGTGAGCTGCAGGCGCTGATCGCGAGCGCCGCGACGGCGCCGACCGCGAGAGCTCTGGCGATCTTTGCTGGGGAAGCCATGCGCGCGCAGATCATATGGGGAAGCGCCGCCGCGAGAACGCAGACGCGGCGATGCAGGAGTTCGGTGCCGACATGGCGAAAGACTGACTCCCGGCGTCGGTTGGAGAGCGGTCGCTTCAGCTTTCATTCGCGATCGATCCCTTACGGCGGCAACCAAATGCCGACGCCGGGTTCTTCCTCGCCGCGCCGGTTGGCCCCTCAGTAGGTGCCGGCTGCCCGCAGCGCCAGCACGCACACGACCAGCGCCGCGAGCGCCATCACGCCCAGCTCGCGGCGGAGGATCGCGAGCACGATCGCCTGCTGCTCGTCCGCCGGCAGCGAGGCCACCTGCTGGGCGTCGTCGAGGTCGCGGCTCGTGAGGACCTGGTCGGCGGCGACCACCCGCAGCTGCTCGGCGACGAAGCCGACTGCGACCGGCACGAGCGCGTAGACGTAGAAGAGGCTGCTGGACGGGTGGTGGTTGGCGAGGATCAGCGCGCCGACGAGGATCGCGTAGGCGAGCACGACCGCCTGGGCGATGCGGGCGGCGAGCCAGAATTCGCGGCTCGGCGCGCGCAGGTACCAGCGCAGCGCGCCGAAGAGGCCGGCGGCGCCGTTGACGGCGGCCACCACGAGCGCGCCCCAGACGGCGAGATCGCGCGCGCTCATCGGGGCCGGCCGCGCCGGGATATCGAGCGTTTTGCCACTAAGTAACACTCCGTCACAAGGTCGAGGGGTAGTGATATAACGCCAGCTGTGATCAGGACCTACCTGCCCGCGGTCGTGTTCCTGGCGCTGGGAGCGATCGTAGGCGGAACCTTCGCCGGGCTCAACGCGGTGTTGGGTCCGCGCCGGCGGATCGCCGCCAAGACGCAGCCCTACGAATGCGGCCTGCCGTCGGAAGTCAAGCAGGGCTTCCGCTTCGGCATCAGCTTCTACCTGATCGGCATGCTCTTCATCCTGTTCGACACGGAGGTCTTCTTCTTTGCCCCGATCGCGATCCACCTGCGGGCCTACGGGCTCTACGCGCTCGGCGAGACGATCACCTTCGTGATCCTGCTGGTGGTCGCGCTGGTCTACGTCTGGCGGCGCGGGGCGCTCGAATGGCGCTGACGCGGGAGCCGATCGAACCGGGCAGCCTGCGCGCCCGCCAGCTGCTCGCCCGCGACCTGCTGCGCGGCGACCTCGAGGGACTCGAGCTCGAGCGCCACGTCGAGCAGTCGCTGCTGCTCACGACGCTCGATCGCGCCGTGGCCTGGGGACGCTCGAACGCGATCTTCCCCGCCACCTTCGGCCTCGCCTGCTGCGCGATCGAGATGATGTCGGTGGTCGCCGCGCGCGTCGACATCGCGCGCTTCGGCTTCGAGGCCTTCCGCGCCTCGCCGCGCCAGGCGGACCTGCTGATCCTCTCCGGCCGCGTCTCGATCAAGATGGCGCCGGTGGTCCGGCGCATCTATGACCAGATGCTCGAGCCGAAGTGGGCGATCGCGATGGGTGCCTGCTCGTCCTCGATGGGCGTCTTCAACAACTACGCGATCGTCCCGGCCGACAAGTTCATGCCGATCGACGTCCACGTCCCGGGCTGCCCGCCGCGGCCCGAGGCGCTGATGCACGGCATCCTGCGGCTGCGCAAGATGATCCAGGACGACCCCGACATGGGTTGGCGCGAGCGCTACGACGCCGAGGGCACCGAGGAGACCCTCGCGGAGAGCGCCGGTGCCTGACCAGGTCGGGCTCGAGCTGATCGCCGGCCAGCTCGCCCAGTCGAATCCCGGCGCGGTCATCAGCACGACCTTCTTCCGCGAGCGCGGCACGCTCGAGATCGCGCCGGCGATGGTCCGCGAGGTCCTCGGCACGCTGCGCGAGCAGGGCTACCGCTCGCTGATGAGCGTCCACGGCGTCGACTACTACCCCGAGGAGCCGCGCCTCGGCGTCCACTACGAGCTGCTCGACATGGACCGCGTCGACCGCCTCACGGTCAAGCTGCGCGTGCCGATCGACGAGCCGGCGGTCGCCTCGGTGACGCCCGACTGGCCGACCGCCAACCACCAGGAGCGCGAGGTCTACGACATGTTCGGCGTGCGCTTCGAGGGCCACCCCGACCTGCGGCGGATCCTGATGCCGGAGGACTACGAGGGGCACCCGCAGCGGCGCGACTTCCCGATCGGCGGCGAGCCCGTGCTGTTCACCTACAACGACGCGACCAGCCCCGGGTGGACTCGATGAGCGCGCGCTCGCCCTACCGCGCTCGCGAAGAGTCGATCACGATGTCGCCGCTGGAGACGCAGATCTCCCAGCAGCGCGGCGGCGAGACGGTCGAGCTGCTGACGCTCAACATCGGGCCCCACCACCCGGCGACGCACGGCGTGCTGCGCCTGCTCGTGACGCTCGAGGGCGAGATCGTGCGCGACCTTCAGCCGATCATCGGCTACGTCCACACCGGCATCGAGAAGACCGCCGAGGACAAGGCCTACTGGAAGGTGATCCCGGTCATCGAGCGGATGGACTACCTCGCCTACTACTTCAACGCGATGGCCTTCTGCGGCGCCGTCGAGACGCTGCTGGAGTGCGAGGTGCCCGCGCGCGCCCAGTACCTGCGCGTGATCCACCTCGAGCTCAACCGGATCATGTCCCACCTCGTGTGGCTCGGCACGAGCGCGCTGGACCTCGGCGCGATCTCGATGTTCTGGTACTGCTTCCGCGAGCGCGAGACGATCCTCGACCTGTTCGAGTTCTCCTCGGGCCAGCGCATGCACACGCGCTACTTCCAGGTCGGCGGTGTGATCGAGGACATCCCGCGTGGCTTCGAGACGAAGCTGCGCGAGTTCATCAAGATCATGCCGGGGCGCGCCGACCAGTACGGCGACCTCCTGCGCCGCAACGAGATCCTGCTGCAACGGCTGCGCGGGACCTGCCCGCTGGACGAGCAGACGCTGCTGGGGCTCGGCGTCACCGGCCCGCTGCTGCGCGCCGCCGGCAACCCCTGGGATCTGCGCAAGGCCGCGCCCTACAGCTCCTACGAGCATTTCGATTTCAAGATCCCGGTCGGCACGGTCGGCGACAACTACGACCGTTTCGCGGTCCGCCTGGCGGAGATCTACGAGTCGGTGAAGATCATCGAACAGGCGCTCGACGGGCTCCCCGAGGGGCCGCACATCACCGAGGACCGCAAGATCGCGCTGCCGCCGCGCCACGAGCTCGCGACCTCGATGGAGGCGTTGATCCACCACTTCAAGCTCGTCACCGAAGGCTTCCGCGTGCCGCCGGGCGAGGTCTACTACCCGATCGAGGGCCCGCGCGGCGAGCTCGGCTGCTTCGTGCGCTCCGACGGCTCCTCGAAGCCCGCGCGGGTGCACATGCGCGACCCGAGCTTCGTCAACCTGCAGGCGACCGCCGCGATGGTGCGCGGCTCCTACATCGCCGACCTGATCGCGACGCTCGCGATGCTCGACCCGGTGCTCGGGGGGATCGACCGCTGATGGCCCCGGTCGCGCGCTACGCGCACGGCTCGCGGGTGCCCGGCTGGGACCGCGCCGCCGACCTCGAGAAGGACCCCGCCGGCGTGCCCGACCCCGCGCTCGTCGAGGTCCCGCCCGAGCTGCGCAGCGAGATCGAGGCCGCGATGGCGCTCTACCCCGACCCCCACTCGGCGGCGCTGCCGGCGCTCGCCGCGGCACAGCGCCGCTACGGCTGGTGCTCGCCGGAGGCGATCGAGCAGGTCGCCTGCGTGATGGCGCTGACACCCGCCTACCTGACGTCGGTGGCGACCTTCTACGACATGTTCGAGCTCGAGCCGGTCGGCCGCCACTCGGTCTACGTGTGCACCAACATCTCCTGCTCGCTGCGCGGCGCGGACGCGCTCTACGCGGCGCTCGAGGAGGCGGCGGCCGATGACCCCAACATCAACCTGCGCTCGTTCGAGTGCCTCGGCGCCTGCGACATCGCGCCGATGGTGTCGGTCGACCACGCCTACTACGGCCCGCTCGAGCTGGCCGACGCGCGCCGCCTGCTCGACGACCTCGCGGCCGGGCGCGACCCGATCCCCGAGCTCGCGCTGGCGCGGCGCCGCAGCGCCGAGGCGGACGCTGACGGCGGCGACGCATGAGCCGTCCGCTGATCCTGCTGCGCGACATCGACGAGCCCGGGCTGGCGACGCTCGAGGTCTACGAGCGCCGCGGCGGCTATCAGGCGCTGCGCAAGGCGCTCGCGATGGAGCCCGACGCGATCGTCGCGCAGATCGACGCCTCCGGCCTGCGCGGCCGCGGCGGCGCCGGCTTCCCCGCCGGCCGCAAGTCCTCGTTCCTGCCAAAGGGCGACATGGACAAGTATCTGGTCTGCAACGCGGACGAGTCCGAGCCGGGCACCTTCAAGGACCGCGAGCTGATGCAGAAGTGCCCGCACATGCTGATCGAGGGGATCCTGATCGCGGCGCGCGGCGCCGGCATCACGCGGGCCTTCATCTATATCCGCGGCGAATACGAAGCGCAGGCGCGGATCCTCGACGCCGCGCTGGCGCAGGCCACCGCGGCCGGCTACATCGGCGAACGGATCCTCGGCAGCGACTTCGCCTGCTCGATCGTCCTGCACCGCGGCGCCGGCGCCTACATCTGCGGCGAGGAGACCGGCCTGCTCGACTCGCTCGAGGGCAAGCGCGGCAACCCGCGCCTGAAGCCCCCGTTCCCGGCGATCCAGGGCCTCTACCAGGGACCGACGCTGATCAACAACGTCGAGACGCTGATGACGATGCCCCACATCATCGCCGTCGGCGGCGAGGAGTACGCCAAGCTCGGCGTCGCCAACTCCGCCGGCACCAAGGTCGTCTCGGTCTCCGGCCACGTGCGCCGCCCCGGCAACTACGAGATCGAGCTCGGCACCCCCTCCCGCGAGATCATCTTCGAGCTCGCCGGCGGCCCGCCCGATGGCCGCCGCGTCAAGCTCTGGTTCCCGGGCGGGTCGAGCTCGCCGGTCCTGACCGAGGCGGACCTCGACATCCCCTACGACTTCGACTCGCTCGCGAAGGCCGGGACGATGCTCGGCTCCGGCGCGATCATCGTCGTCGACGACTCGACGCCCGTGCTCGACGTCGCGCTCAAGCTCGCGAAGTTCTACCGCCACGAGTCCTGCGGCAAGTGCACCCCCTGCCGCGAGGGGACCAACTGGACCGTGCGCATGCTCGAGCGCATCGACGCCGGCGAGGCGACGCCGATGGACCTCGACATCATGGCCTCGGTGCAGGACCACATCATCGGCAACTGCCTGTGTGTGCTGGGCGACGCGATGGCGATGCCGATCAGCTCGATGATCGTGAAGTTCCGCGGCGAGTTCGAGGCGCACCTGCAGTCGCGGCAGCTGGCCGGAGCGACCGCCTGATGCCGCGCCCGGCGCCCAAGACGATCACCTTCTCGATCGACGGCCGCGAGGTCCAGGCGCCCGAGAACATGATGCTGGCCGACGCCGCCAAGCTTGGCGACGTCGAGATCCCCGTCTTCTGCTACGAGCCCAAGCTCGGCCAGCCGGTCGGCGCCTGCCGCATGTGCCTGGTCGAGATCGAGGGCATCCCCAAGCTCCAGACCGCCTGCTCGACAGCCGTCAAGGACGGGATGGTCGTGCACACCCGCTCGGAGCGCGCGGTCGTCGCGCAGCAAGCGGTCGTCGAGTTCCTGCTGATCAACCATCCGCTCGACTGCCCCGTCTGCGACAAGGGCGGCGAGTGCCCGCTGCAGGACATCACCTTCGGCTGGGGCGACGGGCATTCGCGCTTCATCGAGCCCAAGCGCCACTTCCGCAAGCCGCTCGAGCTCTCGCCGCTGATCGCGATCGACCGCGAGCGCTGCATCCTCTGCTACCGCTGCGTGCGCTACTCGCAGGAGATCTCCGAGGACTACCAGCTGATCCTGCTCGAGCGCGGCACCCACTCGTTCGTCGGCACCTTCGACGGGCACCCCTACGTGGCGCCCTTCAGCGGCAACATCATCGAGCTGTGCCCGGTCGGGGCGCTGACCTCGCGCCCCTACCGCTTCCGCGCCCGCCCCTGGGAGATCGAGGGCTCGGGCACGCTCTGCACGCTGTGCCCGGCGCAGTGCAACGTGACGCTGACGGTGCGCGACGAGCGCGTCCTGCGCGTGCTGGCCCGCCAAAACGACGGCGTCGACGACGGCTGGCTGTGCGACAAGGGCCGCTTCGCCTACCAGGCCGTGCACGCCGACGAGCGCATCACCGCGCCGCTGATCCGCGACGGCGGCGAGCTGCGCGAGGTCAGCTGGGAGCGCGCGCTGAGCGAGGCCGCCGGGGGGCTGCGCCGCGCCGGCGCCAGGACCGCCGCGATCGCCGGCGGCGGCGCGAGCAACGAGGAGGGTCTGCTGCTGGGCCGGCTTCTGCGCGAGGTGCTCGGCTCGCCGCACATCGACTCGCGCGCGGGTGGCGCGGTCGAGCTCGACGCCTGGCGCGCGCTCGCCGCTCCCGCGCTGGCCGCGACCGTGTCCGACCTCGAGTTCGCCCACGCGGTGCTCGTGCTCGACTGCGAGCCGCTCGACGACGCTCCGATCCTCGAGCTGCGGATCCGCAAGGGCGCGCGGCGCAACAACGTCAAGCTGTTCGTCGCGAGCGAGCGCCCGAGCGCGCTCGACGCCGGCGCGCACTCGCTGCGCTACGCCCCCGGCCGCGGCGCCGAGGCCGCCGCCGCGCTGGCCGCGGCGGCGCGCGGCGAGGACGCGGCC
>DATNHQ010000014.1:0-24122 GCA_035604915.1 Solirubrobacteraceae bacterium
GGCCTCCAAGGTCGACGGTGCGTACTGAGCACCGCCGACTTCGACCCTGCTGCTCCAAATCCCTCGAACACGGCCAACGCCGTGGAATCAACCATCTAGGTTTCCGAGCCCGGGCCCGGCGAGCGCTGCGAGACCTCGACGCGCAGCCGCTCCTGGGCAGGCGAGACGGCCTGCGGCTGCGTGGCGGCGAGGCCCGCCAGCATGCGCTTGGCGTCGGCCAGCTGCTGCTCGATCGCGTCGAGCCGCGTGGCGATCCCGAGGGGCGTCCCCTCGAGTGCGTCCTCGAGGCGCGAGAGCGCGTCCTCGATCGCCTCGAGCCGCTGCGAGACGGAGCGCACGCGCCGCGTCAGCCGCTCGATCTGGGCGGCGGAGGGGAGGTTCAGGAAGTCCATCGCGACCTCCTGGGCCTGAGACGCCTTGCCGCGCGCCTCGAACGCCGCCGCGAGCGCGGAGTTGACCCACGGGTTCTCGAGCAGGTCCTGGGCGATCCTCCCGAGCGCCTCCTCGCCGCGCGCCGACACCCTCTCGCGCAGCCCGTCGAGCCGCGCCTCGTCGCCGTCCTCGCGGCCTTCGGCATGCTCCTGCTCGCTCACCCGGCGAAGCGTACTCCCCGCCGCGCCGCCCGGCGAGGACACTTCAGCGCCCGCTGAAGCGCGGCGCGCGCCTCTGCAGGAACGCGGCGATCCCTTCGCGCGCGTCGGCGCTGGCGAAGACCGTTGCGAAGGCCTTCTGCTCGGCGGCGAGGGCGTCGTCGAGATCCTCGCGGCTGCTCAGGGCCTTGATCGCCGCGACCGCGACCGGCGCCTGCGCGGCGAGCCGCCGCGCCCACCCGAGCGCCACGTCGAGCAGCTCGTGGTCCTCGACGACGCGGTTGACGAGCCCCAGCTCCCAGGCCTCGAAGGCGTCGATCGGCTCACCGGTCAGGCTCAGCTCGAGCGCGCGGCCGGCGCCGATCAGGCGCGGCAGCCGCTGGGTGCCGCCGAAGCCGGGGATGATGCCGAGCCTGATCTCCGGCTGGCCGAAGCTCGCCGAGCGCGCGGCGATGCGGATGTCGGCCGCCATCGCAAGCTCGCAGCCGCCGCCGTAGGCGAGGCCGTTGACGGCGGCGATCGTGACGATCGCGGAGCGCTCCATCGAGCGCGCAAGCGCGTGGAAGCGCTCGACGAACTGCGTCTGGGTCGCGGCGTCCATCGTCGCCATCGCCTTGATGTCGGCGCCGGCGCAGAACAGCGCCGGGCTCGCGGAGGCGAGCACCAGCACGCGCACCCGCTCGTCAGCCGTGATCGTCGCCCACACCCGTTCGAGCGCGGCGACGAGCTCGAACGTGATCGAGTTTGCCGGCGGGTTGTCGATCCAGGCGATCGCCGTGTCGCCGCGCGACTCGAGCTTGACCGGCCCCTGCTCGCCGGCGTCCGGGCGCGGCGACGGGAAGAAGCCCTGACCACAGGCGCTGCCGAGCCTCCCCTGCGACACGAGCCGCCGCAGGATCAGCGGCGCCGCGAACTGCTCACCCCACTCTGCTGCGGCCCGCTGCAGGCGCGCCAGCGTCTCGAGCAGACCCTGCGCGTCGGCGCTCCGCAGCGGCGGGCGCAGACCCGCGCCGGCGGCCATGGCGAGATCGATCTCGCGCGCGCTCGCCGCACCCTCCTCGAGCAGCAGGCAGCACTCGACGAGTGCCCGCAATTCGAATCGGGCGGTGACGTCGGCCGTGTCGAAGGCATCTGCGCCTCTGTCGCCCGGCTCGTCCGGGGGGAGGTGGAAGCGCGGACCGTAGGCCTCCGCCAGCCGGCCGGCGAGCGTGAGTGCCGCCTCGCGGCCGAGCTGCTTCGCGAGCGCGAGGGGTCCGACGGTCGCCGCCTTGGCGTTGACGATCGCCGCGTCGATGGCGTCCGGGTCCAGGCCCTGCTGCTCGCACGCGAGCCAGAGCTCGCCGGCGGCCGCGAACAGCACCCTGTTGACGACGAAGCCGGGGGTGTCGATGCAGCGGATCGCGCTCCTGCGAAGGGCGGCCAGAAAGCTGGCCGCGGTCGCGATCGACTCCGGTGCCGTCTCGAGCGCCTCGACGATCTCGACCGCCCGCATCGCCGCGAGCGGCTGGAGGAAGTGCAGGCCGAGCACCCGCTCGGGCCGCGCCGTCGCGTCGGCCAGATCGCCGACCGACAGGGCGGCCGTGCTCGAGGCGAGGATGGCCTGGCCCGCCGTCGCCGCGTCGAGCTCGGAGAACACCTGCTGCTTGAGCTCGAGCCGCTCGGGCACGGCCTCGATCGCGAGGTCGATGTCGCCGAAGCCCTCATAGGTTGTGCTCGCGGCGATCAGCGCGAGCGTGCGCTCGAGTTGCTCGCCGGCCTGCTCGCGGGTGAGCGCCCGTTTCGCCACGAGCGCGTCGAGCTCGCCCGCGGTGCTCTCGCGGATGCGCTCGAGCGCAGCGTCCAGCGCGTCCGGATCGACGTCCCGAAGCAGCACCGGAATCCCGGCCGAGGCGATCAGCTGCGCGATCCCTGCGCCGATCCGGCCGGCGCCGACGACGCCGGCCTTGTGTACGAACATGCGCAACTCCTCGGGTTCGGAAGTGTCTGAATCTAGCGGCCGGGGTAATCCCGCGCAGCGGACGGGGCCGGCCCTTGAAACCTGAGGAGGTCGCAGCGATGTCGCGGATTGGACGTTGGACGTGCGCAGCTGCCGTGGGGGCCGCGGCGCTGGGGGCCTTCTTCGCAGTTCCGGCCCTGGCAGCGGCGCCAACCGCGGTGACCGGCGCCGCCGGCTCGGTCACCTACCAGTCCGCGACGCTGACGGGCGCCGTGAATCCTGGCGGCGAGTCGACCGAGGTCTATTTCCAGTACGGCACCACCAACACCTACGGCGTGCAATCGGCGCCGACGGAGCTCCCCGCCGGCGCGACCGCCGTGGCGGTCTCGATCCCGATCGCCGGGCTCACCGCCGACACGAAGTACCACTACCGGCTCGTCGCGACGAACGCCACCAGGACGGCGCTCGGCGCCGACAGGACGCTGGTCACCGCAAAGATCCCGCTGGCGCTCGCGATCACGGCCGCGCCCAACCCGGCGCCCTACGGCGGCGCCGTGACGGTCGAGGGCACGCTCTCGGGCACCGGCAGCGCCGGCGCCGCCGTGCAGCTGCAGCAGAGCGCGTTCCCCTACACCGAGGGCTTCTCGGACATCGGCAACCCGGAGCTGACGTTGGCCAACGGCACGTTCGTCTTCAACGAGCTCGGCATCGCCCTGAACACCGAGTACCGCGTCGTCTCGGGTACCGTCGCCTCGGCCGCCGTCGGCGTCTCGGTCTCGGTGGCGGTCACGCTGAACGCCCACGCGACCGGCACGCACAGGCATCCGAGCGTGTTCTTCTCCGGCACGATCGCGCCGGGCGAGCCGTCGGCGCGGATCGCCTTCGAGCGCCTCGTCGGCACCAGCTGGAAGGTCGTCGGCGGCACCGTCGCCAAGGTCGCCGTCAACAACGGCGTCGTCGGCTTCTCGAAGACCGTGCGCATCAACGTCGGCGGTTTCTTCCGAGCGCTCGTGCTCCCGGTCGAAGGGGCCCACGTCTCCGGCTACAGCCAGACCGTGGTGATCCGCCTGAAGTGAGCGCTCGTTCGCCTCGCCAGGGGGCCGGCGCGGCCTGCGCGCCAGCTCCCGCGCAGGCGCGCGCGGCCGCGTCAGCCGCGCCGAGCGGCGAGCAGCTCGCGCGCGATCACGATCCGCTGGATCTGCGAGGTGCCCTCGTAGATCTGCATCACCTTCGCGTCGCGCATCAGCTTCTCGACCGGGTAGTCCTTGATGAAGCCGTAGCCGCCGTAGACCTGCACGGCGTCGGTGCTCGCCCGCATCGCGGCGTCTGCGGCGAAGCGCTTGGCGTGCGCGGAGACCAGCGTGTTGCGCTGGCCCTGGTCGATCAGCACCGCGGACTTCCAGGCCAGCAGGCGCGCCGCCTCGACGTCGGTCGCGATGTCGGCCAGCATGAACTGGATCGCCTGGTGCTGCGCGATCGGGACGCCGAACTGGACGCGTTCCTGGGCGTAGGCGAGCGCGAACTCGAGCGCCGCGCGCGCGATGCCGGTCGCCATCGCCGCGACGCCGGGGCGCGTGCGGTCGAGCGTCGTCATCGCGATCGCGAAGCCCGCGTTCTCGGCGCCGATCAGGTGGTCGGCGGGGATCTCGACGTCGGGGAAGGTGATCGTCGCAGTGTCGGAGGCGCGTTGCCCCATCTTGTCCTCGTGGCCGTCGACGATCACGCCGGCATCGCGGGGCACGAGGAAGCAGGACAGGCCGCGGTGGCCGGCCTGCGGATCGGTCTTCGCGAAGACGATGAAGAAGGCGGCGTGGCTGCCGTTGGTGATGAAGCACTTCGAGCCGCTGATCACGTAGCTGGCGCCGCGGCGCGCCGCCCGCGTCTTGAGCGCAGCCACATCGGAACCGGCGTCGGGCTCGGTCAGGCAGAAGGACACGAGCAGCGGCTCCGCCACGAGCATCTCGAGGTAGCGCCGCTGCAGCTGCTCGGAGCCGGCCAGCAGGAGCGGTGTGATCGCCAGGTTGTTGCCGCCGAGGGAGGTTTGGACGCCCGAGCAGCCCCAGGCGAGCTCCTCCTCGATGATCGCCCCCTCGAGGTAGCCGATGGCGGCGCCGCCGAGCGCCTCGGGAATGTGGACGTTCATCAGGCCGAGCGCGTGGGCTTTGGCGATGATCGCGTGCGGGAAGGCGGCGTCGCGGTCGAGCTCCCAGGCGACCGGCCGTATCTCGTTCTCGGCGAAATCGTGCGCGAGCTCGCGCAACGCGAGCTGCTCGTCGCTCAGCGTGAAGTCGACCATCGCTCGACCTCCGGAGCGGTCCGCGCCTCAGCCGCCCGTCGAGCGGTGGGCGTGCCTGGCGCCGTTCAGCAGGCCGCCGAAATCCGCGCCCGAGCCGGCGAACAGCGACGCGAGCGAGCCGAACTGGCTCTCCAGATCGAAGATCCCGTTGAGCAGGCTCGATTGCGGCTGGACGTTGGCCGGCGGCGCGATCGTCTGGCGCTTGTTGAGGTCGCTGAGCGTCACGTCGAGCTCGAGCGAGCCGCCGCTCAGCCCGTCGAGCGCGCCGGCGGCGAGCGCGGGCACGCCGAAGGAGACGGCGAGGTCGAATCGGCGCAGAATGTGGTCATCGACGCCGGTGTAGATGTCGACCTTGGCCGAGGTGATCGCTTGCGCGAGCAGCACGAGCAACCGGGCGGGACCGCTCGCGCCGATCGCGGCGGTCGCGCCGGTCGAGCCGCTCCCGGGGGTCGAGCCGATTGCCGCGGTCGAGCCGATCGCCGCGGTCGAGCCCAGCGCCGCTGCCGAGCCGACCGCGCCGGTCGAGGCGCTCGCGGTTCCCGTGCCGCCGTCGGCGAGCTTCGCGATATCACCGAGCATGGCCGCGACATCGACGCGGGCGCTGAGGTGATCGGTCTGAACGCCGGCGACAGGCGCGGTGCCTTCGTAGTGGGGGTTGGTCAGCCAGTCGCGCGGATCGATGCCGAGCGTGCCGAGCAAGCCGCTGGCGCCGCTTGGTCCGCTGTCAACGAGCCCATCGCCGTGGCTCTTGCGCGGGAGATCGTAGAAGGTGCTGCCCACGCCCAGGTAGAGGTGCCCGGGAGCCAGGTCGAGGTCGAGCTTGGCGGTCGTCGCCGCAGCGGTGACGCTCACGGCGAGGTCGGCCGAGAGCTGGCCCGCTTCGTTGCGCTGGAATGGGCCGCTGAGCGCAAGCGTCACGGGCTCGCCGTCGAGCTGCTTGATGCCGTCGAGCGTCAGCGTCAGCGACAGCCCGAGCCTGCCGGAGTCGACCGTGGTGCTCGCCGAGAAGGCCTGCGAGACGAGCCTCGCGGCGCTGGTCTTGCCGTCGCCGGCGCAGGCGGCGATGAGAATGCAGGCGGCGAGGGCGAGGGGAAGAGCCAGCGGGCGTCGAAGGTTCGCCAGTGACGCCCGGCGGTTTCCGCTCATGACGCCGCAGGCTAGCACGCGCCCGCGCCGCCTCATCGCGCTTTCCGCCGCCGTTGCGGCTGCGGCGAGCGCCGCGCTCGCAGTGGCTGTGACGACGCCGGCGCACGGTCGCGGCGGTCCAGCTCCGGCGCCGTACACGCCGCTCGAGCTGGTCCTCGCTCACGGCCACGTGCACCCCGCGACGACGCTCGCCGCAGCCGCGTCGGCGCGGTCCGCGGCAGGAGCACTGCCGCTCGCGGGGGCAGCCGCGAAGGCCGGGCTGACGTTCCCACAGGCGCTCGCCGCGCTCGGGCAAAAAGGCGAGCTGCCGGCAACGCTCGCTGCGAGCGATCGCGGCACCTGGATCGCCGCACGCGTCGCCTTCAAACGCCTGCGCGGCACGCGGCAGGCCGAGCTCGGCGCGGTGCTCGCAAACCTGACAGCGATCGCGCGCGCCGGCGAGCTGACCCCCTCGCGGGTACCCGAGCTGTTGCTGACGCTCGAGCGCAACCGCGAGTGGTGGACGACCGGGCCGCTGCTGGCGCCCGACCAGCGCGTCGGCTTTCCCGGCAGCGCGCTGGTCTGGGAGTACTACCCCGGACAGGGCATCGAGATCCAGTGGCTCGGCACCTTCGGCGCCGCCAACGGCCTCTACGACGAGCGCAGCTACCCGGCGCTGACCGCGCTGCTCAACCAGGCCGTCGGCCTCGCCGCGATCCGCGGCGGCGGCATCGCCTGGGAGTACGACTTCTCATTCGACGGTGGCGCCCCGCCGTGGGTCTCCGCCATCACGGAGGGCACCGCCGTTCAGGCCTTCGGGCTCAGTGGCGCGGCGCTGGGCAACGCCGGCTGGCTCGCCGACGCGCACCGGGCGCTCGGCATCTTCACGGTGGCGGCGCCAACCGGCGTCCGCTCGGCCACGCCGGCCGGCGCCCGCTACCTGATCTACAGCTTCGCGCCGCACGAGTACGTGATCAACGCCTTCATCCAGTCGCTGGTCGGGCTGTTCGACCTCGCCAGCACCGGAGACCCGCTCGCCGCTTCGCTGTTTCGCGCGGGCAACGCGCAGGCACGGATCGACCTGCCCGGCTTCAACACGGGCGGGTGGTCCCGCTACGACCAGTACTCCGACTCGAGCCTCAGCTACCACGAGCTGTTGACCGGCTTTCTGGCGCTGCTGTGCGCGCGCACGCGCGAAACCACGCCAAGGGCGCTCGCGATCCTCGGCATCGCGGGCCCCACGGGCCCCACGGGCCCCACGGGCCCGACCGCCGCCACAGGCCCGACCGGCAGCACGGGCACCACCGGCACGAGCGGCAGCACGGGCACGACCGGCCCCACCGGCACGACCGGCCGTACGACGTCCACCGGCGGGACCCCGTCCGCTACCAGCGGCCCGACCGGGACCACGGGCAAGACGAGCCCGACCGCTCCGGCCGCGAGCCCGAACGCCGTCTACTGCACCGTTGCGGCCGCCTTCAAGGCGGATCTCAAGAAACCTCCGGCGATCACCCTCGCCGCGCCGGCGAAGACTCGGGCGACGCTGCCGGCGCACGTCCTGATGGCGATCGACAAGCCTGCAAATGTGACCTTCGCGGTCTCCTTCGGCGGCCACGTCGTCTCCCAGACGACGCTCGCGCTGAGCGCCGGCAGCCATTCGCTGATCTGGCGCCCGCCGCACTCCGGCACCTGGACGCTGACGCTCAGCGCGGTCGACCTCGCCGGCAACCACGGCCAGGTCACCGCCAGCGCCACGATCCTCGCGCCGCCGCCGCACAAGCACCACAAACACAGCGCCTGAGCGCGCGTACAATCGGATCAGTGGCTCCTGTGCGGACCTGGATCCTGACCGGCTCGCCGGAGAACTTCGCCGTCACGCGGGCGCACGGCTTCAGCGTGATCGGCCTCAAGGAGCGCCGCCGCCGCCAGGCACTCGAGATCGAGCCCGGCGAGCGGATCGTCTTCTACCTCACGCAGGTGATGGCGTTCGCAGCCAGCGCATTGATCGCGGGCGAGCTCTATGAGGACCGCACGCCGCTCTGGCCGGGCAAGGCCAAGAATCCCGACCCCTATCCGTGGCGCTTCCCACTCGAGCCGGAGTGGATCCTCGACGAGCGCGACTGGATCCCGGCGGACAGCCTGGCCGACCACCTCGAGCATGTCCGCAAGTGGCCGCGCAAGCATTGGAAGCTCGCGTTTCAGGGCCAGCTGCGCACGGTCAGCGACGCTGACGCCGCACTGCTCGGCGAGAGGCTCGCGGCTGCCGCCGCGGTGAGCGTGTGAGCACGGCGACGCCGCGCCAGCGTCCGGCGCGCACGACACCGGGGCTGGGGATTCGCATCATCAGGGCCTGGCGCGCGCTCTCCGGCGAGCAACGGCTGTCGGCGGTCGCGGCGACGTCGCTGTGGATCACGATGTTCCTACCCTGGTACAGCGAGAGCCCGGCCGGCACGATCAAGAAGGGCGAGAGCGTCGTCACCTCCTCGCTCACGGCATGGGGCGCCTTCTCGTGGGTCGAGGCGGCGGTCCTGGTCGTCAGCGTCGGCGTGCTCTTCCTGCTGTTCGCGCGCGGCGAGCGCCGCGCGTTCCACCTGCCCGGTGGCGACGGCGGCGTGATCGTGCTCGCCGGCAGCTGGACCGCGCTTCTGATCATCTACCGGATGTTCGACAAGAACAGCGTGAAGGCCGGCAACCTCGCGATCACCGTCGGTAACGAATGGGGCATCTTCTTCGCACTGTTCGCCGCGATCTGGCTGACGTGGACCGGAGCGGCGATGCGTCGCGCGCACCGCGCCGAGCCGTCGCTCGCCGACGACCCGACCGTGCACCTGCAGACCTCGCGGCCCACGAGGAGCGAGCGGCGGCCGGAGCGGCGGTCGGAGCGCTACGCGCCGGCGCCGAGCAGCCGCGAGCGCGAGCGCCCTCAACGCGATCCGGAGCCGCGGCTCGAGCACCGCGGAGTCACGCGTGAGGACGCCGAGCAGCTCTCGTTCGAGCTGCCCGACGACCGCGGCGAGGGCTGACCGGGCGCCGGCACGGCCCGCTCGCCTTCGCGTTCAGCCGGCCGCCGGCACGGCCTTCCTTATGATTGGGCTGCAATGAACGAGCTGCCCGAATCGGTGGACGCCGTCGCCGACGGGCTGCTCGCGGCGGGCTACCTCGCCAGCGGATCGACGGCGCTCGTGGCCTACCTCGCCACGCGGCTGGACAAACCGGTGCTCGTGGAGGGCCCAGCCGGCGTCGGCAAGACCGAGCTGGCGAAGGCGATGGCCAGCTACCTCGGGCGCGAGCTCATACGCCTGCAGTGCTACGAGGGCCTCGACGAGGCCAAGGCGCTCTATGAGTGGAACTACCGCAAGCAGCTCCTGCGGATCCAGGCCGAGGCCGACGGCGCCGGCTGGTCGGAGGTCCAGGACGACATCTTCGGCAGGGAGTTCCTGCTCGCCCGCCCGCTGCTGGAGGCGATCTCGAGCGAGGCGCCGGTGGTGCTCCTGATCGACGAGATCGACAAGACCGACCAGGAATTCGAGGCGATGCTGCTCGAGCTGCTGTCGGACTTCCAGATCACGATCCCCGAGCTCGGCCGCGTCAGCGCGACCTCCCAGCCGGTCGTGCTGCTGACCTCGAACAACTCGCGCGAGCTGACGGAGGCGCTCAAGCGCCGCTGTCTGTACCTCTGGCTCGACTACCCGACCGTCGAGCACGAGCTCGCGATCGTGCGGCTGCACGCGCCGGAGCTCGCCGAGACGGTTGCGCGCAAGCTCGTCGAGGTCGTTGCGATGGTGCGCGAGCTCGACCTCAAGAAGCCCCCGTCGATCGCGGAATCGATCGACTGGGCGCGTGCGCTGCTGCTGCTCGGCTCGAGCGACATCGACGCCGCCACGTTCACGCAGACGATGTCGGTGATCGTCAAGCACCGCACGGACATCGAGCTGGTCGCTGAGCGGGTGGGGCTGGCGCTGGCGTGAGCATCGATCGCCAGCTGCTCGAGCTGGGCGATCAGCTGCGGACCGAGGGCGTGGCGATCGGCACCTCCGAGCTGCTGGACGCGTTCGCCGTGCTCGGCGAGATCGACTGGCGCGAGCGCGATCGCTTCCAGGAGGCTCTCGCCGCGACGCTCGCCAAGTCGCCCGAGGACCGTCGCGTCTTCGACCTGGTGTTCGAGCGCTTCTTCTTCCGCGCCACCGAGGCTGCGGCGATCGAGGTGGGCATCGGCGAGGCGGGGGCGTCCAGCGGCGGCGACGCGTCCCCCGGCCAGATCGACCTCGAGGAGCTGCGCACCCAGATCGCGCAGGCGCTGGCCGAGGGCGACGAGGCGCGCATGCGCGACCTCGCCCGCCTCGCGCTCGCTGCGATCGGGCGCGGCAGCGACGAGTCGGGCGTGATCGGCATCGACGTCCAGCGGATGCGGCGCCTGCTCGGGCTGCGCAGCGACGCCCAGCCCGAGTATCCCGCCGAGGACCCCCGCCACGACGGCTTGCCGGCCGAGGCCCTGAGGCGCTTCGAGGCGATGCTGCGCCGGGAGCTCGAGCGCGCGCAGATCGAGCGCACGCAGACGCTGCCGCCGTCGCGCCCGCTCGGCGAGCTCGACCGGGCGCTGCCGAGCGGCCCCGCAGCCGACCTGGCGGCCGTCCATCGGGTCGTCGCGCAGCTGCGGCGACGCCTCGCGACGCACGGCGTCGAGCGGCGCGGCTCGCACCGCCACGACCACGTCGACATCCGCCGAACGATGCGCGCGTCGCTGCAGACGGGCGGCGTGCCGGTCGTCGTCAAGTACCGGCCGCGGCGCCCCCGCCGCCCCGAGATCTTCGTGCTCTGTGACGTCTCCACCAGCGTCACCTCGGCGTCTGTCTTCTTCCTCTCGGTGCTGCACGCTCTGCATGACTCGTTCCGGCGGATGCGCTCGTTCGTGTTCATCGAGCGGATCTCGGAGGTGACCGACATCTTCGCCCGCGAGCGCAGCTTCAGGGCGGTCAGTGATGCGATCGCAGCGGACGCCGGCGTTGCCGACGTCTCCGGCTACACCGACTACGGTCGTGTCTGGTCGGAGTTCCGCGCGCTCGTCGAGGACGAGCTGCACCCCCGCGCGACTGTGATCGTGCTCGGCGACGCTCGGACCAACGGCCGCGACCCGCGTGCCGACATCTTCGCAACGATCGCCGCGGCGGCAGGGCGGACCTTCTGGCTGAACCCCGAGCCGCGCCTGTACTGGAACTACGGGGACTCGGTGATCGACGCCTACACGCCACATTGCACGGCGTTCGAGTGCTGGACAACGCGCCAGCTGGAGGACTTCGTCAAGGCGCTGACGGCCACCGCGACGCGCTGAGCGCCCCGGCCGCCGCCTCGCAAACCACTACGATCCCCCGGTTCGATGACGAGGCGCCCGGAGCTACGCAGGCGCGGCCTGCTGCTCGCCGCGGGCCTGATCTGCACGGCCGTTTGCGCCGGCTGCGGCGAGGCCCACTTCCCGACGCCCCTGGGGCCGCCGCGGCCGCTGGCCGTCGCGATCGACGGCCCGCCGAGCGCGCTCTACGCCCCGCTGTACGAAGCGCGGGCGAACGGAGCCTTCAGACTCGGCGCGCTCGCGGTGACGATCGAGCCGGGCTCACCGGCGAGCGCGCTGGCGGCGGTCGAATCCGGCAGCGCAGCCGTGGCCATCATCTCCGAGCCGGCGCTGCTGACGGCCCGCGACGGCGGCGCGCGGCTGGTCGCGATCGGCGCGCTCGTTCGTGAGCCGCTCGACGGGATCGTTTCGCCGGCGGCGCGGCCCGTCGCGACCGTGGCGGCGCTCGCCGGCCGCACGCTCGCCGTCGGCGCCGGCGCGCTCGCGCAGGCCGAGCTCGCGACAGCCCTCGCCGGCGCCCACCTCGCACCCACGGCCGTCAAGCAGGTCCCGCTCGGCGCAGACGCCGCCGCCACGCTGCTTCAGAAGAGCGTTGCCGCCACACTCGGCGGCAACTGGGCGATCGAGGCCGCCACGCTCGCGCAGGCCCACCGCCCGGCGCACGTGCTCGCGATTCAGCAGCTCGGCGTGCCGAGCTTCAGCGGACTCGTGATAGTCGTCCGCGTCGACGAAGCCCACTACCAGGGCTCCCTGCTGCGCGCCTTCTTGCAATCGCTGACGCGCGGCGAACGGGCCGCCGCGGCGCGACCGGGCGCCACGGCGGCGACGCTGGCGCGGGCGAACCCGCGCCTCGCCCGCGGCCTCGAGCGCCTGCTGCTCGCGGCGGTCCTGCCGCTGGCCTCGCCGGGCAGCCCCAGCCGGCCGTTCGGCTACCAGGACCCCTACGCGTGGCAGGCGTTCGGCGCCTGGATGGCGCGCCACGGCCTGATCAAGCATGCCGCCGACGGCGGCCTGGCGATCACCGACGAGTTCCTGCCCGGCATCGGGGAGGCGACGGTGTCGGGAGACTAGGCGGGGCGCAGGCGCATCGCGTAGACCGCGGCGAGGCCGCCCCAGGGTGCATAGGGCGTGAAGAAGTCCCGCACCTCGGCCTCCTCGGCGCGCGCGAGCGGGTCGCCGCTGCGCAGCCGCCCGACGAGCTTGCGCAGCGAGAGGTCGCCGGCGGGGACCTGGTCGAAGCGGCCCTGGCCGTGCAGGGCCAGGCACTCGACCGTCCAGCTGCCGATCCCGGGCACGGCGCGCAGACGCCGCCAGGCGCCCTCGTGATCGCCGCTTCGCAGGTCGATCCGCTCGCGCGCGACCTCCCGCGCGACGCGGCGAAGCGCCAGTGCCCGCCCGGCGGAGAGGTCGAATGACTCCAGCAGCGCCGGCGCGGTCCCCGCCAGCACCGCGGCGCTCGGCACGTCGCGGAGCGGCGGCGAGGAACCCCGCGCCAGCGATCGCCCGAGCGCCCGCACGATCCGCCGCTCGATCCCCGCGGCGCGCACGTACTCGATCAGCTGCTCGCAGATCGCCCAGGCCAGCGCCTCGAACGGCTCCGGGCGCCGCGCCGGGCGAAGCCACGGCATGCGCCGCACCAGCCCTCCGATCAGCGCGTCGGAGCGGAAGCGGGAGTGAAACGGCGCGAGGTCGTCGTCGACGCCGAGCGCGAAGCGCATCCGCTCGATCGCCACACCGCAGCATCCGCGCGACGGGCCCCAGGCTCCGATCAGCACGCCGTGACCGTCGCCGCGCGCCGCCGCACGCACGATCACCGGCTGCTCCTCGACGTGCAGCAGCCGCTCGAGCACGCCGCCGCGCGAGCGCATGACACCATCGGCGCCGCCGCCCGGGAGTCGCAGCGGCCAGCGCGGGGCCACCTCGACGCGGATCTCGACGGCGGCTTCGCTCACGGTGTGCCATTCAAGCGCTCGCCGCGGACGCGCGGCGAGCCGCGTTGCGGTCTTTGCGTCTAGTGCCGCGCGATCGTGTGCACGTCGACGACGTAACGGCGCGAGGAGAGCACCTCGTAGGGCTCGGCGCGGCGTAGTGGCAGCGGTGCCGGGGCGCCGGCCGCGCGACGCGCCTGAACCCGCGAGAAGCGCCGGCCCAGCACCGCCGCGGTGGCGGCGCCGGCGACGAAGCCGGTGGCGGCCACGGCCGCGACCTGCACGAACGCGGGCGGACCCTCGCGCAGTGGCACAAGCGGACGCGCGCCGGTCAGCACGACGACGCCCTCGACGACCTCCTCGACACCGTCCCCCTCGAAGCTCTCGCGCTGCTCGTCGTCCACCGTCAGACCTCCCTAGCCACGGCCAAGTCTCTCAGATCAGTCGAGCGGGCGTTCGTACACGCGGAAGCGACGGACGATCCGCCCGCCCATCCCCTCCATCGCACGATTCATCGGACGGTTGGTCTCGAGCACCCAGCCCATCTCGCCGCCCTTCTGCGGGGTTCGCTCGGCCGCGTCGAAGTGCAGCTGGTAGAAGCGCGCGGCGACGCCCGTGTGCTGATACTCCGGCTTGACGCCGAGCGCGAACACGCGCACCGCATCGATCTTGCGCCGGTAGTAGAGCGCCTTGGCCCAGCCCAACGGCAGCAGGCGCCCGTGCAGGTGCGCGAGCACCTGGTTGTAGTCAGGCAGCGTCAGCGCCGCGCCGACGACCTCGCCGGTGTCGATCCGCTCGGCGATGAAGGCCCAGTTCTCATCGAGGACCGGACGCAGGTCCTTGGCGTAGTGGCGGACCTCCTCCTCGGTCAGCGGCACCGCCGCCCAGTTGCGCTCCCAGGCGGCGTTGTAGACCTCGAGGAAGCGCGTCACCTCGTTGTCGAGGTCGCGCTTTCGCATCGAGCGCACGACGATCCCGTGTTCGGACTCGACGCGCTCGGCGCGCCGCCAGATTGCGTCGCGCACGCTCGAGCGGCCGCTGATGTGCAGGCTCCACATCAACAGATCCATGGCCTTCGTCAACCCCTCCCCACCCTCGAGCAGCTCCTGGTAGTAGGGGTGGTGCCAGGTGGACAGGATGATCGGCCGGCGCTCGTGGCCCTCGATCATCAGGCCGCACTCGTCGTTGGTCGTGAAGTCCATCGGCCCGACCATGCGGTCGGCGCCGTGCTCGCGCAGCCACGCCTCCGCGGCCCCCAGCAGGGCGTGCGCGCTCTCGCGCGAGTTCTCGCACTCGAAGAAGCCGAACATCCCCCAGCGATTCGCCTGGAACTCGTTGAGGCGGCGGTCGATGTGGGCCGTGATCCGCCCGACCGGGCGCCCGTCGCGCCAGGCCAGGAAGTATTCGGCCGTCGCATGCTTGAAGAACGGATTGCGCTCGCGGTCGAGGCGCTTGCGCATGTCCATGTTGAGCGGCGCGATCCAGCGCGGCTCGTTACGATAGAGCGCCGAGGGAAGCGCGATGAAGCGCCGCAGGTCGCCACGGCCCGCAACCGGCCGGATGTCGAGGCTCACCCGCCCCAGCCTATATGCCCACTTCCGCCGAGGTATCCGCCGTGACCCACGCCCCGGACGTGTTTGCCAAGATCCGCGGCAACGAGCGCGTGGGGTTGATGCGAGCCGCTCGCGAGGCCGGCCTGCTGCCCTACTTCCACGAGGTCGAGTCGGCGGCGTTGCCGGTCGTCCAGATGGAGGGGGCGCCGCGGATCATGCTCGGCTCCAACAACTACCTCGGCCTGACCGCCGACGAGCGCGTGATTCAGGGCGCGCGCGACGCGCTCGAGCGTTACGGCACCGGGCTGACCGGATCGCGTCTGCTCAACGGCACGACGACGCTGCACCTCGAGCTGGAGCGCGAGCTCGCCGAGTGGATGGGGACCGAGGACGCGATCGTCTTCTCGACCGGCCACCAGGCCAACGTCGGCACGCTCGGCACGCTGCTCGGCCCCGGCGACACGGTCGTGGTCGACTCCGGCGATCACGCCTCGCTGCTCGACGGCGCGGTGATCTCGCGCGCCAAGCTGCGCGCCTTCCGCCACAACCGCGTCGACAAGCTCGAGAGCACGCTCGAGAAGGCGGTCGCCGACGGCGGCGGCGTGCTGGTCGTCGTCGACGGCGTCTTCTCGATGGAGGGAGACGTCGCACCGCTCCGCGAGATCAGCGCCCTCTGTCGCCGTTTCGGCGCGCGGCTGATGGTCGACGAGGCCCACGCGGCCGGCGTGCTCGGCGCGCGCGGCGCCGGCACGGCCGAACTGCTCGGCGTCGAGAACGAGGTCGATCTGCGAATGGGCACCTTCTCGAAGTCGCTCGCCTCCTGCGGCGGCTTCATCGCCGGCGACGCCGAGGTGATCGAGTTCCTGAAGATCCAGAGCCGGGCCTTCCTGTTCACCGCCTCCGGCGTGCCGGCCGCCGTCGGTGCGGCGCTCGCGGCGCTGCGCGTGATCCGCTCGGAGGAGGGCCGCGAGTTGCTCGCGCGGGTGCTGGTCAACGCCCGTCAGCTCAATCGCGGTCTGCACGAGCTCGGCTTCGACGTGGTCGAGCCCTCGCCCGTGACCGTCAACGCGGCCGGCGCCAAAGAGCTGATCATCACGCCGATCGTGCCGGTCCGCGTCGGCGAGGACTGGAAGGCCGGCATGCTCTGGCGCGCGCTGTGGGACGCCGGCGTCTTCACCAACGTGGCCGTCCACCCGGCCGTGCCCCCGGGCGGTGCGCTGCTTCGCAACAGCGTGATGGCGACACACGACCACGACACCATCGACCGCGCGCTCGCTGCGTTCGCGACGGTCAAACGCGAGTTCGAGGCCGAGCACGGCCCGCTGCCCGCGCCGGGCGGCTGAACGCGCCAGCCGAAATTGTGCAGCCGCGCACAAGCGTCGCGCGAGCGAAAAACATCGCTCTGAGCGAATGGTCGCGAGCCCAATTCGTTGACCAAGCGACGGGCGCTGCGTAGCGTCGTACAGCGCTGAGCGTGGAGGTGCGGGGGGGGACTTTGAGAGGGGTCCTCGCAAGCTCCCGGGAGGCAACGGCACGGTCAGCCGCGACGTTGTTCAGCCGGGCTCTCGCGTCCACGTTTGGGTTTACAACGTTAACAATCGAGTTTGTGCGCTCGCAAAACGAGCGCGGGGAGCCAGATGAACGCGTCAGCGACCGCCCACGGGCCGCAGCACATGCGAGCCCTTCAACGCGCCAACGAGGTGCGCCTCGCGCGCGCCGAGCTCAAGCGCCGAGTGACGGAGGGCGAGACGAGTGCCGCAGCTGTGATTCTCGATTGTCCCTGGGAGGCCGAGAGCATGGCCGTGGCGGAGCTCCTGATGAGCCAGCACCGCTGGGGGCACACACGCGCGCGCCGGTTTCTCGCCGGTGTCCCGATGACCGAGACCAAGACGATCGGCTCGATGACGGAACGCCAGCGCCTTACCCTCGCCGCAATGCTGGAGACGCAACCGGCTCCCGTCCGCGTCGCCGTCGTGGCGCTGCGCGACGAAGTGCTCGTCTGATCCGGCGGCAGGCGCGCCGGAAAGCCGGCGCGCCACCGGCTCCGCCCCTACGTTCGGGCGAACACCGGGGCCGTTGCTTTGTCCACACGGACAAGGCCCGCCAGGGCCGGAGCGCATAAGGTGTTTACCCGCCGCGCTGCTCGCAACGGGTCGCACGCGCGAGAGACCGCTCGGACGCGCGCCGTACCCACGAATCCTCAGGAGGACGTCGAACCATGCCCCGGACCCGGATCCACAACGTCTCCGCCGCTCAATGGAGCGCCAACGGCGAGAGCCTCGGCGCTCGGGATCTGACGCAGGTCGCCAATCAGGTTTTCGGCGCCAACGTCTTCAGCCTTGCCGAGCAGCGCAAGCGCCTGCCCAAACACGTGTATTCGCAGCTGCGCGCCACGATCGCGCGCGGCGCCGAGCTCGACACCTCGCTCGCCGACGCGGTCGCCCAGGCGATGAAGGAGTGGGCGCTCGAGAACGGCGCGACGCACTACACGCACTGGTTCCAGCCGCTGACCGGGACCACGGCCGAGAAGCACGACTCCTTCTACGGCCCCGCCGGCGACGGCTCTGCGATCGCCGATTTCTCCGGCAAGGAGCTGATCCAGGGCGAGCCGGACGCCTCGAGCTTCCCGACCGGCGGCATCCGTGCCACCTTCGAGGCGCGCGGCTACACGGCGTGGGACCCGACCTCGCCCGCGTTCCTGCTCGAGAACCCCAACGGCGCGCTGCTGTGCATCCCGACCGCCTTCGCATCCTGGACCGGGGAGGCGCTCGACCACAAGATCCCGCTGCTGCGCTCGATGGACGCGCTCTCGGAGGTCGCGGTTCGGGCGCTGCGGCTGCTGGGCGACGACGAGGCCCAGTGCGTGTTCACGACGGTCGGGCCCGAGCAGGAGTACTTCCTGATCGACGAGCAGTACTTCTACGAGCGCCCCGACCTGCAGATCACCGGCCGCACGCTGTTCGGCGCCAAGCCGCCGAAGGGGCACGAGCTCGACGACCATTACTTCGGCTCGATCCCCGAACGCATCCTCGCCTGCATGCTCGAAACCGAGGCCGAGCTGGCCAAGCTCGGCGTCCCGGTCAAGACGCGCCACAACGAGGTCGCGCCTAACCAGTACGAGATCGCTCCGGTGTTCGAGGGCACGAACGTCGGTTGCGACCACCAGATGCTGACGATGCAGATGCTCCAGAACACGGCCCGTCGCTACGGGCTCGTCTGCCTGCTGCACGAGAAGCCGTTCGCCGGCGTCAACGGCTCCGGCAAGCACAACAACTGGTCGATGGGCACCGACACCGGTCACAACCTGCTCGAGCCCGGCGACACACCGCACGAGAACCTGATCTTCCTGCTGTTCGCGGCGGCGGTGATCCAGGCGGTCGACACCCACCAGCAGCTGCTGCGCGCGTCGATCGCGAGCCCAGGCCAGGACCACCGCCTCGGCGCCAACGAGGCGCCGCCGGCGATTATCTCGATCTTCCTCGGCACGGAGCTTGAGGATGTCTTTTCCTCGATCGCGGAGGGCAAGGCCAGCGTCTCCAAGTCCGGCACGTTCCTCGGCCTCGGCACGCCCGTGCTGCCGCCGCTGCCGCTGCACTCCGGCGACCGCAACCGAACCAGCCCGTTCGCGTTCACGGGCAACAAGTTCGAGTTCCGCGCACTCGGCTCGAGCATGTCCCCGTCGTGGCCCAACACCGTGCTCAACACGATCGTCGCCGAGGCGATCGCCGACCTCGCCGACAAGCTCGAGGAGGCCATGAAGGGCGGCGCCAGCCTCGAGAAGGCGATCCTCGCCATCGTCAAGGACTCCTACAAGACCCACCGGCGCGTCGTCTTCAACGGCGACAACTACTCCGATGCGTGGCACGCGGAGGCGGAGGCGCGCGGGCTGGCAAACCTGCGCTCGACAGCCGACGCGCTGCCGTGGCTGATCGAGAAGGAGACGGTCGGCCTGTTCAAGCGCTTCAAGGTGCTCTCCCAGCGCGAGCTCGAGGCCCGCTACGAGGTCTACGTCGAGCAGTACTCGACCAAGCTCAACATCGAGGCGGAGACGGCCGCGTCGATCGCCCGCACGCTGCTGCTGCCGGCGGCGGTGCGTCACCTCGGCCAGCTGCGCGAGGCCGGCGTCGACCGCCTCGTCGTCGAGACCGAGGAACTGGTCGGCAAGTTCGTCGATGCGATCTTCGCGCTCGAGAAGGTCAACGCCGCGCACCCGGACGTGGAGGGGCTGGAGCACGCTCTCTACATGCGCGACGAGGTGTTGCCGGCGATGGAGGGCGCGCGCGCGATCGCCGACCGCCTCGAGCGGATCGTTGCCGACGACCTCTGGCCGCTGCCGAAGTACTCGGAGATGCTCTTCATCAAGTAGGGGTGCTCGCCTTTTCGCCGCTCGCGGCGAAAAGGCTGCGCGCCGCATTTGCTCTTCGGCAACTCTTCGCCGGAGGCGGGGCCGGGTGCGCGACACTTTGGGTGCGACACACAACTCGCACCGCACCTCCTCCCAGAAGCAGCCTGGCGCCCCGCACCGCGGGGCGCCGGCGCGTTCGGACCTGCTCGTTCAGGGCAGCGGCAGCAGCGCCAGCTTCGCCGAGCGCGGCAGCCGCTTGATCTCCGCCTCGCGGCGGCGGGCCGCGCTCGCATCGGCCGCGGGGAAGCTCGCGGCGAGCTCCACCGGCAGGCGCGAGCGGGTGTAGCGGCTGGCGGTGCCGGCGGCGTGCTGCGCCAGCCGCCGCTGAACATCGCGGGTCCAGCCGGTGTAGAGCGAGCCGTCGCCGCAGCGCAGGATGTAGACGTAGGCCTCGGTCATCTGCGTCAAGCTACGCCGTCGCGCTGCGTTCGCCTGCACGAGCCAAGCAACGTCCCCGGCCCCTGCGACTAGCCGACGTGGACCTCTCCGGCGGCGACCTCGGCGCCGGCGGGGCGGGCCTCACGCGGGCGCAGCGTGAGTGGCGCGGCGTGCATCGCGCGCAGCTTGACGTCGCGCCATGACATGCCCTCGCGCAGCAGCGCCGGAATCCCCATCGCCGCCGCGGTTGTGATCTCGACCGCCTGCAGCACGATGCCGTAGGCGATCGCATCCGCGGTCGAGACGTGGAAGGCGCCATGCAGGACGGCCACGCAAGCGGCCTGAAAGACGCCGATGTTGGACGGCGCCGCCGGCAGCACCGCGGTCACGTTGACCGCGAACAGGACGCCCGCGGCCGCAGCCATGCCGGCGCGGTCGTCGAGCCCGAGCGCGATCAGCAGCACGTAACAGGAGGTGCACTGGAGCATCCACGCACCGAGCTGACCGATCACCGCCACGGCCGCCAGACGCGGCTGGCGGAACACGCGCATGCCGGCACGCAAGCGAAGCAGCGTCGCCCGCACGCGCGTGCGCATCAGCTCGAGCCGCTGCGAGCGTGTCGCGCCGCCGCGGCGTCGGAGTAGTAGCGGCGCCGCCAGCACGATCGCCACCAGCACCGCCGGGCCGACGGCCACGGCGATCAGCGCCGAGTGGCGGCCGTCGAATAGATCCACGCTCGTGAACATCACGGCGCCGAGGCCGGCGAGCGCGAGCAGATTCAGCAGCGTCTGCGAGAGGACCGTGCCGAGGACGATCGGGAAGGTCTCGAGCGGGCGCCCGACGCGGCGCGCCACGATCAGCGAGCGTGACGGCTCGCCCAGGCGGGCGGGCAGCGTCGCGCTCATCAACACGCCGATGAAGGTGCCGTGCATCGCGTCGGCCAGGCGCACTCGCCGGCCCGGCAGCGCGGCACGCAGGATCGCGTTCCAGGCGACGCCGCGGGCCGCCATCGCCGCGCACATCAGAGCGAAGCCGATCACCACCCAGGAGGGCTTGGAGGTCACGAGCGCGCTCGCGATCCGGCCGGGCCCGATCTTCTCGACCGCGATCGCCGCCAGCGCGATCGCCGCCAGCGCGACCGTCGCGATCGCGCCGCGGCGCACGCCGGCGAGCGCCTTCTCGCGCCCCGTGCGCTCGTCGCGCTCGAGGCTCGCCAGCTTGCGCTGCGTGCCTACGCGCTTCGAGTCGGCAACCGAGCGCGCGCCGACCGGCAGCGCAAAGCTGACGGCGGCACCGGCGGGAGCCGCCGCGGCGATCGCGTCCTCGTAGGACTCGAGCACCGCCGCGGCGACGAGCGGCCAGGCGAAGCGGCGGGCGCTGGCGGCGGCTGCGACCGACATTGCCGCGCGCCGCGGAACGTCGTCGGCGAGCTCGAGCAGCGTCTGCGCGAGCGCGCCGGCGTCACCGCGCGGGAACAGCACGCCGTCGCGGCCGTCGCTGACGACGTCGCTGTAGCCGGCGATGTCGGAGGCCACGACGGGCGTGCCGACCGCGAAGGCCTCGGTCAGCACCATGCCGAAGCTCTCGCCGCCGAGCGAGGGGGCCACCAGCAGATCCGCCGCCGCCAGCAGCTGCGTCTTGGCGGCGTCGTCTACCTTGCCGTGCGCGGTGACGCCGCTGAGGTCGAGCAGCATCACCTCGAGCTGCTCGCGCTCGGCGCCGATCACATCGAGCGTGACCGGGACGTGCTCGCGCAGCGCGGCGAACGCGCGCAGCGCCAGCGGCAGGCCCTTGCGGGCGACGGCCTGGCCGACGAAGACGAGCCGCAGCGGATGCTCCGCCGTGGCGGCCGCCGGCGTGCGCGGGATCCGCTCCGGCACGTTGACGCCGTTGGGTATCACGCGGTAGCTGCCGCCGAAGAAGCGCTCGCCGGTCCAGGCCGCGGCGCGCGAGACGGCGATGCGGACGTCGAGGTGGTTGAAGCGCCGCGCCGCGCCCGCGAGGTTACCGAGGCTGTTGGTAAGGAGGTTGGTCGAGTAGGTGTGGAAGGTGCCTACAGTCGGTAGCCCGCGCAGTCCGGTCGCGTCCCAGCTGATCAACGGCACGATCGGCTCGTGGATGTGAACGACGTCGTAGTCGCCCTCGCGCAGTTCGCGCCGCATCGCCGCCGCCGCGGCCGGGTTGAGCGTGACGTTGGAGACGGCGCCGTTGGCGGGCAGGCCGATCGTGCGCCCCAGCGCGACGATGTTCGCGGCCGGCTCGCGCCGCTGCGGCCGCGCGCCACGGTGCAGCCGCGCGCTGAGGGCGTCGGGCGGATCGTAGGGGGCGAGGATCCGCGGCTCGTGCCCGAGCGCGGAGAACTGCTCGGCGAGCGCCTCGATGTGCCGCGTCACGCCCCCCGGGTAGGTCCACGAGTAGGGGGATACGAGGGCGATGCGCATCCCCACCCATGGTATCGGTGCGCCGGGGCGACGTATACTCGGGAGTCCGCAGATGGCCGCAGCGTTTCGCGTCAGACAGACCGCTTGCACCAACGGCCGGGCCCGGCGGCGCCGGTGAGCGACGGCGGCGACGCGAAGGTGCGCGTCGCGATCATCGGCTCGGGACCGGCTGGCAGCTACGCGGCGGGCCATCTACTGCGCCACAGCGAGCCGGAGCTGCACGTCGACCTCTACGAGCGGCTGCCGACGCCGTGGGGCCTGGTGCGCGCAGGGGTCGCCCCCGACCATCCCAAAATCAAGTCGGTCACCAACCTCTATGAGCGCACCGCCGAGCACCCGCGGCTGCGGCTGTTCGCGAACGTCGAGTTCGGCCGCCACGTGAACGTCGAGGATCTGCGCGAGCGCTACCACGCGATCGTCTACGCGGTCGGCACGCCCACCGACCGCGTGATGGGGATCCCCGGCGAGGAGCTCCCAGGCAGTCACTCGGCCACCGACTTCGTCGGGTGGTACAACGGCCACCCGGACTTCTGCGACCTGGAGTTCGACCTGAGCGGCGAGCGCGTCGTGGTCGTCGGCGCCGGCAACGTCGCGCTCGACGTCGCCCGGATGCTGGTGCTGACGCGCGAGGAGCTGGCCGTCACCGACGTGGCCGATCACGCGCTCGAGGTGCTCGCCACAAGCGGCGTGCGCGAGGTCGTCGTGGTCGCACGGCGCGGCCCCGCGCAGGCCGCGTTCACCAACCCCGAGCTGCGCGAGCTCGGCGAGCTCGTCGACGCGGACATCATCGTCGACCCCGATGAGATCGCGCACGCGCAGGACCTGGAGGATCCCGATGCCGACCCGACGGCTCGGCGCAACGTCGAGATCCTCCGCGAGTACTCGCAGCGCGCGCCCGCCGGCAAGCGCAAGCGGGTCGTGCTGCGCTTCCTGCTCTCCCCGATCGCGCTTGGCGGGAGCGGGCGCGTCGAGTCGGTCACGCTCGCCCGCAACGAGCTGGCGGTGGGCGCGGACGGGTCGCTGCGGGCGCGCGCGACCGATGAGCGTGTCGAGATCCCAGCGCAGACGGTATTCCGCGCGATCGGCTACCGGGGCACGCCCCTCGCAGGCGTGCCGTTTGACCCCGACCGCAGCCTGATCGCCAACGAGGGCGGCCGCGTGCGCCCCGGCGAGTACGTCGTCGGCTGGGCCAAGCGCGGCCCAAGCGGCGTGATCGGGACCAACAAGAAGGACGCCAACGAGACCGTCGAGCGGCTGCTCGAGGACCTCGCCGCGGGGCGGCTGCTCGACCCCGCGCCGATCGGCGACGAGGCGCTCGAGGAGTTCGTTCGCAGCCGCCAGCCGTTGCTCGTCGACTACGAACGCTGGGTCGCGATCGACCGCCACGAACGCGGGCTCGGCGAGCCCGCGGGGCGCCCGCGCGTCAAGCTCGTCCGGCTCGAGCAGCTCCTCGGCGTGGTCGGGGAGCGGATCGATGACTGACCAGGCCACCGCCTACCTGCGCCGCGCCGACCCGATCCTCGGCGCTCTGATCGACCGCCTCGACGGCGTCGAGCTGCCGGACCGCTCCGACCGCCCCAAGCCCGGTGAGCACTACGCCTCGCTCGTGCGCACGATCGTCGGCCAGCAGCTCTCGACCAAGGCTGCGCGGTCGATCTGGCTGCGGCTGATCGCCCATTTCGCCGACAAGCCGCCGACACCCCAGCAGGTGCTGGCCGCCGACCCCGACGAGCTTCGCGCCGCGGCCGGCCTGTCGCGCTCGAAGACGACCTATCTGCGCTCGCTCGCCGAGCACGTGATCGACGGCTCGCTCGAGCTCGAACGGCTCGAGGAGCTCGACGACGACGCTGTGATCGCCGAGCTCGTCGCGGTCAAGGGCATCGGCGAATGGAGCGCTCACATGTTCCTGATGTTCCAGCTCGGCCGCCCGGACGTGATCGCGCCCGGAGACCTGGGGATCCGCCGCGGCGTCCAGATCACCTACGACCTCGCGCAGATGCCGACGCCCGCCGAGGTGGTCGAGCGGGCGGAGAGGTGGCGGCCGTATCGCACGGCTGCGTGCATGTACCTGTGGCGCAGCATCGACGCGCCGCCGCAGTAAGCGCGGTGTCACGCCGCGAGGG
>DATNHQ010000015.1:0-2675 GCA_035604915.1 Solirubrobacteraceae bacterium
GGCATCAGCGCGATCACCGACCAGCACCTCGCCGGCGCCGGCATGTGCTTCCTCGAGTTCCTGATCTTCGGGGTCGCGATGGTCGCCGTGTTCCTCAGCTTCCTCGGCCGCGACGAAGAGCGCGCGGCCGTCGAGGATCGCGTCGCCGGTCGCCTGCCGCTGGCTGAGTAGTCCTGCGGCCGCTTCCCGCAGATCTCAGCGGCGCTGGGCGTCGCCGGCGATCATGCGCCGACGCCGGCGCGGCGTGCGACGCCCAGGGGTGGGCGGGTCCTGGGGGAGAGGACCCGCCCACCTCTGCGCGCCACGAGCCGGCGCGACGAAGAAGCACCGTCCGCTGAAGAGCATCGCGCCGGCCATCGCCGCCGCGCCCGCCCCGGCCGCCGGGCAAGCAGGAGCGCTCCGTCGAGCTGACGGCGGCGCCGTCGAGGTGCGTTGATCTCGTATCCCGGGATTCGTATCCCCCCGAGACTGTGTATAGCGCGTTGCCGCCGCAGGCGGCAAACGAACTCGGCAGATCGCTGAGCATTCTTCTCAAACGGACGTCCGAACGGGTGCGATCCTTCCCGCGACCGCGCCGAAATCGACGTTTCTAACGCGTCGGGCCGGTCCCGTGGCGGGCTACCGCAGCGAGGCGGTCCAGCGCGCGAGCCGTTCGAGCGCCTCGTCGAGCACGCTGTCGGCCTTGGGAAAGGCGAAGCGCACCAGCGACCTGGTCGGCCCGGCGGGGTCGGCGGCGAAGGCGGCGGTCGGGATCGCGACGACGCCGGCCTCGAGCGGCAGCCGCTCGCACAACGAGGTCGCGTCGCTCTCTCCGAACGGCGTGCCGTCGGCGTTGAGGAAGTAGGTGGCGGCCGAGGGGAGCACGTCGAACCCGGCCGCGCGCAGGCCGGCGTCGAGGCGGTCGCGCTTGGCGCGGAGCGTCGCCACGAGCTCGACGATCGCGTCCTCGGGCGGGCGCAGCGCCGCCGCGGCGGCGTGCTGGAAAGGCGTGCCGCCGGCGAATGTGAGGAACTGCTTGACGGCGCGCAGCCGCTCGATCAGCTCGGCGGGGCCGCTCGCCCAACCGATCTTCCAGCCCGTCACCGAGAACGTCTTGCCGAGGCTCGAGACGGTGATCGTGCGCTCCGCCATTCCCGGCAGCGTCGCGATCGGGATGTGCGTCCCCTCGAAGACGAGGTGCTCGTAGACCTCGTCGGTGAGGGCGATCAGGTCGTGCTCGCGGCAGGCGGCGGCGAGCAACTCGAGCTCGGTGGCATCGAGCACGCGGCCGGTGGGGTTGTGCGGCGTGTTCAGCAGCAGCACGCGCGTGCGCGGCGTGATCGCGGCGGCGAGCGCGTCGGCCTGCAGGCGCCAGTGCGGCGGCTCAAGCACGATCGCGCGCCCGACGGCGCCGGCGAGCGCGACGACCGCGGGGTAGGAGTCGTAGGTCGGGTCGAGGAACGCGACCTCGTCGCCGGGGCCGACCAGCGCGAGCAGCGCCGAGGCGAGCGCCTCGGTCGCGCCGAAGGTGACCTGGACCTCGCGGTCGGGGTCGAGCTCGATGCCGTAGTGGCGGCGCTGGTGCTCGGCGATCGCGTGGCGCAGTGACGGCACACCGGGAACCGGGGCGTACTGGTTGTGGCCCGCCCGCATCGCATCGACCGCGGCGTCGATCACGGCGGCAGGGCCGCTGAAGTCGGGGAAGCCCTGCCCGAGGTTGAGCGCCCCGGTCTGCTCGGCCAGGGCCGTCATACGGCTGAATATGGACACCTCCGCGGCCGCCATCTCGCGGAATCATGACGGCTGCGGGCGCGCTCGCGCCGGCCGGCGAGGCCGTCACGAACCCTTCACCAACGTTTATCCGCGGTGAAGGCCAACACGTTAAGAATCTCTCGTGCGCACAGATCGGCAGGGGGTTGGGCCGTTTCCTTCGGGGCGGCGGCTGTGAGCACGACCATCAGATTGCCGCGGCGGCGGGACCGTCTCGCGGACGGCGCGGGCAGACTGGAGCAGCAACCGCCGCGTCGGCGACGTAAGCGGCTTCTCTACGCGGCCGGCGTCCTGATCGCCGCCGCGATCGTGTTCTTTTCGCTCAACTCGGTCTACGGCTTCACTGCTGGTTCATCCAACGCTGCGGGATCGCGCCTGACGGCGACGGTGAAGCGGGGGACGGTGCTGTCGAGCGTGAGCGCATCCGGGAACGTCGCGGTCGCGCAATCCGCGTCGACGAACTTCGCGACAAGCGGAACGATCACCGCGGTCTATGTGTCGGCCGGCGAACACGTCCAGGCTGGGCAGGCGCTCGCGAAGATCGATCCGACGAGCGCCCGCAACACGCTGGCGTCCGCCAAAGCCAATCTCGCGATGGCCCAGAGCACGCTGGCGAGCGCGGAGAGCGGGCCGACCACGGCGCAGAGCGCCGCGAACGCCATCAGCATCCAGCAGGCCCAGTTGGCGGTGACAACGGACGAGCAGCAACTCGCCACGGACCAGACAGCTCTCGAGACGGCGCAGGCGCAGCTCGCACGAGACGCCAAGCTCGGATTTCCGGCGAGCACGAGCTCTTCGGGGAGCGGGTCCTCGGGTTCGGGGAGCGGGTCCTCGGGTTCGGGGAGCGGGTCCTCGGGTTCGGGCAGCGGGTCCGCAGGTTCGGGCAGCGGGTCCGCAGGTTCGGGCAGCGGGTCCGCAGGTTCGGG
>DATNHQ010000016.1:0-2843 GCA_035604915.1 Solirubrobacteraceae bacterium
GCGCCTACTACCTGCGCTACCTGCTCGACCGCTACAAGGGCAGCGAGACGCTCGCGCTGGCCGCATACAACGGCGGCGAGACCAATGTCGACGGCTGGCTCGCGCAGGCCCACGCCGCCGGCGTGCGCTTCGGCATCGCCCAGATCCCCTTCGCCGAGACGAGGGCCTACGTCAAGCGCGTCGAGAACGCGCAGCGCTCATATGCAAAGCAATACGGGTTGTGACGATGTTTGAGCTTCGCTCAAACATCGTCACAGGGCTTGGCATCGTGGTGGTGGGCTTGGCGTTGGCGGCTGCGACCGCGTCAGGGGCGGCGACCGTGCGGATCCCCGTGGTGCGCTGCGCGACGGTTTTCGGCGTCGGCGGACCGCCGAAGCACGTGCCGGCGACGATCTCGGTCAGCGCGGCCGGCCCGAGCCGGGAGCTCGCGGCCTACACGAACACCGAGCTCTTCCTGGTCGGGCCGCGGGGATTGCGCTGCTCGGGGATCGTCGCCGCCGACGGCGGCTCGCAGGTGATCGCCTGGGCGCCCGGCCGTCCCAAGCCCGCACCGCACTCCCACGGCGTCGGCCTGACGCTCAATATCGACCCCGCCTGCGCCGGCTGCAAGGCTGATGACGCCTGCCCGTTCTTCACCGTTCTGGCGAGCATGCTCGGCTTCCCCTGCAGCCTGGGCGTGCCGCCGAAGGAGCTCGTGTCGCGTCCCCGCGCAGATCTCGCCCTGTTCGAGGACCCGCCGGGCGTCGCCGGCTCGGGCTGGCCCAGCGGCGGGCCCTACCCGGCAAACGGCGTCGTCGGCGTGCGCGGGAGCCCGCCCGCCTCCGCGCTCGTCTACCGCTCGACCTGCACGCTGCCGGCGGCCGAGCACGCGATCTGCACGGCGAGCCTAAACGACGTCGTCGCGCGCTACGGCTGATCGAATTGGCACCGAGCCTGAGAGGCGCAGCTTCGTGAAGCGGCTCGGCTAGCCCGTCGCGCCGATTCGCGATACTGGGCCGGTGCCGCTGTTCCGACTCGATTCCGCCTTCACGCCCGCCGCCGACCAGCCCCGCGCGATCACCCAGATCGCCGAGGCGATCGAGGCCGGCGACCGCTTCACGACGCTGCTCGGCGCCACCGGGACCGGCAAGACGATGACGATGGCCGGCGCGATTCAGGAGCTCCAGCGCCCCGCGCTCGTGATCGCGCACAACAAGACGCTCGCCGCGCAGCTGTGCAACGAGTTCCGCACCTACTTCCCAGACAACGCCGTCGAGTACTTCGTCTCCTACTACGACTACTACCAGCCCGAGGCCTACGTCGCGAGCCGCGACCTCTACATCGAGAAGGACTCCTCGGTCAACGCCGAGATCGACCGCCTGCGCCACGCCGCCACCGCCGCCGTGTTTGCGCGCCGCGACGTGATCGTGGTCGCCTCGGTCTCGTGCATCTACGGCCTCGGCTCGCCGGAGGTCTACGAGCGCAACATGCAGCTGCTGCGCCGCGGCGAGAGCGTCGACCGCGATGCGCTGCTGCACAAGCTCGTCGCGATCCAGTACACGCGCAACGACAGCGTGCTCGCGCGCGGCAACTTCCGCGTCAAGGGGGAGACGCTCGAGGTCTTCCCGGCCTACGCCGAGACCGCCTACCGCGCCGTCATGTTCGGCGACGAGGTGGAGGCGCTTTCGGAGTTCGACCCGCTGACGGGCGAGCTGATCGCCGCGGACCTCGAGCACGTCGCGATCTGGCCGGCCACCCACTACAACGTTCCCGAGGGCCAGAACGAGCGGGCGGCGGCCGAGATCGGGCTCGAGCTCGAGCAGCGCTGCGCGGAGCTCGAGGCCGAGGGCAAGCTGCTCGAGGCGCACCGGCTGCGCCAGCGCACCCAGTACGACATGGAGATGCTGCGCGAGGTCGGGTTCTGCTCCGGGATCGAGAACTACTCGCGGATCCTCGACGGGCGCAAGCCCGGGGAGCGCCCGTACTGCCTGCTCGACTATTTCCCGCGCGACTTCGTCTGCTTCATCGACGAGTCCCACCAGACCGTGCCGCAGATCGGCGGCATGTACGAGGGCGACCGCTCGCGCAAGCAGACGCTCGTCGAATACGGCTTCCGGCTGCCGAGCGCGCTCGACAACCGTCCCCAGACCTTCGAGGAGTTCCTCGCCGTGACGCCGCAGATCGTGCTCGTGTCGGCGACCCCCGGCGAGTTCGAGCGCACCCGCTCGGGCCGCGTCGTCGAGCAGATCGTGCGACCGACCGGGATCGTCGATCCGCACGTCGAGGTGCGGGCGACCCGCAACCAGATCGATGACCTCATGCGCGAGGTGCGCGTGCGCGTTGACCGTGACGAGCGCGTGCTGGTCACGACGCTCACGAAGAAGATGGCCGAGGACCTCTCCGGCTACCTGCTCGAGCTCGGCTTCCGCGCGCGCTACCTGCACTCGGAGATCGACACGCTCGAGCGCATCCAGATCATCCGCGGGCTGCGGCTCGGCGAGTACGACGTGCTGGTCGGCGTCAACCTGCTGCGCGAGGGCCTCGACCTGCCCGAGGTCTCGCTGGTCGCGATCCTCGACGCCGACAAGGAGGGGTTCCTGCGCGGCGCGACCTCGCTGATCCAGACGATCGGCCGCGCCGCCCGCAACATCGAGGGCACCGTGATCATGTACGCCGACCGCGAGACGGACTCGATGCGCACCGCGCTCGGAGAGACCGACCGCCGCCGCGCGATCCAGCTCGCCTACAACGAGGAGCACGGCATCACGGCCGCGACGATCGTCAAGGGCGTCAGCGACATCTCGGATTTCCTCACGGCCGAGTCCAAGACCCCCAAGCGGCGCCGGCGCGTGGCCCGCGCCAGC
>DATNHQ010000017.1:0-15617 GCA_035604915.1 Solirubrobacteraceae bacterium
CGCCGAGGCGGCCGGGGCAGGTGGCGCGGTGGCGGATGCCGACTCGCCGGCGCCGGGGGCGGCGGTGATGGCCGTCGCGGCGGCCGCACCCACGGCGACGCGACGCGCGCCCGGAATCGCGACGGTCGCAGTCGGAGCGCCAGCCGGCGCAACAGCGCCGGCCGCGGCCGGAACCGCGACGCCGCCGGCGGGGCGCGGGGGCAGGCCGGGCTGCGCCACCACCGGGCGCGACGCCGTGACGGGGGCGGCCGGCATGCGCCGCAGCCGTTCGTCCTGCTCCTCGAGCAGCTCCGCCATCCTGCGCAGCTCGCGCGCCTGCGAGAAGTACAGGAGCACCAGCAGCGCGAGCCCAACGATCGCCGCGAAGCCGGCGTAGGCGCCGATCGACTTGATGTCGGTCGAAAGCGAGATCGCGAGGACCATCAAGCGCGCCAGTCTATGAGGACTCGG
Source organism: Solirubrobacteraceae bacterium (assembly GCA_035604915.1). GTDB lineage: Bacteria > Actinomycetota > Thermoleophilia > Solirubrobacterales > Solirubrobacteraceae > Palsa-513. The sequence goes on from DATNHQ010000017.1 coordinate 451, forward strand.
CGACGGCAGGGGCCGGGACGCGGAGATCCGTCAGCTGCGCCACCTTCTCGGCAAGGCCTGTCGCGTCGCCCTCGAGCACGAGCAGCAGGATCTCGTCGAAGATCGCCTCGACCCGCTCGGTGTCCATCGGGTCGCGCTCGGCCAGCCAGATCTTGTCGGCCGCAGTCGGCTGCGGGCGCTCGAAGGGGTTGAAGAGCTCCTCCTGGAGCTTCTCGCCGGGGCGCGAGCCGATCAGCTCGATCGCGATGTCGCGGTCGGGCTCGAGTCCGGACAGCTCGATCATCTTGCGCGCAAGCTCGAGGATCGACACCGGCTCCCCCATGTCGAGCACGAAGGTCTCGCCGCCCGTGCCGAGCGAGCCGGCGCGAATCACGAGCGCGACCGCCTCCGCGATCGTCATGAAGTAGCGCGTCATCTCGGGGTCGGTCACGGTCACCGGGCCGCCCGCGGCGATCTGGCGACGGAAGATCGGCACCACGCTGCCCGAGGAGCCGAGCACGTTTCCGAAACGAACGGTCATGTAGCGAGTTGCGGGGAACCGGCGCTGCGCGGCGTCGATCGCGCACTCCGCCAGCGCCTTCGAGGCGCCCATGACGGTCGCCGGCATCACCGCCTTGTCGGTCGAGACGAGCACGAACGTCTCCAGCTCAAGCTGGCCGGCGACGGTCGCGACGACGCGCGTGCCGATCGCGTTGTTGCGGATCGCCTCGACCGGGTTGCTCTCCATCAGGCCGACGTGCTTGTAGGCGGCCGCGTGGAAGACGACGCTGGGGCGCTCCTCGCTGAGCACCTCGCGCATTCGCTCCTCCTCCTTGCAGTCGGCGAGCACGGGCACGACCATCGCGGGCGGCACGTGCAGGTCCTCCTCCAGCTCTCGCACGATGCTGAACATGTTGTCCTCGGCGTGATCGACCAGCACGAGCCGGCGGGGACCGGCCCGGGAGATCTGCCGGCAGAGCTCCGAGCCGATCGATCCGCCGGCGCCGGTGACCATGACGACGGCGTCCTGGAGGTAGCTGCCGACGCGCTCGAGCGGCATGTGCACCGGCCGGCGTCCGAGCACGTCCTCGACGCGGACCTCGCGCACCGCGCGGGCCACGTTTACCGAGCCGGCGAGCAGCTCGAAGACGGTCGGCAGCGTGCGGACGGGGATGCCGCGGTCGCGGCAGGCGATGACGACACGCATCCGAAGCTCGCCGGGGGCCGAGGGGATGGCGATGATGACCTCGTCGGGCTCGGCCTCATCCAGCACCCGCGAGAGGTCGCGCGTGGTCCCGCGCACGCGCACGCCCTCGAAGCGCAGCCGCTGCTTGAGGGGGTCGTCGTCGACGAACCCGACCGGGTCCAGCCCGAGCTCGACGTTGCGCACGAGCTCCTGGCAGACGAGGCGCCCGCCCTCGCCGGCGCCGACGATCAGGACGGTGCGCCCGTTGCGGTGCGCGCGCAGCCCCGGCAGGCGTCGATCATTGACTGCGCGCGCGAAAAGCCGCGCGCCAACGAGGAGCACGAGCGCGAGAGCCGGGAACAGCACGGCCACGCCGCCGGGGACGCCGACGGCGAGCCGTACCAGCACGTGGTGGCCGCGGCTGACCTCGACCTCCGTGGGGGGGGCGTAGGTGGGATGCACGACCGCGACGAGCGTCACCAGCCCCACCGCGGCCATGACCATGGCGCGCACGAGGTGCTGGATGTCGCGCTGGCTGACGTAGCGCCAGCGACGCTGGTACACCCGCGAGCCGGCGAGGATGACAACGGTGCCGAGGACGACCCACGGCAGCGTGTCGACCATCAGGTGGTGGTAGCGCCCGGGCTCGGCCTCGCCCTGGAAGCGCAGCCAGAACGCGAGGAAGTACGCGAGCGCGACCAGACCCGCGTCGACCACGAGCTGCGGCAGCGAATGGCGATGGAGCGGGAAGGCCGCCGAGCGAAACCGTCGGCGCATTAAGCCGATTGTACGTCGTCTCCGGCGGCAAGCAGGAGCTCTGCGAGCACCGCCGGATCGCGGCGGATGCGCTCGGGGGGGCCGCTTTCGCGCTTTCGCAGAACGATCTGATCGGCGCTTCGGAGCCGCCGCAGGCGGCCCTGCGCGATCAGGCGCTCATCGACCGCGCCGAGGCGGCCCTCGAACGTCGTCCAGACGGGCGTGCCGAGCGCGACCGCCTCGCGGTTCATCGTGCCGCCCGCGCTGATCACGAGGTCCGCGTGGGCGATCAGCGACTGGGCGTCGATCGCGTGCTCGGGGACGATCAGGCCACCCCCGCGCAGCAGCTCCTCGCGCTGGGATTCGATCCGCGGCAGCACCACCGTCTGGGATCCGCGCAGGCGCTCGAGCACGGACGCGAACAGCTCGTTCTCGAAGCGGTGGTAGAGCGACACCGCCGGCGGCGTCCGCACGACGGCGATCGGCTCGCTCGGATCGAGCCCCAGCTCCGCGACCACTGCGGAGGAGGGCTCGAAATCGGCAAGGTAGTACTCCTCCTTCAAACCCTCATACGCGCGGATCTTGCCGCGGGCGCCGTAGCGGTACAGGCGCGAGCGCGGGATCGCGTCCGGCACGACCACCGTCCGCGCGAGGCGGCAGTTGACGTTGTGCTGCACCCTCGCCCACTCGTAGTCGAACATCGTCGCGGCGGGGATCCGCAGCGCGGCCGCGGCGACGGTGACGTCGTTGGAGCCGTGGCCGAGCGCCAGCTCGAAGTGGCGGTGGCGCGCCCAGCGCGCGAGCGCGAGCGAGCGCGAGGCGAGCCCGCGGGCCTTGGCGGCGCGACCCGCGCCACGGTGGTGGCCGATCACCGTGGGGTCCAGGCCGAGGCGCCGCGCCAGCTCCACGGTCTGCGCGAAGTCGCGCGCGGTGACCGTAACCTCGTGGCCGCCGGCGCGCAGGCGCTCGATGATCGGGCGCAGCACGAGCGGGTGCGGGCTGTTCGTGAGGTCCACCCAGACTCGCATCGCGCTCCTCAACGCTACCCTTCTGCGGCCGTGTACGAGATCGCCTCCGTCACCAACGCGCTCGTCAACGTCGCGACGACGATCATCACCGACCTCGGCTACCCGGGGATCTTCCTGCTGCTGGTGGCCGGCTCGGCCGCCATCCCCGTGTCCTCTGAGGCCGTGATGCTGTTCGCGGGCTTCGACGTCTACCGCGGTCATTTCTCGCTGGTCGGGATCCTCCTCGTCGGCGTCGCCGGTGACCTCACGGGCGCGACCGTCGCCTACGCGATCGGCTACTTCGGCCGGATCGAGCTGGTGCAAAAACACGGCTCGAAGGTTCACATCACCCCGGAGCGGCTGGCGCTGGCGGAGCGCTGGTTCGACCGCCACGGCGCCAAGGCGATCCCGATCTGCCGGATCCTGCCGCTCGTGCGCGCTTACATGTCCTTCCCCGCCGGCTTCGCCGAGATGCCCTACCTGCGCTTCCTCGCGCTGAGTGCGCTCGGCGGGGTGCCCTGGATCGCCTTCTGGGGAATCCTCGGCCGCGCGATCGGCTCGCACTACCACTCGGTGCAGAAGAACCTGCACTACGTGGACATCGCCGCGGTCGTGCTGATCGTCGCCGCGATCATCTACTACCTCTACCGCCGCCGCAGGAGGAAACTCGCCACCTGACGCGCGCGTGACGGTGCGCCAGGCGGTGCTCCTGGGCCTGCTGCACGGCCCGGCCGAGCTCGCGCCGGTCTCCTCCTCGGGCCACACGACGCTGCTTGCCTGGCGGCGTGGCTGGCGCTACGGCGAGCTCGATGCCGACGCGCGCAAGCGCTTCGAGGTCGCCCTGCACGCCGGCACGGCGACGGCCTCGCTGTGGTTGCACCGGCGCGAGCTGGCGAGTACGCCACCGGCGGTGATCGCGCTCGCCTGCGTCCCGCCCGCACTGGCCGGGGCGCTGCTGGAGCGCCCGATCGAGCGGCGGCTGGGCACCCCGGGGAGCATCGCCGCGGGGCTGCTCGCCGGCGCGGGCGCGATGGCGCTCGCGGAGTGGCGCGGCGGCAGCGGGCGCACGCGCGGGCAGGCCGGGTTGCGGGACGGCCTCGCGCTTGGCCTCGCGCAGAGCGCGGCGCTGGTCCCGGGCGTGTCGCGCAGCGGGGCGGCGCGGGCCGCGGCGCGCTGGCGCGGCTTCGCTCCGGGGGAGGCGCGGGCGCTCTCGGACGCGGTCGGGTTGCCGGTCACGCTTGGCGCGCTCGCGCTGAAGGGGCGTGAGGCGCTGGCGAGCGACCGCTCCGAGTGGGCGTCGCTCGGAGCGGGCGCGGCGGCCTCGTTCTGCTCGACGGTCGTGAGTGCGTCGCTGTTGCGCGCGCCTGCGCGGGCCGGCTCGCTGCTCCCCTACTCCGCCTACCGAGCCGCCCTGGCCTCGGCGGTGATCCGCCGCCTGCGCCAGAATGCGGTCGATGATCGACGCCTACGCCGACGCCGGCGTTGACACCGCGCAGTCAGACCGCGGTGTCCGCGCACTCGTCGATGTGCTGCGTACGATCGACACCGGCCGCCCCTCGCGGTCGGTGCTCGTGGGCGGCCACTACGCGGCGGTGCTCGAGATCGCGCCCGGGCTCGGGCTGGCGCTGTGCACCGACGGCGTCGGCTCGAAGCTGATCCTCGCCGAGCAGCTGGGCCGACTCGACACCGTCGGCATCGACTGCGTCGCGATGAACGTGAACGACATCATCTGCGTCGGGGCCGAGCCGGTCGCGATGGTCGACTACATCGCCGTCGAGGCGGTCGACGCGAGCGCGCTCGCGCAGATCGGCGCGGGGCTCAAGCGAGGCGCCGAGCTCGCGGGGGTCGAGATTCCCGGTGGCGAGCTCGCCGTCCTGCCGGAGCTGATCCGCGGCCATCCCTCGCCGCACGGCTTCGAGCTGTCGGGCACGGCGGTCGGCACGGTCGCGCTGGAGGCGCTCGTGACGGGTGCGGCGTGCGCGGCCGGTGACGCCCTGATCGGTTTGCCCTCGAGCGGCCTTCACTCGAATGGCTACACGCTCGCGCGGCGGGTCAGCGAGGGGCGGCTGCACGAGCGGCCGGCGGCGCTCGGCGGCGCGAGCGTCGGCGAGGCGCTGCTCGAGCCGACCGCGATCTATGTGCGGGCCGTGGGCGCCCTGCTCGCGAGCGGGGCGCAGGTGCGGGGGCTCGCCCACATCACCGGCGACGGCGTCCTGAACCTGCGGCGGCTGAACGAGCGCGTCGGCTTCTTGATCGACGCGCCGCTCGCGGTGCCTGCGATCTGCTCGTGGCTTTGCGAGGCCGGCTCGATCGGCGTGGCGCACGCCTACCAGGTCTTCAACATGGGCTGCGGCTTCGTCGTCGCCGTTGCGGCGGCGGACGCCACGGCGGCCGTGGATGTCCTGGCCGGCTTCCACCCGGGCGCGCGGGTGATCGGGAGCGTCACCGGCGCCCCCGGCAGCGTGACGCTGCCCTCGCTCGGCGTGTCCTTCTAGCTAGGGTCGGGCCGCGAGCCGCGGTCGCGGTTTGACGGCGCTCGGTGACGGCGCCGGCCGGCCGCCGCTGGCGAGCACGCCCGAGGCGCACAATACGCCGATGAGCACAAGGCCCGAGACGCTCGTCGGAGGGCGCTACCGGCTCGAGCGCCAGATCGGCTCGGGAGCCACGGCGCGAGTCTGGGTGGCCTTCGACCAGGTGCTCGAGCGACGCGTCGCCGTCAAGATGCTGGCCACGCCGATCGGCGGCGAGACCGCGCACATCGAGCGCTTCCGCCGCGAGGCGCGGGCCGTGGCGAACCTCCACCACGCCCACATCGTCACGGTGCTCGACTCCGGCGAGCACGACGGCATCCCGTTCATCGTGCTCGAGTACGTCGACGGCGAGACGCTGAAGGAGCGCATCCAGCGCGTCGGGCGCCTGACGATCAGCGAGGCGGTGGCGATCGCGATCGAGGTGGCGCGAGCGCTCGACGCGGCGCACGCGCACGGGCTGGTGCACCGCGACGTCAAGCCGCAGAACATCCTGCTCGACGCCGAGGGCGGCGCGAAGATCACCGACTTCGGGATCGCCCGCAGCGGCGGCGAGGAAGGCCTGACGGTGGGGGGCCGCGTGCTCGGGACGACGGATTACGTCTCGCCCGAGCAGGCGCTCGGCTACCAGGTCACGGGCCAGTCCGACCTCTACTCGCTGGGCGTGGTGCTCTACGAGTCGCTGACGGGATCGGTCCCGTTCAGCGCCCCCAGCCACATCGCGGTCGCGACGATGCACGTGCGCGAGGAGATCCCCGACCTGCAGCAGCGGCGTCCGCAGGTGTCGGCCGCGCTGGCGGCGGTCGTCGAGCGCGCGACCGCGAAGCACCTGGCGCGGCGCTACGCGAGCGCGCGCGAGCTGATCGCCGACCTCGAGGAGGTGCTCGCGATCGAGACCGCGCGGACCGGCGACGCCGGCCGGGAGGCGACGCTCGTGATCCGCTCGATGCCCGAGCAGATGACGCGGCGGGTGCCGGTGGCGGTCCGCCACCCCTTCGCGCTGATCGCGGCCGTGATCGCCTCGGTTGCCGCCGTGGCCGCGGTCATCGCCTTCGTCGTCGCGAGCACGCACCGGGGCGTCGGCGCGCCGAGCAACCTCGCGCGGGCGCCGCACGAGCAGGTCGTGCGCCTCGCCCAGACCGCCGCCGTCCAGTACAACCCGTTCGGGACGGCCCCGGAGGACCCCTCCACGGTCGAGCAGGCGATCGACGGGAACATCGCGACGAGCTGGCAGACATCCACCTACGACGGTGGCGTGCTCGGCAAATCTGGGGTGGGGCTCTATGTCGATGCCGCTCCCGATGCGGCGGCCAACGAGGCGGTCGTCGTCACGCCGACGCCCGGCTTCCACTTCCAGATCTGGGGCACCGATCGCGTCCCCTCGATCACCTACACGCCCGCGCCGCGCGCCGGCCCGACACCGCGGACCCTCGGCTGGACGCTGCTCGGAGGCGGCGTCGCCGCTCACACGACGACCGTGCGCCTGCGCCACGTGCGTGAGCGCCTCTACTACCTGCTGTGGATCACAGACCTCGGGCCCGATCCGACCCACGCCGGCAAGAGCGTGCAGATCGCGGAGTTCGAGCTGCGTCAGCGGGTCTAGCCCGGATCTCGGCGCGCGAATCTCAGCGCATGTAGGCGCGCTCGCGCGCGTGGCGCTGCAGCGCGATCGCGCAGAGCTGCTCGATCAGCGCCGGGTAGGCGACGCCGCCCGCCTCCCAGAGCTTGGCGTAGACGCTCGTCGCGGTGAAACCGGGCATCGTGTTGAGCTCGTTTAGCAGCACGTGCCCGTCCTCGACGAAGAAGTCCGCGCGCGCGAGACCGCTGCAGCCGGCGCGCACGAAGGCCTCGGCCGCGATCCTGGCCAGCTCCGCCGCGGCCCGCTGATCGATGCGCGCGGGCACGACCAGCGCCATGCCGCCCTCCTCGTACTTCGCGGCGTAGTCGTAGAACTCCGCGGCGGGGAGCACGATCTCCCCGGGCGGTGAGACCCGCAGCTCGCGGTCGCCGAGCAGCGAGCACTCGACCTCGAGGCCGCTGCTTGCGGCCTCGACGATCGCGAGCGAGTCGTGGCGGAGCGCCGAGTCGAGCGCGGCGCTGAGCTCCGCGACGTCGCGTGCCTTGCCGATCCCCACCGAGGAGCCCAGGCGCGCCGGCTTGACGAAGACCGGGAGGCCGAGCGCCGCCAACTCGGCGAGGACCGCCTCGGGCTCGGTGCGCCAGCGCGCGTCCTCGACGCCGCGGTGATCGACCTGGGGTAGCCCGGCGGCGCCCATCAGCGCCTTGAAGCGCACCTTGTCCATGCACAGCGCCGCCGAGGCGACGCCGCTGCCGACGTAGGGGACGTCGAGACACTCGAGCAGTCCTTGGACGACGCCGTCCTCACCGTAGGGACCGTGCAGCGCGGGAAACGCGACGTCGGCGCCGAGCAGGCCGCGGCCGGGTTTGAGCGAGAGCTCCTCGCCACCCTGCAGCCAGCGGCCGTCGCGCGCAATCACGACCTCCACCGGCTCGTGGCCGCCGGCGCGCAGGCCCTCGCTGACCGCCGCCGCCGAGGCCAGCGAGACCTCGTGCTCGGAGGAGCGCCCGCCGCCGAGCACCGCGACGCGCATCAGGTCGTGCCGGTCGGGCCGCTCGGGCCGCTCGGGCCGACCGGCACGACCGGCACGACCGGCGCGATGTAGCTCTCGACGCGGATCACCACCGTGGATCCCACCGGGACGGAGGTGTGGGCGGCCGGCTCCTGCGAGATCACGAGGCCGTCGTACTGCTTGTTGCGGTGGCGGACGACGACCTCGGCCGAGGGGACCAGTCCGAGCTTGCCGAGCCGCGCGCTCGCCTGCGCCTCGGTCATGCCGATCAGCGAGGGCAGCGTCACGGGCGCCGGCGCCTTCGCGACCGTCAGCGTCACGGTCGATCCCTGCGGCGCCTTGCCGGAGGACGGGGTCTGGGCGAGCACCGTTCCGACCGGCTGCGAGGTGGAGACCTGCGGGATCGGGTTGACCACGAACCCCCGCTGCTGGAGCAGGAACTTGGCGGCGGCTAGGGTCAAGTCGACGACGTTTGGCACCGCGACCCGGGGCGGCCCGCTCGAGATCGTCATCACCACCGTCGATCCCCTCGGCGCCGTCGAGCCGACCTGCGGATTGGTCGAGATAACGGCGTTGCGCTGGATCGTCGTCGAGGACTGCTTGACGGTCGAGACCTTGAAGCCGGCCTGGTGCAGCTGGTGGGTGGCGGGCACCGCATTGAGGTTGATCACGTTCGGCACCTGCCCGCTCGCCGGCGGCGCCGGGCCGCTGGAGACGGTGATCGTCACCTGCGTGCCCTTGGGGACCTGCGTGTCATGGCCCGGTGATTCCGAGACGACCGTCCCTGCCAGGCGATGGGAATGCGCGATGACCACCGCCGAGTGGAAGCCGTAATCGCCGAGCGTGGCCTGGGCGTCGGCGCGGGAGAGCCCGATCACGTTCGGCACCTTGGCGGTGACGACCTTCGGCGTGCGGTCGTGCACGAGCACGATGATCAGCGCCGCGATCGCGGCGGCGGCGGCGATCGCTCCGAGCAGCGCCCACGGCCAGACCGGGCGGCCGGCGCGGGAGCCGGGCGGCAGCACGATCGACCCCGGCGGGATGATGCCCGTCGTGTTGGGATCCCAGTAGGTCGGGGCGGTCCCGTAGACGCCGGTGCCCGGCCCGATCGGTCCGATCGGCTGCGTCGTGTAGCTCGCCGGGTGCGGGTAGGCGGGGCCGGGCAGCACGCTGACCGGGCCCAGCGGCGCGAGTGCGGCGGTCTGGGAGCCGGTGTCACGGCGCAGGCGCTCGCGCTCTGCCTCGAGCGCCGCGAGGAACTCGTCGGCGTCGGCGAAGCGTCGCTCCGGGTCCTTCTCGAGAGCGCGCATCACGATCGCGTCGAGGTTCGGTGAGATCGTCGGCACGAACGTGCTGGGCGGCCGCGGCGGCTCGGAGAGGTGGCGCAGCGCGATCGCGACGACCGACTCGCCCTCGAACGGCACGGTCCCGGTGAGCAGCTCGTAGAGCATGATCCCGACGGCGTAGAGGTCGCTGCGCGCGCCGACGGTGTGGCCCTGTGCCTGCTCCGGCGAGAGGTAGCGCGCGGTGCCCATGATCGAGCCGGTCTGGGTGATCTCCGAGGCGCCGGCGCGGGCGATGCCGAAGTCGGTGACCTTGACGCGCCCCTCGTCATCGAGGATCACGTTGTGCGGTTTGAGGTCGCGGTGCACGACGTTGCGTCGATGGGCGAAGCGCGCGGCGCGCAGGACCTGGTCGGTGATCTCGATCGCGCGCTCGGGCGGCAGCGGAGCCTCCTCGCGCACGATCGAGTCGAGTGAGCGGCCCTCCAGGAACTCCATCGCGATGTAGTAGGTGCCGCCCCACTCGCCGCGGTCGTAGACGCTGACGATGTTGGCGTGCGAGAGCGACGCGGCGCTCGACGCCTCACGGCGGAAGCGCTCGACGAACTCTGCGTCCTGCGCGAAGCGCTCGTGCAGCAGCTTGACGGCGACGCGGCGGCCGAGCTGCGTGTCATCCGCGCAGTAGACCTCGGCCATGCCGCCGGAGCCGACGCGCGAGACGACGCGGTAGCGCCCGTCGATCATCGTCCCGGCTGCGATCTGGAAGCTCATCGTGCGCACCCGATTCTGAGGCTCGCACGGACGCTGAGGCGGGCCTGGGCGCTCACTTGCCGCTGCCGATCCCGAGCGCCACGAGCACGTCCCTGGCGATCGGCGCCGCGATCGTGCCGCCGAATCCGTTGAGCTGGTGTGAGACGGTCACCGCGATCGCGATCTTCGGGTCGCCGACCGGCGCGTAGGCGATGAACCAGTCCTGGTTGTACTGGCACGCCAGCAGCGCGAGGTTGGAGCAGTCCTGCGCCGTGCCGGTCTTGCCAGCGACCGGGATCCCGGCCACGGCCGCCGCGGTGCCGGTGCCGTCGTTGACGACGTTCTCCATCATCAGGCCGACCGCCCGCGCGGTGGCGGGCTTCATGACGGTGCTGTAGAGCGCCGGCGCGATCGTCTGCACCGTCTGGCCGTCGGGGTTGACGATCCTGTCGGTCAGGTGGGGCACCATCAGGCGGCCGTCGTTCGCGACGGCCGAGGCGACCATCAGCATCTGCAGCGGCGTGACCTCGAGGCCGCCCTCGCCGATGCCGACGCGGCCGACGTCGGCGCCCGCCGCCAGCGGCAGGTAGCCGCGACGGTTGGGATAGCGGACGCCGCTCTGCGCCAGCTCGTTGCTCGGCAGGTCGATCGGCGGCGTCCTGTAGAAGCCGAGGCGGTCCATGTAGGTCTGCAGCGTCGCCGCGCCGACGCCGAGCGCGACCTGCGCCCAGACCGTGTTGATCGAGTTGGTCAGCGCGTCGCTGAGCGTGACGTTGCCATAGCTCGTGCCGCCGTCGTTGCTGAGCGACTGCCCCGAGACGATGATCGGCGAGCGGCCGCTCACCACCGACTGCGGCGTGTAGCGGCCGGTGTCGATCGCGGCGATGTCGGTGACGACCTTGAAGGTCGAGCCGGGCGTGTACTGGCCGGCGACGGCGCGGTTGTCGAAGAGCGCCCCGGCGGCGTGCTCGATCGCTGCCAGCCCCGCCTGCGTCTTGACGGCGTTGGGATCGAACGTCGGGCTCGCCGCGAAGACCTTGATCGCACCGGTGCTCGGCACCATCGCCACGACCGCGCCGTCGCGCCCGGCGAGGTCGCGGAAGGCGACCTCCTGGGCGTGCACGTTGAGGGTCGTCACGACCGCGTCGCCGTTGGTGCGTTTGCCCTCGAACTGGTCGATGATCGAGCTCTGCTGCGGCGGCGCGCCGGCGAGCGCGCCGTTGCGGAAGGCCTCGAGGCCGGTGCGTCCGTTGTAGGGGTCGTAGTAGCCGATCGCGGGCTCGAACAGCTGGTTGAACGGGTAGCTGCGCGAGAAGATGCCGTCGCGGCCGGGGGTCGAGTCGGCGAGCACTGTCGACTCGTCGTCGGCCAGGATCGCCCCGCGCTGCACGCGCTGGGCCTCGAGTCCGGGCCGGCGGTTGTTGGGGTCCTGGCGCAGGGCGCTCGCATCGAACACGGTCCAGCGCGAGGTGAACGCGACGAGCAGGGCGAACATCACCAGTACGAACACGAACAGGCGGGTGATCGGCTGGTTCACTGTCCGGCGATCTGGTCGAGCTCGAGCTGGCTGACGAGGCGCGTCGCCGACTGCTGCGAGCGCAGCTGGTTGTTGAAGAGGCGATGTCGCTCGAGCGGGCTGAGCTCGGCGACCGTGATTCCCGAGACGAAGTACTGCGTGTACAGACGCACGCCGCCCGGCAGCGTGTACGGGAGGCCGTTGAAGACGGTGACCTGGCCGTTGCTGTCGGTGCCGATGAAGTAGACGGCCTGGGCGGCGAGCAGCGCGCCGATCGCGATCGCGCCGAGGACGACGACGATTGCCCCGCCGATCGCCAGGCGACGGCGCAGGCGCCGCGGGCGTCGCCGCGACCCCGGCCGCGGCATCCGCGGCGCCCGGCGGTGACTGCGCGCCGCGCGGGCGATGATGCGCCGCGCGGGCGGCGCGTTGGCGTCGGCGATGGCTGCGGGAACGGCCTCTGGCTCGGCGGCGTTCTCATCGCTCGGGGCGGCGTCGGCTGTGGTCGCCGGCGGTTCGGCAGGCAGCTCGCCTGGCAGCGTGAGCGCCTCGGTCGGGTGGGGATCGTCGACGCCGGCGACCTCCTCGATCCGAAACAGCACGACGGTCACGTTGTCCCGTCCGCCCGCTTCGAGCGCGGCCGCCACGAGCCGGTCGGCGGCCGTCGTGATGTCGGGGGCCGCACGCATGATGTCGGCCACCGTGGCGTCGGCGACCATCGACGTCAGCCCGTCGCTGCAGAGCAGGTAGACGTCACCGTCGGCCGCGGCGACCGTGAAGGTGTCGACCTCGACATCCGGCTCGGGCCCCAGTGCGCGCGTGATGATCGAGCGCTGCGGATGCTCCTCGGCCTCCTCCTCGGTGAGCCGTCCCTGGCGCAGCAGCTCCTCGACCAGCGAGTGATCCTCGGTGATGCGCTCGAGCTGGGCGTCGCGCATCCGGTACGCGCGGCTGTCGCCGACGTGCGCGAAGGACACCTGGCCGCGCCCGACGTACGCCGCGGTCAACGTCGTGCCCATGCCGGCGCGGCGGGCGTCGGCCTCCGACAGGGCGTGGATCTCGGCATTGGCCTCACGAACGGCCTGCGCGAGGCGCCGCTCGGAGCCGTCGGCCTCCTCGCCCGGCAGGCCGTCGGCGAAGTGGCTGACCGCGAGCCGCGAGGCGACCTCGCCGGCCTGGGCGCCGCCCATGCCATCGGCGACGACAAACACCGGCGTGCGCTCGAGGTGGGAGTCCTCGTTGGAGGCGCGCTGGTGCCCTGTATCGGTGCGCGCGACGTGCTCGGCGACGCGGAGCATCACCCCTCCTCGTAGGTGAACTCGCTGTCGCCGATGCGAACGCGATCGCCGTTGTGGAGCGGTGCCGGGCCGGCCAGCAGCTCCTCGTTGAGATAGGTGCCGTTGGTCGAGCCAAGATCCTCGAGCACCACGACGCCCGCCTGGAGGATCAGCTGCGCGTGGCGTGAGGACGCGAACGGGTCATCGAGGCGGATCTCCGCGACGTCGCCGCGGCCGAGCACGGCGCCCTCGCCGATGTCGTAGATCATCCCCGGGGTGTGTCCGGGCGCACGCTCGACGACCAGGCGTGCCTCGCGCGCCACGTGCAGCGGCGCGGTGGCCGACTGGAAGCCTGTGGCGGCATCGGCGGCGGCGGGCAGGGCGCGGCCGGCGCGTAGGTCGCGGCTGGCGCTGCGAGCGACCCACAACAGGAACAGGTACAGGACGACCAGGAAGCCGAACTTCAACGCCACGGACACGGGCGCGAGGTTAGTCATCGGCGCGACCGCCCCCCATCCATGTCCTCAGCGCACCTCGAAGACCAGCTCGACCGAGCCGAGCTCGATCACGTCGCCGTCCGCCAGACGCGTGGGCACGCCGATCGGCCGCCCGTTCACCCGCACGCCGTTGGTCGAGCCGAGGTCCGTCAGCGTCCAGCCCTCGCGGTCGGGGGCGATCTGCGCGTGGTGCCGCGAGACCTCGTTCGCGGCGATCACGATGTCGGCGTCGGTGCTGCGCCCGATCACCGCGCCGGCCGGCGGGATCGCGACAATTCTGCCGCCGACGGCGACGAACGCGGCGGGCAGCACCTCGCCGCTGAGCGCCGGCCCCGACGGCGGCGGCGGGCCGCTGCGGCGGACGATCCCGGGCCCGGGGGTGTTGACGAGCTTGGCGTCGATCCCGCACTCACCGAGCGAAAGGCGGCTGTCGGTGCGAAGCTCGATATGCGGCCGCGAGGGCAGCGCGAGACGCTCGGAGCGGGCGTGCTCGAGCAGGTGGGTCGCGAGCTCCTCGATCAGGCTCGGCTCGATCGAGGCGAAGTGGCGGCGGTCGGCCGGCGAGAGCCAGACGACGTACTCGTTCGGCACGACGGTGCTCGAAAGCGAGTTGGTGCGGTGGCGGTCCATCTCGCGCACGAGCCGCCGGGCGAGCTCGACAGGCGTGATCTCACTGCGGAAGGCACGCCCGAAGGCACCCTCGACGAGGTCGGCGATCTTGGTCTCGAGGGTGCGGAGGACGCTCATCGTTGCAGGCCCGTCGGCCTACGCGCCGCGTTTGGGCAGAAGCCATGCTACGCGACGTCCGGCGGTATGGGGAGCGGGTCGCGGAGCAGGGATCCGCCGAGCGCGAGCGCCGCGGCGAGCGCGACGGCCGCCAGCGTGAGCGGTGATCGCTGCTCCCCCTGGTGCGTTGCGATCATCGCCAGGGCCACAATCACCAGCGTCGCCCAGATCACCGCGGCAACCGCGCGCCACCGCAGGGCGCGTCCTCGCAGGACCCACGGCAGCACCATCGCTGCGAACGCCCAGAGCCCCGCGGTCAGCAGCCGCCCATCTGAGCACAGCGGAGACAGCGCGTGTGAGACGGCGCCCCCGAGCGAGTCCTGCCAGGCGCCGCGCGGCGCCACCCGCGGGGCGAGGCCGAGCAGCAGCCGCCGCCCGCTGAGGGTTTCGGCGAGCGCGAGCCACCAGTAACAGAGCGCGCCGAGCGCCGCCCTGGGAAGCGCTCGCCTGGCTAGCTGCCCGGCCAGCGCCGGCGCGCAGGCGGCGGCGCCGAGCAGTCCGAGCAGCGGCGCGAGCGCCGGCGCCGACCACAGCCAGGCCCGCGTCGGCAACAGCAGCGGAACCGGCGCGAGCGCCGCCGCCAGAACGAGCGCGCTGCCAGGATGGCCGTCCGCGCCGAGCCAGCCGACCGCCGCCAGCGCCACGAGCATCCAGCCGACGCCCGCCGCGGCGGCGACGATCGCCGCGGCCACCGCGCCGGCGAAGACAGCGGCCGTGCTGTCGGCGCCGAGCAGAGCGCCCGCGGCGACGCCGCTCACGGCACCGGCCGCACAGGCTCCGAACAGTGCGCGCGCCCGCGTCGTCGGCGCGAGCGCGCGCATCGTTCTCGGCACGCGCACGGGGAGCGCGAACAGCCTTCGCGCGGGCTGGCCCCTGCCGCGCGCCTCGTCGAGCGCGGCGCGCAGCTGCGCGAGCGACCCGCGGCGGCCCGGCTCGAGCTCGAGCGCGCGGTCGATCGCACGACAGAGCTTCTGCGGCAGGTCGCGGCGGCAGCTCGCGAGTGGCGGGATC
>DATNHQ010000018.1:0-2178 GCA_035604915.1 Solirubrobacteraceae bacterium
CCCGGTCTCGGCCTTCTTGACGTCGTAGTCGGCCGCCTGGATCAGCTTCAGCAGGATGTTCTCGACGTCCTCACCGACGTAGCCGGCCTCGGTCAGCGCCGTCGCGTCGGCGATCGCGAAGGGCACGTTGAGGATCCGTGCCAGCGTCTGCGCGAGCAGCGTCTTGCCGCAGCCGGTCGTCCCAGCAGCAGGATGTTCGACTTCTGCAACTCGATCTCGGCGTCGTCGGAGGCCATCATCTGGACGCGCTTGTAGTGGTTGTAGACGGCGACCGACAGCGTTCGCTTGGCGTTCTCCTGGCCGATCACGTACTCGTCGAGGACGTCGTAGATCTCGCGCGGCTTCGGCAGGTCCGAGATGTCGAAGCTCGCCGGGGCGACCAGCTCCTCGTCGATGATCTCGTTGCAGAGGTCGATGCACTCGTCGCAGATGTAGACGCCCGGCCCGGCGATCAGTTTCTTGACCTGCCGCTGCGACTTGCCGCAGAAGCTGCACAGCAGCTGCTCGTTGGAGTCTGTCGGCCTCGCCATTGCGCCCGCCTAGTGCTCCGTTATCACCCGGTCGATGATGCCGTAGGCGGTGGCCTCTTCGGAGCTCATGAAGTAGTCGCGCTCAGTGTCCTTCTTGACCTCCTCGACCGGCTTGCCCGTGTGCTTGGCGATGATCTCATCGAGCCGGCGGCGCACGTCGATGATCTCGCGCGCGTGGATCTCGATGTCGGTGGCCTGGCCCTGGAAGCTCGAGCTGACCTGGTGGATCAGGATCTTCGCGTTCGGTAGCGCCATCCGCTTGCCGTGCGCGCCGCCGGCGAGCAGCAGCGCCCCCATCGACATCGCGATGCCGACGCAGATCGTCTGCACGTCGGGCTTGACGAACTGCATCGTGTCGTAGATCGCGAGGCCCGAGTAGACCGAGCCGCCGGGCGAGTTGATGTAGAGCGAGATGTCCTTCTCGGGATCCTCGCTCTCCAGGTGCAGCAGCTGCGCGACGATCAGGTTCGCGATCTGGTCGTCGATCGGCGTGCCCAGGAAGACGATCCGCTCGTTCAGCAGGCGGCTGTAGATGTCAAACGCTCGCTCGCCGCGCGAGGTCTGCTCGACAACCATCGGGATCAGTGGGCTCATGGTCCTCGCTTTGTTTCGCTTGCCCGGCTCGATTCCTCCCGCGGCAAGTGCAAAGCAGCACCGCCTCCGAGGCGAGTCTACCAACCGGGCAGTGGCGTCCTGTGGGTATGAGAATCACCAGCGGACCGGCGATTTCGGCGGCGAAAGCGCCGCCTCAGGAGCCGGGCGTCCAGAGCTTCTCGCGCGCCGCCGCGCGTTCCGGCGTGATCGCCACGGCGGCGCCAACGAGCCGGTCGAGCGCCTGCTCGGCGGCGACGTCGGCGCGCAGGTCGTCGAGACGTCCCGAGCGGCGCAGCTGCGCGAGCAGCTTCGCGGGCTCGGGCACGCGCCCGCGCTCGTCTGGCTCGACGCTGCGCTCGAGCGCTGCGAGCAGCTCGTCGTCGCTCGGCTCGATCTTCTCCTCGGCGACGATCGCGGCGATCACGGCCTCGGCGCGAAGCGCGCGCTCGGCGCTCGGGCGCGCTCCGCTGAGCATCTGCTCCTCGGTCGAGCCGACGATCTTCAGGTAGGCGTCCTTGCTGACGCCGCGGTGGGAGAGCGCGTGCACGCGCTGCTCCCACGCCTCCTTCGCGCGCGCCTCGATCAGCGCCTCGGGCACGGTGATCGTCGCGGCCTGCGCAGCGGCGTCGATGACGGCCTCGCGGAACTCGCGCTCGACCGCCTGCTCGTCGGCTTCGAGCAGCTTCGCACGCAGGTCCTCGCGCAGCTCGGCGAGCGTGTCGAGGCCGGCAGCGTCGAGCGCGAAATCGTCGTCGAGCTCCGGCAACACCTTCTCGCGCACCTCGCTGACGGTCACCTCGAAGCGCGCGTCGCGCCCGGCCAGCGCGGGGGTGCCGTACTCCTCGGGGAAGTGAAGGTCGAGCGTGCGCCGCTCGCCGGCGCTCGCGCCGAGCAGGCCCTCCTCGAAGCCGGGGATCAGCCCGCCGCCGCCGAGCTCGACCAGCTGGGCTCGCGCCTGCGCACCCTCGATCTCCTCACCGTCGACGCTGCCGCTGTAGTCGATCACCAGAAAGTCGCCGGTGGCCGCGGCCCGCTGCACCGGCTCGAGCCGTGC
>DATNHQ010000019.1:0-27164 GCA_035604915.1 Solirubrobacteraceae bacterium
AGCACCAAGCGGGAACGCTGACCGCTGAGCAGCTGCGCAACGAAGAGGACGCCGCGATCCGCGACGCGATCGCGCTGCAGCAGGATGTGGGCCTGCAGTCGATCACCGACGGCGAGCTGCGCCGCGCCTCATGGCACATGGACTTCATCTACGAGATCGGCGGCATCGAGCGCACGCAGGACAACCTGCGCTCGCGCTTCCACAACGACGAGGGGGATATCGAGTTCACGCCGAGCAAGGCCGTGGTGCGTGACGAGCTCACGCTCGACCGCACGATCTTCGGCGACGCCTTCGAGTTCCTGGCCGCCAACACCGCCACCGGCACGCCGAAGCTGACGATCCCCTCGCCGAGCATGGTTCACTACCGCGGCGGCCGGGCCGCGATCGACGCGACCGTGTATCCCGAGATGGACGTCTTCTGGGCCGATCTCGCCGCGGTCTACGCGAAGGAGATCCGGCGGCTGGTCGACATCGGCTGCACCTACCTGCAGCTCGACGACACCTGCTTTGCCTACCTCAACGATCCGACCGAGCGCGCCGCCTTCGACGCCCGCGGTGAGAGCGGCGACGACCAGCACCTCACCTACATCCGCACCTTCAACGAGGCCGTCAAGGGCCGTCCGAGCGAGATCACGATCGGCACGCACATGTGCCGCGGCAACTTTCGCTCCTCTTGGGTTGCGCAGGGCGGCTACGACTACGTGGCCGAACCGCTCTTCACCGAGCTCGACGTTGATGCCTTCTTCATGGAGTACGACGACGAGCGCTCGGGCACCTTCGAGCCGCTGCGCTTCGTTCCCAAGGGGAAGCTGGTCGTGCTCGGCCTGCTCACCAGCAAGAAGCCGGCGCTCGAGAACAAGGACGAGCTCAAGCGCCGCATCGAGGATGCGGCGCGCTACGTCGACATCGATCAGCTGTGCCTGTCACCTCAGTGCGGGTTCTCGTCCACGTACGAGGGCAACAGCCTGACGATGGACGAGCAGCGGGCGAAGCTCGCGCTCGTCGTCGAAACCGCCGAGGAGGTGTGGGGCGGCGACTGATCACCTCCCCGCGGGCTCGGGCGTGCGTCGCCTGTCGCGATGCGTCGCGGCGGGGGGCTGCGGGCGCGGCGCACCGGTCGGCCGGCGCCCTCCTCCTCCTCGGCGCCGGCCGGCCACGGTGCGCCGCCGCCTGCGCGATCCCGGCTCGAGGGGCTGAGCGCGGTGGGTGGTGCGCCGAAGCTACCGCTTCGCAGGCTCGGCACGAGCCGGTTCGAGGTCTCGCCGGTCGCGCTCGGGTCGTGGCGGACCTATGAGCGGCTGCCGCGCGAACGCAGCGTCGCGATCCTCCGCCACGCGATCGAGAACGGGGTCAACTTCCTCGACGACGCCCGCTACGACGACGAGACCGGCTGCGCGCCGATTCCCAGCGGCTACTCGGAGGTGGTGTTCGGCGAGGTCTTCCGTGCCTGCGGCGTCGACCGCGAGCAGGTGGTCGTGTCCGAGAAGCTGTGGTGGGAGTTCTGGCCTGAGCAGTCCGCGCTCGATGAGCTGACCGCCTCGCTTGAGCGCCTGCGCTTCGACTACGTCGACCTGATCTACTGCGTGGCGCTGCCGCCGGCGCTGAGCGTCGAGCAGGCCGTGGCCGAGGTCGCGCCGCTGCTCGCCGCCGGGGTCGCACGCGCGTGGGGCGTGGCGATGTGGTCGGCCGCGGACATCGAAGCCGCCACGGCGGCTGCAGCGGCTGCCGGGATCCAACCGCCCTGCGCCGCGCAGATGGCCTACAGCCTCGTCAGCCGCGGCGTCGCCGAGAGCGACGAGATGCTGGCCGCGCTGCGCGGCGCCGGCGCCGGACTGGTCGCGTCGGCCCCGCTCGAGGGAGGCCTGCTCAGCGGCAAGTACGCCGAGGCCGGCGCGTCCGGCCGCATGGCAGCAGCGCTCGCGGAGGCGGCGAGCGCGAGGGCGCTGCGCGCTGCGGCGGCGCTCACGGCGCTGGCGCGGGAATGGGGGACCTCTCCCGCGACGCTTGCGATCGCCTTCACGTTGGAGCATCCTCTGCTTGCCAGCGCGCTGGTTGGGGCGACCTCGCCGGCGCAGCTGGACGAGACCCTCGCGGGCGTCGCGCTCCACGCCGAGCTGTCCGCGGCCGATCGCGACCGCCTCCGGGCGGTCGACGGCGACGGCGCCTGAAGCTTTGCCGGCTGGGGCAGCTGCGCCGCTATCGTGAGCGCAGCCGATGCCCGAGCTGATCGTCAACAACCTGGTCCGGCGCATCGGGCGCACGCTGCTCACGGCGCTCGGCGTCGGACTCGGCGTGGCGACGATCGTCGCGCTGCTGTCCGTCAGCGACGGACTGACGCAGACTGCAGCGGGCTTCATCCACCTCGGCGGCTCCGATCTCGGCGTCTTCCAGTCGGGTGTCTCTGACCCGACGGTCTCTCGCCTGCAGACGAGCCTCGTGGCGCGGCTCGAACGCGACCCCGACGTGGCCGCCGCCACACCGCTGGTGCTGCTGGTGGGGCGCGTGCGCGAGGATGCCTCGGCGTTCGTGTTCGGCGCCGACCCGCACGGCTTCTTCGCCAACCGGCTCGTCTTCGCGAACGGCGGCCCGCCGTCGCCGGCCGGGACGATCGCGGTCGGCGACGGGCTCGCCAGGACGCTGAAGCTGCGCCCGGGCTCCTCGCTGGTGGTGGCTGGCCGTCGTCTGACGGTCTCCGGCACCTACCACTCGGGTATCCCCTATGAGGACGAGGGCGCGGTGCTGCCGCTCGCGCGGGCGCAGTCGCTCGCCGGTCTGACGGGCGAGGCGACGACGATCGCGGTCGAGCTCGGCCCGGGCACGAGCGCGGCCGCCGCGACGCGCTCGTTGCAGCGCCAGTTCCAGGGGATCGAGGTGATCGCCGATCCGGGCGAGGCGGCGCGGGCCGGCGCCAACGGTGCCCTGATCCACAACGCCACGCTCGTGATCGTGATCATCGCGATCGTCCTCGGCGCGATCAGCGTCACCAACACGATGGCGATGTCGGTGCTCGAGCGCCAGGGCGAGCTCGCGCTGCTCAGCACCGTTGGCTGGAGCGCGCCGCGGGTCGCGGCGCTGGTGATCGGGGAGGGGATCGGGGTCAGCCTGCTGGGCGCCGCGATCGGTCTCGTGTTCGGCGTGCTCGGCAGCCTGCTGCTGATCAAGCTGATGGGGGTGGGCGCCTACGTGTCGCCTTCGATCACGGCCTGGGGGCTCGGACGCGGCCTGCTCGTCGGGATCTCGATCGGCGTGCTCGGCGGCCTCTGGCCCGCCTGGCGCGTCACGCGAATGGCGCCGCTGAGAGGTCTGTCTCGGGTAGCGTGAGCAGTCCGTCGGTGACGGTCACCATGCGGTCGGCCTGGGCGCCGACCTGAGGGTCATAGCTGATCACGATCATCGTCATGCCGCGCCGCGCGCGCACCTCGCCGAGCAGGTCCAGCACGAGCTGGGAGGTGATCGAGTCAACGGCGCCGGTCGGCTCGTCGGCCAGCAGCAGGCGCGGCTCGTTGGCCAGCGCCCGCGCGATCGCGACGCGCTGGCGCTCACCGCCCGAGAGCTCCGCGGGCTCGTGGTTGGCGCGCTCGGCCAGCCCAACCTCGTCGAGCAGTTCGAGCGCGCGCGCGCGGCGCTCGCGGCGCGCCATGCCCGCGCCAATCAGGGCGACCTCGACGTTGACCTGCGCCGTCAGGCTCGCCAGCAGGTGGTGCTGCTGGAAGACGAAGCCAACAAGCCCGCGGCGGTGACGTGGGGCTCGCGGCTCCTTCCACAACTCGCGGCCGTCGATCAGGATGCGCCCTCGCGTGGGCTGCTCGAGCCCTCCGATCAGGTTCATCAGCGTGCTCTTGCCCGAGCCGGAACGGCCTGTGACGGCGAGGAACTCGCCGGGCGCGACGTGCAGGTTCGCATCGCGCAGCGCGTCGACTGCACCGTAGCGGCGGCCCGCGTGCTCGACGCGGACATCGACGCCAGTCGACTCGGCTACTTGTGCGGGGTGATCGCCCAGTTCAGGTTCACCGTGTGCCTCGACGCCTTGATCACGACCCGCAGCGTCAATGGCTGGCCGACCGAGGCCGCCGGGAAGACGAGGTTGTCGCTGAAGTGGCCGGTGAAGCTGAAGCGCTTGTTGTTCCCCGGGTACTGAGTGGGGCCGACCTGCACGCCGGCGAAGAGGAACTCGTAGGCGGCGGTCGCATGCGCGGCCTTGCCGCTCAGCGTAGCCGTCACGGTGATCGGCCAGTTCTTGTTGATTTTCGGCGTGTGCGTGCTCGGCGCGAGCGTGGCGGTGAGCGGCCCGGAGCTTCCCCTAACGACCGTCGCGGCGAAGGCCCCGGCGGTCGCGAGTCCAGTGGCGGCGAGCGTCAGCGCGACGGCGAGCGGTGCAAGTCCCCTGCGGCGAGCAACCACCCGCTAAGCATACGTTGGCTGTCGCACAGCGTGGTGGACCCCGGGCGGTCCAACAGGGTCGCTACAAGGTCTGGGCGGCCGCCTCGGCGGCCTCGAGACGACGCTCCACCAGGTCTAGGCCACGCTCCCAGAAGCCGGGGTCGCTCAGGTCGATGCCGACGATCTCGCCGAGCTCCTCGGGGCTGCGCGAGCCGCCCGCTTCGAGCAGCTCGAGGTAGCTCTGCTCGAAGCCCGAGCCCTCGACGAGGTAGCGCTCGTAGACCGAGAGCGCCAGCAATTGGCCGTAGGCGTAGGCGTAGACGTAGCCGGGCGTGCTGATGAAGTGGGGGATGTATGACCACCAGCAGCGGTAATCGTCGGTGACCTCTACCGCCTCGCCGAGCAGCTCGCTCTGCGTTTGCGCCCACAGCTCACCGAGGCGCTCCACCGACAGCTCGCCCTGTTCGCGCCGTTCGGTGTGCGAGAGCCGCTCGAAGCTGTTCATCGCGACCTGGCGGAAGACGGTGGCGATCGCGCCTTCGATGTCCTCGGCTAGCAGTGCGAGCCGCGCCGCGGGCGTCGGCGAAGACTCGAGCAGGCGCCCGAACGTGAGCGCCTCGCCGAACACCGACGCCGTCTCCGCAAGCGTCAGCGGGGTGCCCTGGTGGAAGATGCCCTGGCGCGCGGCGAGGGCCGCGTGCACGCCGTGGCCGAGCTCGTGGGCGAGCGTCAGCACGTCGCGGCGGCGACCGGTGAAGTTGAGCAGCAGGTAGGGGTGCACGGCGGGGACCGTGTAGGCGCAGAAGGCGCCGCCGCGCTTGCCGTGCCCCGGCGGCGCGTCGATCCAGCGCCGCTCGAAGAAGCGCCCCGCGAGCTCGCCGAGGCGCGGCGAGAACGAGCCGTAGGCGTCGAGCACGATCTCGCGCGCCTGAGCCCAGTCGACGTGCTCCTCGTCGTCGGCGAGCGGCGCCATGCGGTCGTAGTCGGCGAGTCGGTCGATGCCGAGCAGCTTCGCCTTCAGCAGATACCAGCGCCGCGCCAGCGCGTAGCGGCCGCGCACGGCCGAGACGAGCGCCTCGACCGACTCGTCGCTGGCCTCGTTGGCGAGATTGCGAGCAGCCAGCCAGTGCTGGTAGGAGCGCAGCCGGTCGTCGGTCGCCTTGTCGATCAGCAGCGTGTTGAAGACGAACGCGCGGGTGCGAAGGCCAGGCTCGAGCGCGCGCGTGACGGCGGCCGCGCTGTCACGACGGACCTCGCGTGACGGCGACGCCAGACGCGCGAGCGCGACATCCAGCGTGACGGTCTCCTCGAGTGAGACCTCGATCGCCGACGTCAGCTCGGAGAACAGGCGCGTCCACGCGCCAACCCCGCTGACCGACTTCTCGGTCAGGATCCGCTCCTCCGGCTCGCTCAGCAGGTGCGGGCGGTAGCGGCGCGCCGTGCGCAGGTGGTGGCGGCAGAAATCGAGGGCGTCGTGGGGCAGCAGCTCCTCGACGCGCTGATCAGACAGCGCGGCCCACTCCAGCTCGAAGAACAGCAGCGCCGTCGCGAGCTCGGTCGAGCGCTCCTGCACGCGCGCCACCAACGCGCCGCGCGCCGGATCGGTGGTGTCGGTGGAGAAGTCGAGCGACGCGTAGGAGTCGGCGCGGCCGACCAGGTCGTAGATCTCGCCGAGCTCTGCCATCGCCGTCGCGAGCCCGCTTCCGTCGATCGTCGCGAGCGCGCCGCGGTAGCGTTCGGCGAACGCGCGTGCGCGTTCGAGCGCCTGCTCGAGCAGCGTCTCGACATCGCCGGCGGCGCCCGTGTCGAGGAGGTCCGCCAGCTCCCAGTGGACGGTGTCGAGTGGCTCGGTGGCGCTCACGTTCCGAACCCTATCCGTCCGGCGCCGCTGCTCTGATCCCGGCAGTTGTTTGCCTTCAGGAAGGGTGGATTGCATGTCGGGCGCGCAGACCGCGACAGCCAACGAGCAGGCGAGGGCACAGGCTTTCGTCGATCTCGGCTTCGACACGACCCAGGCCTTGATGCTGGCGGCGACAAGGGTCGAGGGGGAGTGTGTCGATCTCGATCAGGTGCGCAGGCTGCTCGAGTGCGGCTGCTCGCACGACCTCGCGCTGCGAATCGTCGTGTAGCTCAGGCGTGGGGCGGGTTGACGGCGAAGGCCACCGCCGTGGCGGCCGGCTCGTTGGCCGCAAGCAGCTCCAGGCCCTCTGCCTCCAGCGCGCTCAGCGCCTGCGCTGACAGCGGCTCGAAGGGCGTCAGCTCGAGCGTCGCGGACTTTGCCGTGCGCTTGATCGCCCACGTCGCGCAGGCCTCGCCGTCGAACAGCGCCGTGGCGTTGACGCGAAGATTCTTCGTCGTCAGGTGACGGCGGTGGCGGTCGGCGATCAGGCGGCTGCGGTCGGCGTGGGCGAGCAGGAGACTGTCGAACTCGGGCAGGTAGCGCGCCGGTGAGGGAGTCGATGCGGGTGGGCGCGGCGCGTCGGGCAGATCGAACAGCTCGCGGCTGCGCTCGTCGACGAGGCTCACGAGCCGCTCGCGCAGTCCCGCGAAGGCCGGCGCAAGCCCGCCCACCCCGGACCACTCCTGCGCGTCGGCGACGCTCGCCGGGCCGAAGGCTCCGAGGTAGCGCAGCACGAGGTCCTCGAGCGTCCCCAGCGGCGGCCGCGGCTCGGCCAGCGCCAGCCGCGGGTCGCGGGGGAAGCCGTGCGGGTCCTCGCTCGGGACCATCGTCAGCGGCACGCTCGTGCGGACCGCGTAGCCGAGCGCGCGGTCCTCATGCGCGGGGAAGGCCGCGTGCAGGAGCGTGCGCAGCTCGCCGGCGGTCCGCGGCGCCTGCTCGAGCAGCTCCCGGGCCACGACGCCGACCGCGTCGACATCGATCCCCTCGGCGCGCTTGCCGAGCGCGCGTAGCGCTCGCGTCAGCGCCGGCGCCACCGGCGGCCGGAAGGTCGACCAGTCAGCCGCGGTGACGACGTGCAGCGTGGCCCGAAACAGCGGGCCGCGCACGAGCGCGCCCGTCCGCAGCGCCTCGAGCAGCTGCTCGGAGCGAAAGCCCGCAAGCCGCGACCACAGGCCGAGGAACGGCGGGCGCGGCTCCTGCGCCTGCATGCCGGCCAGGCGCGCCACGGCCGAGACGCAGTCGAGCGGCGAGCGCTCGAGCAGCAGCTGGCGGGCGAGCGTCGCGCGTCCGAGCTCGCGGCGGGTGATCGCGGCGTCAGCCGCGGTGGGCCTCCCAGGAGAAGCCACGCACCGCGACGCTGGCACCGACAACGGTCCAGATCGCGAGTACCCAAAGCCCCGTGAGGTGGCTCGAGAGGCCGCCGTGGTGGGCGACAAGGCCGCCGGAGAGGCCCGTGATCAGGTGATCCAGCGGTAGCGCCTGCGCGATGTCGCGCAGAAAGCTCGGCACGTGCTTGACATCGAAGAAGACGCCGGAGATCAGGATCACCGGCACGAAAACGGCGTTGACAACAGCCGGGGCCGACTCGAAGTTCGGGATCGCGTGCGAGAGCGCGACGCCGAGCGTCGCGAAGCAGAGCACGCCCAGCGCGACGAAGACGACCAGCTCCAGCCCGTCGGGCGGCCAGCCCAGGCCGAAGAAGATGCGCCCGGCGAGGACCACGATCGCGATTTGGATGGCGGCGTTGGTGACGGCATTGAGGGCCAGCCCGCCGAGGTAGATCCCGCTCGGCAGCGGTGTCCCGCGCATCCGCTTCAGCACGCCCTGCTCGCGCAGAAAGGTCAGGTTGTAGGCGAGCGCCGTGAAGGTCGTCGCCATCACGCTCATCCCGGCGATGCCCGGCACGATGACGTCGAGCTCGTGGCGCTTGCCGCTGACGATCGCGCCGAACAGGGCGAGGAAGATCAACGGCAGCAGGAAGTTGAAGAAGGCGGCGCTCGGGTTGCGCCAGAAGAGGTGGCGCTCGAAGCGGTATTGGCGCCACAGCAGCGCGAGCGAGTCAGCCATCGGCGGTCAGCTCCAGGTAGACCTCCTCGAGGCTGGGCCGCGTCACCGACAGGCCCTCGAGCTGCTCACCGCGCGCGAGCGCCGCCGCCGTCAGCTCATGCAGCAGGCTCGTCGGATCGTCGGTCTGGTGGATCACCGGCTCGCCGTCGCGGACGTAGGCGACGCGGTAGCGCGAGCCTCCGCCCACGCCGAGCTGCGCCGGCGAGCCCTCGGCGAGGATCTGCCCGCCCTTGACGATCGCGACACGGTCGGCGAGCTCCTGCGCCTCGTCGAGGTAGTGCGTGGTCAGCAGCACCGTCTTGCCGAGGTCCTTGAGCGAGCGGATCGTCTGCCAGGCGGTCCGTCGCGCCGCCGGGTCAAAGCCCGTGGTCGGCTCATCGAGGAAGATCAGCTCGGGATCACCGATCAGCGCGAGCGCCAGGTCCAGGCGCCGGCGCTGGCCGCCCGACAGCCGCCGCGCGCGCTCGTCGCGCTTGTCGGTCAGGCCGACCAGCTCGACGACCTCGTCGACGTCGCGCGGATGCGGGTAGAAGCCGGCGAAGTGCGTGACCACCTCGCGCACGCGAACCTGGCTGTAGATGCCGCTCGACTGCAGCACGATGCCGACACGCTGGCGCAGGGCGAGGGGACGCGTCTGGGGGTCGTGACCGAGCACGCTGACGGTCCCCGAGCTGCGCTGGCGGTACCCCTCGAGGATCTCGACGGTGCTCGTCTTGCCGGCTCCGTTGGGCCCGAGCATGCCGTAGATCTCGCCACGCTGCACGCTGAAGTCGATGCCGCGCACCGCCTCCAGCTCGCCGTAGGACTTGCGCAGGTCGCGGACCTCGATCGCCGGCTCACTCATCATGGCGGGGCATCATCCCAAGCCCAAGCGATGCGCCGCGCGCCGCGGAAGCTGGCTCAGCGCGCTAGGTCGCGCCGCGAAGCGCTACCAGCCGCGCTGCCACTCGCTGCTCTTCGCGCGCGCCTTGGCGGCCTTCTTGCGGGCGTCCTTGCGCTTCTCCAGGCGGCCCTGGACGGAGCTCGCGAAGAAGATGAAGAGCGGAAAGAACACGATCAGGACGCCGCCGATGGCGGCGGTTACCTTGTCGTTGGTCTGCCCCCACAGCCCCTCGCCGCCGTCGTGGGCGAGCGCGCCAGGAGCGAACACCAGCAGCGCCAGCGCCACGGTCACAGCGATCGTGAAGGGCAGCCGGCGCACGGTCGCGCACTCTACCGGAGCAGGCCGCGTGAATACGATCAGAGCCATGGCCGTCGCCATCGCCTCAAACCTCGCCAAGGACATCGCCGGAGCGCCGTTCCTGCGCGGCGTCTCGTTCAAGCTCGAGCGGCGCGAGCGGCTGACGATCGCCGGGCGCAACGGCGCCGGCAAGACGACGTTGCTGCGGATGCTCGCCGGCGAGGCCCAGCTCGACGGCGGCGAGCTCGCGCTCGCCAAGAACACGCGCATCGCCCTGCACGACCAGCGCCCGCCTCGCGAGCGCGCGATCGCACTGCGCGACTACCTGTTCTCAGGCTGCACCAGCGAGCTCGAGCTCGAGGCGCGGCTGGGGCGTCTGGAGGCCGAGATGGCCGCCGGCAACACCGACACGGCGACGCTCGACCGATACGCCCGCACGCAGGCCGAGTTCGAGCATCACGGCGGCTACCTCTGGCGCAACCGCGCCACCGAGATGGCGCACGGACTCGGCTTTCACGACGACGACTTGGAGCGGGTCCTCGCGAGCTTCTCCGGTGGTGAGCTCACGCGCGCCTCGCTGGCGCGCGCGCTCGCCGCGTCCCCCGACCTGCTGCTCCTGGACGAGCCGACCAACCACCTCGACATCGAGTCGCTCGAGTGGCTCGAGCAGACGTTGTTGGCGCTCGATGCCGCGATCGTGCTGGTTGCGCACGACCGCTGGTTCCTCGAGACCGTCGGCACAGCGGTGCTCGAGCTCGAGGCGGGGCGCTCGCGCTTCTTTCCTGGAACCTGGCACGCCTGGCGCGCCGAGCAGGCGCAGCGCGAGCTGGCGCTCGGCCGCGCGATCGAACGCCAGCAGGCCGAGGTCGCACGGCTCGAGCGCTTCGTCGCGCGCTGGGGCGCCGGAACCCGCGCGCGCCAGGCGCAGTCGCGGGCGAAGGCGCTCGAGAAGATCGAGCGGATCGAGCGCGCCCCGACCGACGGCGCGGCGCTGTCGTTCTCCTTCGACGCGCCCGCGCGCAGCGGCCGCGTCACCTTCGAGCTCGAGGACGGGCGGATCGAGGTCGGCGAGCCCCCGCTCGTGCTGCTCGAGCACGTGCAGCTATGGCTCGAGCGCGGCGAGCACGTGTCGCTCGTCGGGCCGAACGGCTCGGGCAAGACGACACTGATCGAGACGCTCGGCGGGCTGCGGCCGCTGGCCGCCGGCAAGCTGCGCACGGGCCACAACGTGCAGATCGGCTTCCTCTCCCAGCACGCCGACGAGCTCGGCTCGAGCGGCACCGTGCTCGAAGCGGCGCAGCGCGCGACCGGGCTGACGCCGAACAAGGCGCGCGCCCTGCTCGGCCGCTTCCTCTTCGGCGGCGAGCAGGCCGAGAAGCCGCTGGCCGGCCTCTCGGGCGGCGAGCGCCGGCGGCTGTCGCTCGCGATCCTCGTCTCCAGCGGGGCCAACGTGCTGGTCCTCGACGAGCCAACCAACCACCTCGACCTCGAGTCGCGCGAGGCGCTCGAGGACGCGCTCACCGCCTTCCCAGGCTCGCTGCTGCTGGTCTCCCACGACCGCGCGCTGCTCGACGCCGTCGGGACCCGCACGGTCGCGGTCGAGGCCGGGACGCTGCACAGCTACCTGGGCGGTTGGCCCGAGTACGTGCGCGTGCGCGAGGAACGCCGCGCCGCCGGAGAGCAGCCGGCACCGCGACCGCGGCGCGCGCCACGGAGCGGACCGGGCACGCCGGCGCGGGCGCCGGCGGCGCGCGCCAGCGCCGCGAAGGCGACCGCGACGGCGGCGAAGGACCCGCTCGCGGCCAGGGCGAAGCAGGCGGCCGGGCCCAGCAAGAACCGCCTGCGCGCGCAGGAGCAGGCCGAGCGCGCCGTCGAGGCGGCCGAGGCGGCGCTGGCCGCACTCGAGCAGGAGCTCGCCGATCCGAGCGCTTGGGCAACCAAGTACGAGGCAGCCAAGAGCCAAGCGCGCCACACCGCCGCCAAGCGCGCGGTCGACGCCGCCTACGCCGAGCTCGAGGCGCTGCTGTAGCGCATGCGCAGCGCCGCCGGAACGGCCCGGAAGCTGAACTACACTGCGGTCATGAAGCACGCTCGCAACATCGCGATCATCGTCGCGCTCGCGGCCGCCGTCGTCGCCGTGCCCGGCGGCAGCCACACCGCCGGCCTGATCGGCGCGCTCTTCTCGCTGGCGATCGTCTCGCTGATCGCGTTCTTCGCAGGGCGCGTCTATCGCGACCACCAGACCGACATCTACGGGCTCGGTGACCGCGACCGCGCGATCCTCTACGTCGCGATCGGCGCGATCGTGCTGCTGCTGGCGGCCTCCGGCCGGCTCACCGCGACCGGCGCCGGCACGCTCGTCGAGATCGGCGGGCTCGCGATCTGCGCCGGCGGCCTGCTGCGCGTGTTCCGCAACTGGCAGCGGTATTGACGGCGGTGGCGGCCGAGAAGTCGACGACCACGAGCGCGGCCGACCTGGCGGAGCAGCGGCGCAAGCTGCCGGACCAGCCCGGTGTCTACCTGTTCCGCAACGGCGCCGGCCGGGTGATCTACGTCGGCAAGGCGATCTCCGTCAGAAAGCGCGTCGCCTCGCACTTCGGAGCCGGCGGCAACGCGGCGATGATCGCCGAGGTCGCCTCGATCGAGAGTTTGGTCGTCGGCAGCGAGGCCGAGGCGCTGCTCGCCGAGCAGGGCTTCATCAAGCAGTATCGCCCGCGTTTCAACATCCGCCTGCGCGATGACAAGTCCTACCCGTTCATCGCCATCTCGCTCGACGAGGAGTTCCCGCGCGTCTATTTCACGCGCGAGCGCCATCGCCGCGACCGCGCCTACTTCGGCCCCTACTCGAACGCCAAGCGCGTGCGTGAGACGCTCGAGTTGCTCAGCCGGATCTTCCTGATCCGCTCCTGCACCGGCGCCGAGCCCGGCCGTCGGTCGGGCTCACCCTGCCTCGATTACCACATCAATCGCTGCGGCGCGCCGTGTGTGGGCTACGTCTCGCGCGAGGAGTACCGCCTCGGCATCGACCGCGCGATCGACTTCCTCGGCGGTCGCTACGGCGAGATCCAGCGCGAGCTCGAGCAGCGCATGAACGCCGCCGCGGCGGCGCAGGAGTTCGAGCAGGCGGCGGTCGAACGCAACCGCCTGGCGGCGGTGCGCTCGCTGCTCCAGCGCCAGCGCGTCGCCGGCTCGGCGGTGGCGACGCTCGACGCGATCGCGGTCGCGCTGTCCGGCCAGGACGCCAACGCGCAGGTCTTCCAGGTCCGCGACGGCGTGCTCTCTGACCGCCAGTCGTTCTACCTCGCCAACGAAGCCGAGCGTCCACAGGCCGAGGTGATCGAGGAGTTCGTGCTCCAGTACTACGAGAGTGCCGCGGCGGTGCCGGCGCTGGTCGTGGTCGAGCAGCCGGTGTCCGAGGCGGTCGTGGACGCGCTCAGCCGCCGCCGCGGCGCGCGCGTTGAGGTCCGCGCCGCCGAGCGCGGCGAGAAGCGGCGGATCCTCGAGCTCGCGGCGCGCAACGCCGCGCTCGCGCTCGATGAGGAGCGGCTCAAGGCGGCGCGCCGGCGCGAGCGGCGCGCCGAGGCGCTCGACGGGCTGCGGGCGGCGCTTGCGCTGCCGGCCGTGCCGATGCGGATCGAGTGCTATGACATCTCCAACATCCAGGGAACCCACAGCGTTGCCTCGATGGTGGTATTCGAGGCCGGCGTGCCGAAGCGCTCCGACTACCGCCGCTTCCGGATCCGCACGGTCACCGGCGCGGACGACTTCGCCTCGCTGGCCGAGGTGCTCGGGCGGCGCATGGCCAACTGGGAGCGCCAGGTCGACACCTCGCCGCATGAGTCCGGCTACGACGCGAGCTTCGCCTCGCTGCCCAACGTGATCGTGATCGACGGCGGCAAGGGGCAGCTGTCGGCGACGCTCGAGCCGCTCGCGGCGGCGCGCGCGCAGGGGGTCGCGGTGATCTCGCTGGCCAAGCGCCTCGAGGAGGTCTTCATCCCCGGGCGCAAGGACCCGATCGTGCTCTCGCATGAGAGCCCCGCGCTGCAGTTGCTCGCGCGCATCCGCGACGAGGCGCACCGAGTCGCGATCACCCATCATCGCTCGCGCCGCGACCGCGCGATGACGGCCTCGCTGCTCGACGAGCTGCCCGGCGTCGGCCCGGCGCGAAAGCGCGCCCTGATCGCGCACTTCGGCTCCCCCGACGCCGTCCTCGCCGCCAGCGCCGAGCACCTTCAGGCGGTCCCCGGCGTGCCGGCGAAGGTCGGCCGCGAGCTGCACGCGCGGCTACACCGCGTGGGCGACTGAGCCGTGGCGCTCCCGCTCGCGGACGTCCGCGTGATCGCACTCGAGCAGTTCGGGGCCGGCCCCTGGGGCACGATGCAGCTCGCCGACCTCGGCGCCGAGGTGATCAAGATCGAGGACCCCACGGTCGGCGGCGACGTCGCCCGCTACGTGCCGCCATTCGCGCAGGAGCAGAGCTCGCTGTTCTTCGAGAGCTTCAACCGCAACAAGCGCAGCATCGCCCTCGACCTGCGCCACCCCGACGGACGGGCTGCATTCGAGCGGCTGGTGGCGCGGGCGGACGCGGTCTTCTCCAACCTCCGCGGCGACCAGCCTGCGAAGCTGCGGATCCGCTACGAGGACCTTGCCGAGATCAACCCTCGGCTCGTCTGCGTGTCGCTCTCGGGCTTCGGCACGAGCGGGCCGCGCGCGGCGCAGGGCGCCTACGACACGACGATCCAGGCGCTCGCAGGCTGGATGAGCGTGACCGGCGGGCCGGCGGAGCCTCCGACCAAGAGCGGGCTGTCGCTGGTCGACTACTCGGCCGGCTACGTCGCGGCGATCGCGCTGCTCGCCGGAATCTGGCAGGCGCGCCGCGACGGCCGCGGCTGCGACGTCGACCTCTCGCTGTTCGAGACGGCGCTCGCCCTGCTCACCTACATGGGAACGTGGACGGCCTCGCGCGGCTGGAGGGCGCAGCGTCTGAGCGACTCCTCGCACCAGACCGTCGTGCCGTTCCAGACCTTCCGCGCGGCCGACGGCTGGCTGGCGGTGGCCTGCGCGAAGGAGTCGCTGTGGCGAGCGCTGTGCGACGCCCTCGAGCGCCCGGAGCTCGCCGTCGACCCGCGCTTCGCGGACCTGACCGCCCGCAACGCCAACAGGGACGCCCTCGTGGCGCTGCTGGCGGAGGCGTTCGGCGAGCGGCCGGTGGCGGAATGGGTGGCGCTGCTCGAGCGCCACGGGGTGCCGTCGGCGAGCGTCAACGACATCGAGGGCGCACTCGCCGACGGCCAGGTGCAGGCGCGCGGGGCGCTCGTCGGCTACGAGCACCCGACGCTCGGTGCCGTGCGCACCGTCGCCAGCGCGCTCGGTGAGACGCTCACGGCCGAGCCCGGGCGCGGGCCGCTGCTGGGCGAGCACACGCGCGAGGTGCTGGCCGAGGTCGCCGGCTTCAGCCACGAGGAGATCGACGCGCTCGAGCGCGCGGGAGCGTTCGGCGCGCCATGAACACGGCGCCGCCGAAAAGCCCGCTGCGCTCGCTCCTGTTCGCCCCCGGCGACGACGAGCGCAAGCTCCGCGGGGCGCTGGATTCGGGGGCCGACGCGGTCGTCGCCGACCTCGAGGACGCGGTCGCGCTGAGTGCGAAGGACGCCGCACGCGAGCTGACGCGCCGCGTCTGGAGCGAGCCCCGCGGCGCGGCCGTGCGGCTCGTCCGCGTCAACGCGGTCGGCACGCCGTGGTTCGAGCAGGACCTGGAGCTGCTCGGCGAGCTTGCGCCCGACGCCGTCGTCCTGCCGAAGGCGACGCCCGAGGCGGCCGACGCGCTCGCCGCAAGCGGCCTGCCCGTGATCGCGATCGTCGAGACGGCGATGGGCCTGCGCCTCGCCTTCGAGACGGCGTCGCGTCCGCACGTCTTCGCGCTGGTGCTCGGCGCCGTCGACCTCGGCGCGCAGTTGGGGCTGCAGGCGCGCGAGGACGCACTGGAGATCCACTACGCCCGCTCGAAGCTGGTCGTCGACTCCGCCGCGGCCGCGATCCGCGCCCCGATCGATGTCGTGCATGTCGCGATCGACGACCTCGACGGCCTCGCCCGACAGGCCGAGCTGGCGCGATCGCTCGGCCTGCGCGGCAAGGCCGCGATCCATCCGGCGCACGTGGCGACGATCAACGAGGCCTTCACGCCGTCGCCGGCGGAGCTCGACTGGGCGCGCCGGGTGCTCGACGCCGCCCGCGCGGGCGCCGCGGAGGGCCACGGCGTGATCAACCTCGACGGTTCGATGGTCGACGCGGCGGTGGCGCTGCGGGCGCAGCGGATCGTCGCCGAAAGCGAGGGAGCTAGCGATGGGCGATGAGCCTCAGGCACAGAAGGCGTGGCGCGGACGGTTCTTCGAGGATTTCGACGTCGGCGACGTGTTCCGCAGCCGCCTCGGCCGCACCGTCACGGAGACCGACAACATCTGGTTCACCTGCCTCACGCTCAACACCAACCAGATGCACTTCAACACGCCATACTCGGAACGGACCCGCTTCAAGCGCCAGCTCGTCAACAGCACCTTCACGCTGGCCCTGGTGATGGGGCTGACCGTGCCCGATACCAGCGAGAACGCGGCGGCCAACCTGGAGTGGAGCGAGATCAAGCTGCCAAACCCGGTCTTCGCCGGGGACACGCTGTGGGCCGAGACCGAGGTGCTCGAGTTGCGCGAGTCGCGCAGCAACCGCGACGTCGGCATCGTCACGGTCAGAAGCCGCGGCATCAACCAGCGCCGCGAGGTCGTGATCGAGTTCAAGCGCGCCTTCATGATCTACCGCCGCGGCTCCGCGCAGGCGCAGGACGCCTTCCCGGGCACCGAGACCGGCTGGACGCTGTAGGCGTGGGCCCACCGAGGGTTGTGCCGCTCGCGCAGGCGCGCGTCCGGGCTGTGCGCCACGATTGAGGCGATGGCGATGGCGGACTCCCCGGGGGCGCTGCAGGAGCTGATGATCATCACGGGCTTCTCGGGAGCAGGGAAGTCGACGGCCATGAACGTGTTCGAGGACGCCGGCTATTTCTGCGTCGACAACCTGCCGCCCGGCATGATCGGCAGCCTGATCGAGCTGTTCGTGCACGAGGGGTCCAAGGTCGAGCGCGCCGCGGTCGTCTCCGACGTGCGCGGCGGCGAGTACTTCGACGCGCTCTCGGCTGTGCTCGACGATCTGGAGCGGATGGGCCTGCGTCACCGCGTGCTGTTCCTCGACGCCGAGGACGAGACGCTGCTCAACCGCTACAAGGAGACGCGCCGGCGCCACCCGCTCGCCGCCGGCGGCTCGATCGCCACCGGCATCGCCGCCGAGCGCGCACAGCTCGAGGCGCTGAAGGCGCGCGCCGACGTCGTGATCGACACCACCGGGCTGAGCGCCGCGATGCTGCGCGCCGAGATCGTCGAGGCCTTCCTCAGCCAGCAGCCGGCGAGTCGCCTCGCGATCACATTCGTCAGCTTCGGCTTCAAGCACGGCCCGCCGCGCGATGCCGACCTGCTCTTTGACGTGCGCTTCCTGCCGAACCCGCACTACGAGGCCGACCTGCGCGAGCTGACCGGCCTCGATAGGCGCGTGGTCGAGTTCATCGACCGCGACGGCAAGCTCGCCGAGTTCTACGCGCTGCTCGAGCCGCTGCTCGACTACCTCTTCGGCCAGTACGTGGCCGAGGGCAAGTCGCACCTGCTGGTGGCGATCGGCTGCACCGGCGGCCGTCACCGTTCGGTCGCGATCGCCGAGCACCTCGCCGAGCGCTACGGCGCGCGCGCCGACGCGCTCGTCGCGGTCAACCACCGCGACGCCGCCACGGCAGCCGATCAGCGGTGATCGACCACGTCGGCTTCGAGGTCGCCAACCTCGCCGTCTCCGCCGCCTTCTACGACG
The DNA here is from genome assembly GCA_035604915.1 of Solirubrobacteraceae bacterium. GTDB lineage: Bacteria > Actinomycetota > Thermoleophilia > Solirubrobacterales > Solirubrobacteraceae > Palsa-513. The sequence continues at coordinate 17,427 of DATNHQ010000019.1, forward strand.
CAGTCTTCCACGCGCTCGGCGGGCGGCGCCTGCATGCGAGCGAGCACGCGATCGCCTACGGCATGTTCTCGCCGGCGCTGTGGATCGTCACGCGCGGGCACGCGCCGGCCGCCGGCTACGGCCACGTCGCCCTCGCGGCGCGCGGCCGTGCTGCGGTAGCGGCCGCGCACGCGGCGGCGCTGCGCAACGGCGGCCGCGACGACGGCGCGCCGGGGCCGGGGCCGCGCTACGGCCCGCTGTACTACGCCGCCTACGTGCGCGACCCCGACGGACTACGCGTCGAGTTCGTCAGCGGTTCGCGCTGAGCGCGGCGGACCGCACGGCGAGGGCGCTGATAGCCTGCCGGTGCTCCGTACGGGGCACCCGTGGCGCGCCGCGCGGCCCCGCGCCGCGGTGGCGGCGCGCAAGCCCGGGCTGCACACGCTCACTGCTAGGAAGGATGCTCTGATGCCGGTACGGGTGGGAATCAACGGCTTCGGCCGGATCGGTCGCAACGTCTTTCGGGCGGCGCAGGCCGCCGGCGCCGACATCGACTGGGTCGCGGTCAACGACCTCACCGACGCGCCGACGCTCGCGCATCTGCTGCGCTACGACTCGACGCTCGGCCGCTATCCCGGCAGCGTCGAGGTCGACGGCACGAGCCTCGTCGTCGACGGCTCCGAGCTCGTCGTGCTCGCCGAGCGTGACCCTGCCGCGCTGCCCTGGGGCGAGCTGGGGGTCGACGTCGTGATTGAGTCGACCGGACTCTTCACCGATCGGGCCGCGGCCGCCAAGCACCTCGACGGCGGTGCCAGCAAGGTCGTGATCTCGGCGCCGGCGAGCGGCGAGGACATCACGGTCGTGCTCGGCGTCAACTTCGACCGCTACGAGCCCGACAACCACCACATCATCAGCAACGCGTCGTGCACGACCAACTGCCTGGCGCCGATGGCGAAGGTTCTGCACGAGACCGTCGGCATTCGCCACGGCCTGATGACGACGATCCACGCTTACACCGCCGACCAGAACCTGCTCGACGGGCCCCACCGGGACCTGCGCCGCGCGCGCGCCGCCGCGCTCAACCTGGTGCCGACCTCGACCGGGGCCGCCAAGGCGGTCGGGCTGGTGCTGCCGGAGCTCCAGGGCAAGCTGCATGGCTTCGCCGTGCGCGCCCCGGTGCCGACGGGGTCGCTCGTCGACCTCACCTTCGAGGCGGCCCGCGAGACGAGCGTCGCGGAGGTCAACGACGCGCTCGCCAGCCGCGCCGACAGCGGCGAGCTGAGCGGGATCCTCGCCTACACCGAGGATCCGATCGTCTCCAGCGACATCGCGACGGATCCGTTCTCTTCGATCGTCGACGGCGGCCTGACAGCGGTCATCGACGGTACGCTTGTGAAGACCGTGGCCTGGTATGACAACGAGTGGGGGTACTCGAACCGGGTCGTGGAGCTGGTGTCGCGTCTGCGATGAAGAGCCTCGACGAGATCGACGTCGACGGTCGCCGCGTGTTCGTGCGGGTGGACTTCAACGTCCCGCTCAAGGACGGCGTGATCACCGACGACACGCGCATCCGCGCGGCGCTGCCGACGATCGAGAACCTGCGCGGCCGCGGCGCGAGGGTGATCCTCGCAAGCCACCTCGGGCGACCCAAGGACGGGCCCGACCCGGCCTTCTCGCTCGCGCCCGTCGCCGTGCGCCTGAGCGAGCTGGCCGGCGTCAACGTCGATTTCGCACAGGACGTCGTCGGCCCGAGCGCGCACGCCGCCGTCGATCGCCTGCAACCGGGCGGCCTGCTGCTGCTCGAGAACGTCCGCTTCGAACCTGGCGAGACCAAGAACGACGAGCGTTTCGCGGCGGCGCTCGGCGAGCTGGCGGACGTCTACGTCGACGACGCCTTTGGCTCCGCCCACCGCGCGCACGCCTCGACCGAAGGCATCACCCACCACGTCGCGGAGGTGGCGGCCGGGCTGCTGCTCGAGCGCGAGGTGACGGCGCTGAACGCGATCCTGGCCGACCCGCGGCGACCGCTCGTCGCCGTGCTCGGCGGCGCCAAGGTCACCGACAAGATCGCCGTCATCCGGCGCTTCCTCGAGCTCGCCGACACGGTCCTGATCGGTGGCGCGATGTGCTTCCCCTTCCTCAAGGTCCAGGGCCACGCGATCGGTGCATCGATGTGCGAGGAGGCGGGCCTTCAGCCTGCACGCGAGGCGCTCGCGCTTGCGGGGTCCTCGCACGCGAAGCTGCGGCTGCCGGTCGACCTCGGCCTCGGTGAGAGCCTCGAGGGGACCGCCGCGCGCCGCGACGCCGACGGCGTCGAGGTCCCCGACGGCTGGATGGGGCTCGACATCGGTCCGCGCACGGCCGCCGCCTACGCGCAGGAGATCGCCGCCGCCGGCACCGTCTTCTGGAACGGGCCGATGGGCGTCTTCGAGCTCGATGCGTTCGCGGCCGGCACGCGCGCGGTCGCCGAGGCTGTCGCGGCCGCGCCCGGCACCACGGTCGTCGGTGGCGGCGATTCGGTGGCCGCGCTGACCAAGCTCGGCCTGCAGGCTTCGGTCAGCCACCTCTCGACCGGCGGCGGCGCGACGCTCGAGCTGATCGAGGGGCGCACACTGCCCGGCGTCGAAGCGCTCGAACGCGCCGGGGGAAACAGATGACCGCCACCATGCTGATCGCCGGCAACTGGAAGATGCACAAGACCGTGGCGGCGGCGGAGAGCTTCATCCAGGCGCTGCTGCCGCGCGTGGCGAGCATCGACGACGCCGTCGAGCTCGCGATCTGCCCGCCGTTCACGGCGCTTGCCGCGATGGTCGAGAGCGCACGCGGCTCGCGCGTCGCCGTCTACGCCCAGAACATGCACGAGGCGAGCGAGGGCGCCTTCACCGGCGAGGTGTCCGCCGCGATGCTGACCGAGATCGACGTCGCCGGCGTCGTCATCGGCCACAGCGAGCGCCGCCAGTACTACGGCGAGAGCGACCGCGCGGTCGCGCTCAAGGTCGCCGCGGCACTGGCCGCCGGCCTGCGCCCGATCATGTGCGTCGGCGAGACCGAGGAGGAGCGGCTGGCGGGCGAGACCGAGCGTAAGCTGCGCCGCCAGGTCCAGGAGGGGCTCGAGCACGTGCCGCCGGGCCGCCTGCGCGAAGTGGCGATCGCCTACGAGCCGATCTGGGCGATCGGGACCGGGCAGGTTGCGAGCACCGAGCAGGCCCAGGAGGCCGCGAGCTTCATCCGGGCGCTGGCCGCCGCCGAGTCCCGTGGCGCCGAACAGCAGATCACGGTGCTCTACGGGGGCTCGGTGACCCCCGCCAACGCCGCCGAGCTGCTCGCGCTGCCAGACGTCGACGGGGCGCTCGTCGGCGGCGCCTCGCTCGAGGCGGAATCGTTCGCGGCGATCGCCGCCGCGGCGAGAGCATGACGCTGCCGCGCGGCCCCGAGTCGCTGCCGGTCCCGAGCGCATGACGCTGCCGCGCGGCCCCGAGTCGCTGCCGGTGCCCTCGCTGTGCCTGATCGTGCTCGACGGCTGGGGAATCGCCCCGGCAGGCCCCGGCAACGCGATCTCGCTCGCGCGCACGCCGGTCTACGACGAGCTGCTCGCGAGCTATCCGAACACGCGTCTCGACGCGTGCGGGCGCGCCGTCGGGCTGCCGGAGGGCCAGATGGGCAACTCCGAGGTCGGCCACCTCAACCTCGGCGCGGGTGCGGTCATGCGCCAGGACCTCGCGCGCATCGACGACGCGATGCGCGACGGCACGATGGCGGAGAACCCGGTCATCCGCGCAGCGCTCGCCGGGCCGGGCAGGGTCCACCTGATCGGCCTCGTTTCAGACGGCGGCGTGCACTCATCCGAGGAGCACCTGCTGGCGCTGATCGCGATCGCGAACGAGCTCGGCGCCGGCGAGCTGATCGTCCACGCCTTCACCGACGGCCGCGACACCGGGCCCCACGACGGCGCGCAGGCGCTCGAGCGCCTCGAGCGCGCCGGCGGCGCCCGCGTCGGCTCGGTCGTCGGGCGCTATTTCGCGATGGACCGCGACCGCCGCTGGGACCGCACGCAGCGCGCCTACGACCTGCTCGTGCACGCGCGCGCTCCGCACAGCGCCGCGAGCGGCGCCGAGGCGGTGCGGGCGGCCTACGAGCGCGGCGAGACCGACGAGTTCATCGAGCCGACGCTGGTCGGCGCGGGCGCGCCGATCGCTGCCGGCGACCGCGTCTTCTGCTTCAACTTCCGCCCCGACCGCATGCGCGAGATCGTCAGCGCGCTGGCTGACCCGCAGTTCACGCAGATCGATCGCGGCGGCGCGCAGACGGTCCGCTCGCTCGCGACGATGACCGAGTACATGGAGGGCTGGCCCTACCCGGTGGCGTATCGCCCCGATCGCCCGCAGATCACGCTGCCGCAGGTGATCGCGGCGACCGGCGCGCGCCAGCTGCACGTCGCCGAAACAGAGAAGTACCCGCACGTGACGTACTTCTTCGGCGGCGGCGAGGAGCAGCCGCAGCCCGGCGAGCGTCGCGAGCTCGTCGCCTCAAACCGCGAGGTGCCGACCTACGACTACGCGCCCGAGATGAGCGCGCACCCGATCGCCGACGCGTTCGTGTCGGCCTGGGTCGAGGATCAGCCGCGCTTCGCGATCATCAACTTCGCCAACTCCGACATGGTCGGACACACCGGCGTGATCGCGGCGGCGGTGCGGGGGGTGGAGGTCATCGACGAGTGCCTCGAGCAGGTGGTCGGCGCGGTCCACTCAAGCGGCGGCGTCTGCATCGTCACTGCCGACCACGGCAACAGCGACGAGATGCTGACCGCCGACGGCGAGCCGCAGACCGCACACTCGCTCTCGCAGGTGCCGCTGATCGTCACTACCAACGCGGTCAAGCTCGAGCGCGACGGCATCCTCGCCGACGTCGCGCCGACGGCGCTCGAGCTGCTCGGCATCCCCCAGCCGCCGCAGATGACCGGCCGCTCGCTGCTCTCGCGCTGATCAGGCCTCGCGACGGCGCCGCCGTCGCCACCACCACCACACGAACGCCGCGAACACGGCCGCCGCGACCGGGATCCCGTAGAGGCCGATCTGGCTGAAGACGTGCTTGGCGCCGTTGCCGCCGTAATAGGCGGCGAGGGCGACGCTGGTCGCCCACGCGATCCCGCCGGCCGCGTTCCAGAGCAGGAACGTCGGCCAGCGCATGCTGCTCGCGCCGGCGAGCCAGGACGCCCAGATCCGCAGTCCTGCGATCCAGCGCCCGAGGAACACCGCCTTGCCGCCGTGGCGCTCGAAGAACGGGTCGCCGACTTCCAGCACGCGCCGGCGCTCCTCCGCGAAGCGTCCCGGCCGCTGGAGCACGGCCCGGCCGCCGCGGCGCCCGATCACGAAGCCGATGTTGTCGCCGATGATGGCGCCGGCCGAGGCCACGACGATCACGGCGACGATCGAGAAGTGCCCGCTGGCAGCGGCGAAACCGCCGAGAATCACCGCCGTCTCACCGGGCACCGGGACGCCGAGCGCCTCGATGCCGACAAACACCCCGAGCACGGGGAGGCCCAGGTTCTGCGGGACGCTGAAGATGCTTGCCAGCACGATGGTCGCGTGAGCGGCCAGCGGCGCTCTCTAGGATGCCGCGATGCCCGCCCTGCGCATTATCGCCCGCGACGAAGCCACGCGCGCGCGCGCCGGCGTGCTGGCGACGCCTCACGGCGAGATCCACACCCCGGCCTTCGTCCCGCTCGCGACGCGCGCCAGCGTGCGCACGCTCGCCCCCGGCCAGGTCGCGGCGCTCGGCTACGAGCTGGTGCTCGGCAACACCTTTCACCTCTTCCTGGCACCGGGCGGCGAGCTGATCGAGCGCTTCGGCGGCCTGCACCGCTTCATGGGCTGGGAGCGGGCGATCATCAGCGACTCGGGCGGCTTCCAGGTCTTCTCGATGGGGCACGGCACGGTCGCCGACGAGATCAAGGGGCGCCGCGGCGTCGCCGGCGAGGGTGCGATCCTCGCAATCGAGGAGGAGGGGGTCCGCTTTCGCTCCTACATCGATGGCTCGCAGCGCTTCCTCTCGCCCGAGATCTCGATGGCGGTCCAGGCCCAGCTCCGCTCGGACATCGTGCTTGCCTTCGACGAATGCACGCCGTTTCACGTCGAGCGCGACTACACCGAGCGCTCGACCGAGCGCACGCACCGATGGCTGCAGCGCTGCCTGCGCTGGCGCGCCGAGCACGCCGGGGAGCCGGCTGTCCCGGCCAACGGTGGGTCGCTGTTTTACGGGATCGTCCAGGGCGGGGTCTATGAGGACCTGCGCGTCGCCTCGACCGCGGCGATCTGCGCGAGCGGCTGCGACGGCGTCGCGATCGGCGGCTCGCTCGGGCAGGACAAGGCGCAGATGCACGAGGTCGTCGGCTGGAGCACGCGCGAGCTCGAGCGGCTGGCGCCGGAGCGCCCGCGCCACCTGCTCGGGATCGGCGAGGTCGACGACCTGATCCGCGGCGTCGAGCTCGGAATCGACAGCTTCGACTGCGCGATGCCGACGCGGCTGGCCCGCCACGGCACCGCGCTCGTGCCCGACCCGACCAACCGCTGGCGCCTCGCGCTCGACCGCCCCGCCTGCCGCCTCGACGAGCGTCCGCTGATCGACGGCTGCCCCTGCCCTGCCTGCGCCGGCGGCCTCTCGCGCGGCTACCTCTACCACCTGGCGCGAAGCGGCGAGCAGACCGGCGGGCACCTGCTGACGCTCCACAACCTGACCTTCATCGCCGCGCTGATGACGCGCCTGCGCACGGCGATTCTCGACGGGCGCCTCGCGGCGGAGGCGGCGGCCCTGCGCGCCGGCGGCTGAGTGAAGGCTGGGCTCGCTGTTGCCCCGGCGGCGCATGCGCCGCCGGGCGGTCGGGTGCATGCACCCGACCGAAGCTAGGAGGTGTTGTCGTTGATCAGGATCGTCAGCTGGCGAAAGACGCCGTTGAAGCTGTTGAGGAAGCTCCCGTGCTGGAGCTGGACGCCGCTCGAGCCCTGGCTCGAGAGCACGATCACGACGATCACGACGATCACCGCCGCGACCGCCGCGAGCGCCGCCGCGATGCGGCCGGTGCGCGGCCGGGGCCCGGGCCTCTCCTGCTCGTGTTCGCGGCGTGGCGCCCCGGCGCGGGGCTGGCGCGGGGTCACCGCCGGCACCCCGCCGCGGGTTGTGGTGGCGACGCGCGTGCGCTGCTCGGCCACCACCACGGTCGTCGGAGCTGGGCCGATCGGGGGGACCACCGCGGTGCCCGACCCCGGCGCGATCCCGCGCGCCCCCTCCTCGAGGGCGCGCGCCATCTCGGCCGCGGTGGGGTAGCGCTGGCGCGGGTCGATGCGCAGGGCGATGTCGACGGCGCGCGCCAGTTCGGGGGTGACCGCGGCGACGAGGGTGTCGAGCCCCGCGGGAGGCTCGCGCTGCTGCTTGATCGCGAGCTCGGTCAGCGAGGAGCCCTCGAACGGCAGGCGGCCGGAGATCAACTGGTAGGCGACGACGCCGAGCGCGTAGATGTCAGCCGGCGGCCCGGCCTCCTCGCCGCGTCCCTGCTCGGGGGCGAGGTAGGCGGCGGTGCCCAGCACCGAGCCGATCTGCGTGATGCTCGACTGCTCGGTCGCCTTCGCGATGCCGAAGTCGGCGAGCTTGATGCTGTGGTCGGTCGCGACCAGCAGGTTGCCCGGCTTGACGTCGCGATGCACGACGCCCTTGCGGTGCGCGTAGTCGAGGCCCGCGCAGGAGCCGAGGATGATCGGCAGCGCCTCCTCGACCGGCAGCCAGCCGCGTTCGCGCAGGATCTCGGCGCAGGATTGGCCGTCGATGTACTCCATCACGATGTAGTGCTGGTCGCGGCGCTCGTCGAGCCCCGAATCGAACACCTGGACGATGTTGGGGTGGATCAGCCGCGCCGCCGCAAGCGCCTCGCGCTGGAAGCGGGAGACGAACGCGGGGTCGGAGGCGAGGTGCTCGGCGAGCAGCTTGACAGCGACGTAGCGCTCGAGCCGCTCGTCGAAGGCCAGGTGCACGGTCGACATCCCTCCTGACCCCAGGCGGCTCTCGATCCGGTAGCGCCCGGCCACTTTCTCGTTGCGCGCCATCGTCAGTTCCCGGGGCCGACGCCGCCGCCGCCGCCGATGCCGTTGGTCGATGTGCTGCCCGTCGTGCCCTCGCAGACCGTGCCGCCGTTGGGGTTGGTGACCGGGATGCAGCTCGAGCCCGTCCCGGTCGTCGACGTCGTCGCCGCCGAGCTGTTCGTCGTGGTCGTGGCGGTCGAGCTCGTGGTCGTCGAGCTCGTCGAGGTCGAGCTGCTCGTGCTCGAGGAGCTCGTGCTCGAGCTGGTGGAGGTCGAGCCGCTCGTGCCGGTCTGGCCGGTCGAGCCGTTGCCCGAGGAGGACTGGCACTGCAGCTCCGCGCTCGTCACAAGCGTGGTGAAGCCCTCCCTCAGCTGGTTCGCCAGCTTGCTGTCGATGCTCGACGGCAGGTTCTCGAAGTCGTTGCGGGCGGCCTCGATGGCCGCATTCGTGACGGCGCAGTCCTGCGCCGCGACGCCGGCCTGGATGTTGGTCAGGTCGGTGTTCAGCGAGCCGGCGGTGTCGGGGGAGATCAGGCCGCCACCGCTCGAGCCGCAGGCGGAGGCCGCCAACACCGTTGCGAGCGCCGCGAGCGCGAGTGCCGGCGCCCTCACTGGCCGTACTCCAGGCGCTCGGCGAGCGAGTCGGGCAGGCGCGCCGCGCGGATCGCGTTGGCCGCACCGGGGATGTCGTACTCGCAGCGGCGGTAGCTGGCGCTCTCGCGGTCGGTGTCGAGCAGCAGCCAGGCGGCGCGCGGGTCGCCGTCGCGCGGCTGCCCGACGCTGCCCGGGTTCAGCAGCCACTCGCCGCTTCGCAGATCGAGCTTGCTGTCGGCACGGCGGGTCTCGCCGGTCGCCGGCCGGCCCTCGGCGCGCTCGAACGAGAGCGCGACGTGGGAATGACCGAGCAGGTTGACGCGGTGGCGCGCGGCGTCGAAGCACAGCTCCGCCAGCAGCGCCGACAGCACGTACTCCCAGACCTCGTCGCGCGGGCTCGCATGGTAGAGGCCGATCTCGGCTCGGGCGGCCGACGGGTGCAGCGACCCGAGGTATTCGCGGTTGACCGGGGCGATCACGTCCTGCGTCCAGCGCACTGCGAGCGCGGCCCCGCGCGAGAAATCATCGAGCGGGAGCTTGCCGGCGACGGCGAGGTCATGGTTGCCGGCGAGGCAGATGTCGGTGTTGTCCCGCGCGAGGTCCACGCAGGCGTCCGGATCGGCGCCGTAGCCGACGAGGTCGCCGAGGCACCAGACCTCTGCGACCGACTCCTCGACGATGTCCGCCAGCACGGCTTCGAATGCCTGTCGGTTGCCGTGTATGTCGGAGATGATTGCGACCTTCATCGATGCTGTGACCAGCGCGCTCACGCGGCACGCAAAGTGGCAGTCTTGCAGGCTGGAACGCTCGGGCGGGCCGCCGGTGGGGATTGTGCGGAGTCGGTCCAGCGCGGCGGATAGCCTGCGAGGGGTGTCTGTTGCGGACCCCCGACGCCGGGGCACGGAGCGTGGGCGCGCGAGCGCCCGCCTGCGGCGGGGCGCGGGACCCTCGCAGGTCAGCTGGCTGGGGCCGCTGGCGCTCGCCGTGGCAGCGGCCGAGGTCGCCGTGATCGCGCTGCGCCCGCGCGACGGCCTGCTCGCCGCCAGCCCGGTCGACGCCGGTTCGTTCTTCGAGGCCGACGAGGTCGCGCGGGCCCG
>DATNHQ010000020.1:0-2206 GCA_035604915.1 Solirubrobacteraceae bacterium
TACCAGGGCCCGGCCGCGATCGCGGAGTTCTTCCGCACCGTTCCCCGCCTGCAGCGCGCGCCCTACCGGCTCGTGCCGACGCGCGCCAACGCGCAGCCCGCATTCGGCTGTTACGTCGCCGACGCGCACGCGCGGGTCGCCCGCGCCCACGGCCTGCTGGTGTTGACGCTCGAGGGCGAGCGGGTCTCGGCGATCACGCGCTTTCTCGACAACAGCGTGCTGCCGCGCTTCGGGCTGCCGCGGACGCTGCCCGGGTAGGCCTCGCGCGTGCGCTCCGGCGATCGCGGCCGGCTATGTGACCGGCAGCGAGCGTCGCTGCGGCGTCGCTGCGGCACTCGCGCGAATCACCCCTGCGAGACGGCTGACGCCCTCGCGGAGCATCGCCTTGTCCGGCAGCCCGTAGGAGAGGCGCATGTGGGTGGCGCGCGGCCGCGCGACGAGCATCGCCGGACCGGGAACGAAGGTGACGCCCGCCGCGAGGCAGTCGCGGTAGAGCTGCGCGTCGTCGAGGGCGTGGCGCAGCGTCACCCAGACGTGCCCGCCGCCGGCGGGCCGGACGAAGTCGACGAGGCCGTCGAGCTCGCGGTCGAGCGCCTCGAGCAGCACGTCGCGGTTCTCGCGATAGCGGGCGCGCGCGCGCTCGATCTGCGCGGGGTACAGGCCCGCCATCAGGAAGCCGGCGGTCGTCTGCTGGGTCAGCGTCGCCCCGTGCGCGTCGTCGCGCCGCTTCTCGGCGGCGATCCGGTCGAGCACCGGGCCGCTGGCGGCGACCCAGCCGGCGCGCAGACCGGGGCCGACGGTCTTCGAGAGCGAATCGACGTAGATCACGTGGGTGGGGGCGAGCGGCCGCAACGGCCCCACATCGGCGCCCTCGAAGCGAAGGTCGCCGTAGACGGCGTCCTCGAGGATGAAGAAACCATGCTGGAGGGCCAGCTCGACGACCCTCGTGCGACGCTCCGGCGCCAGATCCGCCCCGGTCGGATTCTGCAGGCGCGGCTGGGTCGCGAGCAGCCGAATCTCGTGTCGGCGCAGCAGCTGCTCGAGAGCTTCGGTGTCGAGGCCGCCCGCGTCGACGGGAACCGGGAAAACCTCGGCTCCGGCGCTGCGCAGCGCCTCGATGATGCCCATGAAGGTGGGTGACTCGCAGGCGACCTTGTCGCCCGGGCGCAACGTCGCGCGAGCCGTCAGCGTGAGCGCCTGGCGCGCACCGGTCGTGACGACGATCGAGTCGGCATCGTCATCGAGCCCCCGCTGTCGACCGAGCTGCGCGAGGGCCTCGCGCAGCTCGCTGACGCCCTCGATCGGCCCGTACTGGAACGAGCGCGCGCCGTGGCGCTCGATCGCGGCGGCGGCGGCGGCGCGGAGCTCCTCGAGCGGCAGCAGGTCGAGCGCGGGATAGCCGGCCGAGAGCGGGATCACGCGCGGGTCCTCGACGTGGCGAGCTATCTCGCTGACGATCGCGTCGCTCTGGTCGGTTCGGTCGGGTGGGAGCACGTAGGACTGCCAGGAGGCGTCGCTGCTGCGACCAAGCTCGTGCGAGGCGGCACCGCCGGCGCGCACGAAGGTCCCTCGACCGACCTCCGAGACGACCGCGCCGAGATCCTGCAGGCGCCTGTAGCAGCGGGTCGCCGTGAGCTGGTTTATGCCTGCGACGGCCGCGAGCCGGCGCGTCGGCGGGAGCTTCGCCCCCGGCGGCAGCTCGCCGCTGGCGATCGCCTCCAGAAAGAGCCCGACGATTTGCGCGGTCAGCGATCGCGCGCCGGCGCGTTCGAGGCCGGCGAGCCGGCGCTCGAGCGCCGACGTGGCCGGGTCCGGGACGGAGAGGGCGTCATGGCTCGGCGTCATCGCGGTCATTCAATCATGAAATGAAGGACATTGCCAGCGCGGCTCCAGGTTGCTAAGGTCAAGCAATCGGTCGTTCTGACTCCTTGGACGTCATTCGCGAGGCTACATTGAACTACTCTGACTTCTATATGGCGATCATTCGCCAGCGGGCCAACGCCGTCGACGCCCGGGCGCAGCGGCTCGGGCCGATGCTCGCCGCGCTCGAGGGCCCCGCGCCGGTGCGCTCGCACGATCCGCTCACGGTCCGCTTCGCCGCGGCGGCCGATGCGCCGGCGCTGGCGCGGCTTGCGGAACTTGACTGCGCGCCGCTGCCGCCGGCGCCGCTGCTGGTCGGCGAGCGCGATGGGCGGCCGATCGTGGC
>DATNHQ010000021.1:0-34323 GCA_035604915.1 Solirubrobacteraceae bacterium
GCGGGTCGGCGCATCCGGAACGTGCGCCCGCTCGCAGAGCGCTTCAGCGCTCGCCGAGCAGCGCCGGCAGCACCTGCTCGGCGATGACGCGGTCCACGCTGGCGGCGCTGAAGCGCTCGAGCAGCGGCGCCACGGCCGCCGCGTAGTCGGGCCGCGGGTCATCGAGCGCCGTGCGGATCGCGCCCGCCAGGTCCGGCCCGACCAGGCGCGGGTCGGCCTCGCGCGCCAGCCCGAGCGCGGCGTAGGGCACGGCGGTCTCGCTGGAGACGAGCATCGCCCCGTCGGCGAGCGCCTCGAGCTGGGCGATCCCGTACTCCTCGCGGCGCGGCGCGGCGAGGTAGAGGCGGGAGCGACGCAGCAGCGCGCGGTACTCCTCGCGCTCGAGCGTGCCGGCGAGGCGCACGCCCTCCGCGCGCGGCGCGTCGTCGATGCCGGTGAGGACGAGCTCCTCGCCCTCGCGGCGCGCCGCTGCCCAGGCCTCGAGAACGCGGTCGAGGCCCTTCTTGTCCGGGTTGGCGGCGTAGGTGATCGCGGCGATGTCGCGCTGCTCGCGCGGGAGCAGCGGCCCCGACGGGCCGACGACGATCGGAACGACGATCGCGGGGGCATGGCGCGCGGGCGCGCCGGTGAGCGCCGCCTCGCTGACGGGCAGCAGCAGCGGCGCGCGCGCGAGGACCGTACGTTCGCGCGGGCGCTGCCAGATGCCGTGGCGCCCGGGGCGGTTCTGGGCGCTCAGCGCGTCGAGGCGGATCGCGCCCGGCGTCGGCGCCAGCAGCGCGGCGGTGATCGTCGAGTAGATGATCGCGCGAGGCTGCTCGCGCGCGATCCCGGCGAAGGCCGCGACGCGCGCGGCGCGCGCCCAGGCGAGGTCGGTCAGGGCGAGTGTGCGCACCTGGCGCGGCGTTGCCGCGGCGACGACGGCGACGTCCGCACCGCAGCGCCGCAGGCTAGCCGCGAGCTCGGCGTCGGAGGCGCGCAGGCCGACCGTTGAGCCCAGCGAGACGAGCAGCAGCTCGGCCATCAGGCTCTGCTCACGCCGCCGTGTGCCGCTCGGCCGGCAGGTAGGCCTTGAAGCCGGGGGTGCGCGTGAGCGTGATCGGCCGCAGCGGCGAGGTCTCCTCGACATAGAAGCGGACGCCGTCGCGGCGCTCGATCGCGATGATCGCCGCGTGCTGCTGGCGCCATGCGAGCGCCCAGATCACGGCGAAGCCGGTCGCGACGGCGGGGATCTGGGGCCACAGCAGCGAGAGGCCGCCGGCGACGAGGGTCGAGACCAGCAGCGGCCACAGGCGAGCGAGCAGGACCCGACCGGGGCGCTGCGGCGGCAGCACGCTGACGGTCTTGGCGCCGCCGAGCAGCCGCGCGATCGGAGGCGAGGCCGCGGCACGGCGCCCGAGCAAGATGCCGATCACGCTGGCGACCGCCCACCAGCCCAGCGCGATCGTGGCGGTCCCCGGCTGGTTGGCCCCGCGCGCGCTGAGCAGCGTGATCGCTGCGAGGGTCGTGGCCGATGCCGCGGAGAGCACCACGGTTGCCTTCACGAAGTCGGCAAACGACATCTCAGCGCAGCAGCGCCTCGAGCAGTTCGCAGACGCCGTCGGTGCCTTCGACCATCGCGTCGGCGGCCGCCTCGAGTTCGGCGGGCGTCTCGTCGGAGCGCACGCCGATGCAGACCGCCGCGTCGCCGACGACCGAGCGCACACCGGCGAAGGCGTCGATGTCGGTCAGGTCGTCGCCCATGTAGAGCGCGGCCGCGGGCGATGTCTCGGCGAGCACCCAGCGCACGCCGTGGCCCTTGTCGATCGGCACGGGCGGGCGGATCTCGAGCACCTTGCGGCCGCGATGGGGGTCGAGTCCGGCGTCCGTGGCGGCGAGCTCGATCGCGGCGACCGCGACCAGGGCGGCGCCCTCGTCGGGAGCGCCGCGCCAGTGGAAGGCCACGATCGCGCCTTTGTCCTCGCGGCGCACGCGCAGCTGCTGCAGCGCCGGCGTGTCGACGCGCGCGGCGAAGGCCTGCACGCGGTCGGTCCAGGCGGCGACCTCGGGCTCGACGATCGTCTCGTGCGAGGCGGGCCGCAACAGCTCGCAGCCGTGGTTGCCGATGTAGGCGATCGAGCCGATCGAGACCATCTGGCGCGCCACCGCCGCCTGGCGACCGCTGACGCAGGCGACCAGGCCGTACTGCTTCGAGAGCGCGATCAGGCGCTGGCGCGTCGGCTCGGGAACGTGGGCGTCGGAGGCATGGCGCACGATCGGCGCCAGCGTGCCGTCGATGTCGAGCAGGATCGCGGTCGCGGCGGGCTCGGCGCGCAGCGGCTCGAGAAGCTCAGCGATCTCAAGCTGTAGGCGCATGTACGCAGTATGGCGCGGCGAGCGATCCGGCCACGCCCGCCGGCACTCGGCACGCTCAATCGCGCCCGGCTGTGGCGCCCTGCGCTATTCTGCGTCGCATGGGCCTCGACAATCCTCTTCACATCCTGCTGCTGCTGCTCGTCGTGCTGCTGGTCTTCGGCGCCAAGCGCCTGCCGGAGATCGGGCGCTCGCTCGGCGAAGGCATGCGCGGCTTCAAGGAGTCAATCAGCGGCAACTCGCAAGAGACGCTGGCGCCGGCACCGCCGGCCGTGACCCCGGTCGCGGCTCCGGAGGCCGCCCCGGTCGCCGTCGCGCCGCCTGCGCCGCCCGCACCGCCCGCAGCAGCGGTCCCGGCCGGACCGACCGCGCCGCTGCAGGACCCCGCAGCGCCCTCGCCCTTCGGCGGCTGAGGCCGCAGCGAAATCTCGTCGGGGCGCCTGCGCTCGGGCTGCCCGGTAGGACGCCGCGCGCGCCGTTGGGCCGCGCGGATATCGCCCGGACCGCGGCGGCGCTAGGCCGCGCGGATCTCGCCCGTGCCGCCGGCGCGCCGCTCGCCCGGCGCTAGCTCGGCGATCGAAGCGCGCTCCTCGGCGGGCTCGTCGGCGAGCTCGCCGATCGCGGCTGTCAGCGTGCGCGGCGACTCCTCGATGCCGCCGATTTCGACGGCGCGGCCGGAGCTGGCGCCGGCCTCTTCGATCCGCCGCAGCTGCGGCACCACGCGCGACTCGAACGAGCCGACCGCCTCGTTGTAGGCGCCGACGGCCGAGCCGAGCTGGCGGCCGACCTTCGCGAGCGGCTCGACGAAGCGGGCGATCCGCTTGTGCAGTTCGCGCCCGGTCTCGGCGATCTCGCGCGCCGAGGCGGCGATCAGCTCCTGCTTCCAGCCGTAGTGGACGGCGCGCAGCAGGCCGATCAGCGTCGTCGGGGTCGCCAGCAGCACCTGCTGGTCGACGCCGTACTCGAGCAGTGAGGGGTCCTCGCTGAGGGCGGCGTGATAGATGCCGTCGGAGGGCACGAACATCACGACCAGCTCGGGGCTTGACTCGAGCTGCGACTGGTAGCCCTTGGAGGCGAGCTTGGTGATGTGGTCGCGCGTCTGGCGCGCGTGGCGCGCGAGGTGCACGCCGCGCTCCTCGTCGGTAGCGGCCTCGGTCGCCTGCAGGTAGGCGTCGAGCGGGACCTTCGAGTCGACGACGATCAGCTTGCCGCCGGGCAGGCGCACGAGCACGTCGGGGCGCAGCCGACCGCCGTCGCCGTCGATCGTCGTCTGCTCGGTGAAGTCGCAGTGGGCCACCATGCCCGCCATCTCGATCACGTTGCGAAGCTGGATCTCGCCCCAGGAGCCGCGCGTCGTCGGCCGCCGCAGCGCTCCCACCAGCGTGCCGGTCTCGGTGCGCAGCCCGGCCAGCCCCTCGTTGAGCTGGCGAAACATCTCCCCGAGCTGTCCGGCCGACTCGCGGCGCTCGCGCTCGAGCAGCTCGATCTGGCTCTCGACCTTGCCGAGCTTCTCCTTCATCGGCTCGACCAGGCCGCGCAGCTCGGCGGCGCGCTTGCCCATCTCGCCGGCGGCGCGCTCGTCGTCGATCCGCCGCTGCGCCGTCAGCTCGCGCGTCAGCGACTCCGCGGTCTTCTCGAGCACTGCCGTCGAGATACCCTTCATCTCGTCGCGCAGCTGGCTGCGCGAGGCCTCGATCAGCTCGAGCTGGCCGGCGTGGCTGGCGCGCTCGGCCTCACGCAGCGCGCGCTCGGCGCGTAGGCGCCCGCTGAGCAGCGCCGCGGCTACCGCTGCGCCGATCACCGCGCCGACTATCAGCATCACGATCTCCATGGGACCGAGGAGCTTCTCAGCTCCGTCGGACGGCACGCCGGCGGCGTTGCGAGGCGCTAGCCCCGGTAGCGCAGCCCGTCGATCGCCATGTCGAGGATGCGGCGGATCTGCTCGGGGTCGCCGGAGGGGATCTTCGCGATGCCGCTGACCATCTGGACGACCTCGCTGATGTTGGTGTCCTCGCGGACGACGTGGGCGTCCTGCGCGCGCGCGAGCAGCGGCTCGCCGGCGGCGTAGAAGGCGCCGCGGCAGCCGCGGAAGAAGTCGGCGTCGCGGTCGAGGTAGTCGAGCAGCGCCCCGGCGAGGGCCTGCTTCGCGGCGATATAGGAGATGAAGCGGTGCAGCCAGGCGACGAGCGCGTCCCAGGGCTCGAGCTCGGCCAGATCCTGGGCCGACTGGCAGAGCGCCTCGACCTCGTCGACGTAGACCGCCTCGAGCAGTTCCTGGCGGCTCGGGAAGTGGCGGTAGAGCGTGCCGATGCCCACCCCGGCGCGCCGCGCGATCTCCTCGAGCGAGGTCGAGGTGCCGCCCTCCGCGAAGGCCTCGCGCGCGGCGGCGATCAGCGCCTCGTAGTTGCGCAGCGCATCGGCCCGCTTGGGGCGTCGCGCGATGACTTCGAGATGCGGGTCGGCGATCAGATGGGTGTCGGTGGTGCTCATGGGCGGGTGCTCCGTGGTGCTCATGCGTAGTTCTTCGAATCCGGCTTGACAATCGGAGGCTGCCTCCATATATTACCGGAGGCATCCTCCACATATGTCTGGAGGGTGCCTCCACTTTATCACCGGCCTCGGCAAGTCTCAACAGTTGGGAAGACCCGCATGAACACCATCGCCGCCCGCATGAACCCCCTCGCCGCCTCCGCCTCCGCCAGCGACCGCCGCCGCTGGTTCGCGCTCGGCGTGGTCTGCCTCGCGCAGCTCATGAACGTCCTCGACACGACCATCGTCAACGTCGCGCTGCCCTCGATCCAGCGCGACCTCCACTTCACCCAGGGCAACCTGACCTGGGTCATCAACGCGTTCCTGATCACCTTCGGCAGCTTCCTGCTGCTCGCCGGCCGCCTCAGCGACCTGGTCGGGCGAAAGCGCGTCTTCCTGACCGGCGTCGCCGTCTTCACGACGGCATCGCTTCTGTGCGGCCTCGCCCCAAGCCAGGGCTTCCTGATCGGCGCCCGCTTCCTGCAGGGCCTCGGTGCCGCGCTGTCGGCGTCGGTGATCCTCGCGATCGTCGTCACCGAGTTCCCGGAGCCGGCCGAGCGCGCGAAGGCGATGAGTGCCTACGTGTTCGTCGCGGTGGCCGGCGGATCGCTCGGCCTGCTCGCCGGCGGCGTCCTCACCGAGGCCGTCAACTGGCATTGGATCTTCTTCGTCAACCTGCCGATCGGCGTCATCACCTGGATACTCGGCGCCCGCCTGATCCCCACCGACCACGGCATCGGGATCTCCAACGGCATCGACTGGCTCGGATCCACGCTCGTCACCGCCGGCCTGATGTCGCTCGTCTACGCGATCGTGCAGGCGACGAGCCACGGCTGGGGTTCGCACCAGGTGCTCGGCTTCGGCGCGATCGCGATCGCGCTGCTGGCTGCCTTCATCGCGGTCGAGGCGCGGATCAAGAACCCGATCATGCCGCTTCGGATCCTGCGCCTGCGCGGCCTGATCGCCTCGAGCGCGGTGCGGGGATTCCTCGTCACCGCGATGTACTCGACCTTCTTCATGGGGACGCTCTATCTCGAGCACGTGCTCGGCTACAGCTCACTCGGCACCGGCCTCGCGTTCCTGCCGTGGACGCTGACCGTCGGCGTGCTCTCGCTCGGCGTGACCGCGCGCCTGGTCAGGCGCTTCGGCCCGATGCGCACGCTGCTCGGCGGCATGAGCTCGGTGATCGTCGGCCTGCTGCTGCTCGCGACCGCCGGTACGCACACGAGCTTCTTCCCGACGATCTTCTTCGCGATGTTCGCGATCGGCCTTGGCATCGGCAGCTCGTTCATGCCGCTTCTGACCGTGGCGATGGCCGATGTGCCGGTCGCCGACGCGGGCCTCGGCTCGGGCATCGTGAACGTCTCCCAGCAGGTCGCCGGCGCGCTCGGGCTCGCCGTCCTCGGGACCCTCGCCACGACCCGCTCGCAGACGCTCGAAGCCCACGGGCATGGCCTCGCGAGCTCGCTGCTCGGCGGCTACCACCTCGCCTTCGACATCGGCGTGGTCTGCATCGCGGCCGCGATCGTGCTCGCGCTCGCGCTGCTGCGCCGCTACGACTCGCGCGGCGAGGCGGTCGCCGTAGACGCCAAGCCGGCGCGCCTGCCGGCACCGCGGCTGCTGCGCGAAGCGCCCGAGATGGACCGCCAGGCGGCGTAGGCCCCGCGCGGCGACCAGCCACCCGACCGGACCCTGCGGCGGCCGCCACCCGGCCGCCGCAGGTCGTTCAGGCCCAGGCCCCGGCTGTCTGATATCCCGTAGCGTTTGGCGCTCCCGATGGCCCCGCCCGCGCAAGAGATCGCCGCGCCCCGATGAGCGAGCAGAGCGCGGGACGGCGCGCGCAGCCGCAGCCGCAGCCGCAGCCCCAACCGCCGCGGCGCCGACGCGGCCGCCCCGCCAAGCTCTCGCGCGAGTCGATCGTCGCCGCCGCGCTCGCGCTGCTTGACCGCGAGGGCGCCGAGGCGCTGACGATGCGCCGCCTCGGCAGCGAGCTCGGCGTCGAGGCGATGTCGCTCTACCGCCACCTCGCCGACCGCACCGCGCTGCTCGACGCGCTCGCCCACCACCTCGCGACGGAGATCGAGCGCCACACGGACGAGGACGACTGGGCCGATGCCCTGCGCACCTTCGCCGGTGAGCTGCGCTCGCTCGCACGCCGCCACCCCGCCGCGTTCGCGCTGGTCGGGACCCGCGTGCTCGGCACATCGACCGAGCTGCGACCGATCGACGACGTCCTCACGAGCCTTCGCCGCGGCGGCTTCACGCCGGCGCGGGCGATCTTCGCCTACCGGCTCGTCGCGAGCTACGCTCGTGGCTACGCGCTCTCGGAGATCACCGGCTTCGCGATCGAGCCGCCGGGCGACGTCCAGCTGCCGTCCGTGCGCGCGCTCGGCCGCCGCCTCGCGAGCGAGCCGAGCGAGGCGAACTTCCGCGCCGGCATCGAGACGATCGTCGCCGGGCTGCGCGCCGAGCGCGAGTGACCTAGGCTGAGCAGCGATGAGCGCCCTCGCCTACACGATCGTCGACGTCTTCACCGACACGCCGCTCGAGGGCAATGGCGTGGCGGTCTTCACCGACGCAAGCGGCATCGAGGACGCCACGATGCAGCGGCTCGCGCGGGAGCTGAACCTCTCGGAGACCGTGTTCGCGCTGCAGCCGCGCAGCGGCGGCGACGCGCGCATCCGCATCTTCACGCCGAACGCCGAGCTCCCCTTCGCCGGGCACCCGACGCTCGGCGCGTCCTTCGTGCTGGCCGGCGATCGCGATCAGATCGCGATCGAGACCGGCGCCGGGATCGTGCCGCTCACGCTCGAGCGCGCAAACGGCCGCGTCGTCTTCGGGCGGATGTCGCAGCCGCTTCCCACGATCGCGCCCTTCGACGCCGGCCCCGAGCTCTTCGCCGCGCTTGCCGTCGCGCGCTCGCAGCTGCCGCTCGAGGTCTACGTCAACGGCCCGCGCACCGTCTTCGTCGCGCTCGAGGACGCGCTGGCGGTGGCCGCGCTTGCGCCGAACATGCAGGCGCTGATCCCGCTCGCCGCCAACGTCTGCTGCTTCGCCCCGACAACCACCGGCCACTGGAAGGCGCGCGTGTTCGGGCCGGCGCTCGGCGTGCCCGAGGACCCCGCGACCGGCTCGGCGGCCGGTCCGCTCGCGCTTCACCTCGCGCGCCACGGCGCGATCGCCTTCGGGCAGGAGATCGAGATCCGCCAGGGCGCCGAGATCCTGCGGCCCTCGGTGCTGCACGCGCGCGTCGAGGGCTCGCGCGAGCAGGTCGAGCGGATCGAGGTCGGCGGCGCCGCCGTGATCGTGGCCCGCGGCGAGTTCGAGCTGCGCTGAGGCCACCCGCGGTGTGCCGATGACGATCGCCTGCTCGCCCCGGCGCGTGGCGGCGATCGCCGCCACGGCAGCGGCCATCGCCGCGTCCTACGCGAGTGCGACAAGCGCGGCCGGGCGCCCCACGCACGGGGCGAGTGACCGCGTCAGCGTCGCCTCGGTGCGCCTCTCGCCGGCCGACCTGTATGAGACGCTCGCCGTCGTCGACGGCAGGCTGATCCTCTCCGGCGGCCCCGAAGGCGACTCGGACTTCCCCTCGGCGAGCTTCAGCGCCGGCCCGCGCTTCCCGCCCGCGACGAACTGCCACTCCGCCGTCGTCGACCCGGCCACGCTGGCGCTCTCAGACGAGCGCAGCGGCGACTGCATCGACCCGCGCCTCTACGGGGTGAGCGTGCTGCCGCTGAACTCCGTCGACAACGGGACCCCGCGCGGATCGACCGTCAGGATCGTCCATGCCACCGCCGCGGGCTACACGGTCGGGCCGGTCGTGATGCGCTACTCCGAAGCCTCCGACACTGACGCCGAGTGGGTCTACGGCGACGGCTACCTCTGGGTCTACGACCCCTCGACCACGCGCGGAGCGGTCCTCCTTCGCATCTCCCAGGCGACCGGGACCGTGCTCCAGAGCATCCGCATGCCGTGGGTCGACAGACCGCTGCTCGCCGCCGACGGCGACGGGTTCTGGATCGCGGCGGCGGTCAACAGCGGCTTCGACCCACCCTCTGCCGGCGGCCTCTACCGCGTCGCGCCGGGGATGGATCGTGCGCGCCTCGTCCGCAAGATCCATTGGGACGCCAACTGGATGCTCGCCGCCGGCCGCTCGCTGTGGATCGACATCAACCACGCCGGCACGAGCTCGACGCTGCTGCGCATCAACGGCACGAGCACGGCGCCCGCGCTGGAGATCAGCTCGCGGTTCTCGGCCGGCTACGAGCTGGGCTACAACCAGACGGCCTTTGCGGGCGACAGCGCCGCCGGCATCTGGACCGTGCAGCAGCAGCTCCCGGCGCAGAAGCAGCAGCTGGTCATGCGAATCGACCCCGCCAGCGGGCGCCCCTCGCAGGTCGCGAGCGTCACACCGCCCGCCGGCTTCTTCATGGAATACACCAGCCCGCCGGTGGTCACACTCGGCCGCTCGCTCTTCTTCCTCGACCCCCCGATCGTCAACTACCCGGCCGGGACCTCCGCCGCCACCGTCACGGGTCCGAGCGCGCTCTACCGCGTCACGCCTCGGTAGCCGAGCGCCAAGCGGCGCCCGCCGTCAGCGTGTCATCAGCGTCGACGAGCTGCGAAGCGCGGCGCAGAGCATCGAGCTGGCGCGGACTCAGCGCAGCCGATCGAGACCGTGCTCGAGCGCGCCCTTGACGCTCGCGTCGAGTGAGTTGAGGCGGTGCAGCGCGAGCGCCTCTACGCTCTGGAAGCGCCCGCCGGGCGCGGCGTCGGCGCCGTGGTGGCAGAGCACGCAGTGCTCGAGCGCCAGCATCCGGCGCTCATCGAGGACGCCGCGGCCGCGCTCGTGGAGCATCCGCAGGCCGATCTGGACGTGGCCGAGCAGGCGGCCCTCCTCGCTGGGCTCGATCGCCGCGCCGTAGGTGAACTCACGCGTCTTGCCCAGGTCGTGGACGATCGCGGCGGTCATCAGCAGGTCGGAGTCGAGGCGCGGGTGCCCGAGCGCGAGCTCCTGGGCGAGCGTGGCGACCGCGACGGTGTGCTCGAGCAGGCCGCCGAGGTAGGCGTGGTGGCCGCCGCGCGTGCAGGCGGCGCGGCGGAACTGCGCGCGCAGCTGCGCGTCGGTCAGCAGCCGCTCGAGCAGGTTGCGGTAGCCGGGGTCGGCGACCTCGCGCGCGAGGTGCTCAAGGAAGCCGTCGAGCTCGTCGAGGTCGCGGTAGGCGACGGGCAGGAAGTCGGCGGGGTCCACTTCGGAAGCCGGCGCCCGCTCGATCCGCTCGAGCTCGATCTGGGTCTGCTCGCGGAAGCGCACGACGCGGCCGCGCACGCGCACCAGCTCGCCGGCGTCAAAGCGCCCGCCCTGCAGGTCGGCGTCGCGGAAGACGCGCGCCGGCAGCGCGCCGCTGCGGTCGCGCAGCTCGATCGAGAGGTAGGGCGCGCCGGTGCGTGCGGCGAGGCGCTCCTTGCGTGTGCAGGCGAAGACGCCGTCGACCCCGTCGCCGGGGCGAAGCGTCGCCAGCGTGCCCTCGCGCGGCACTGCTGCCAGGATGGCGGTTGTCATCGCTCCATGATGTACGGTGAAGCGGATGCAGCCGCTGATTTGGGACCATCGGCCAGACCGTTTGCGGGCCCCGGCGCTGGTTTGCGCCTTCACCGGCTGGAACGATGCGGGCGACGCGGCCTCCTCGGCGCTGTCGTTCGTCGGCGCCTCGCTGGGCGCGACGCGCTTCGCGCAGATCGACCCCGAGGAGTTCTACGACTTCCAGAGCGTGCGCCCGAAGGTCAAGACCGATTCGAGCGGCGCGCGCGAGATCATCTGGCCCGCCGTCGAGGTCTTCGTCGCGCAGGTGCCGCGGGCGCCGCGCGATCTGATCCTGCTCGGCGGCCCCGAGCCGTCGATGCGGTGGCGCGCCTTCACGACGCTGATCCTCGACCTCGTCGAGGCGCTCGGTGTGCAGCTGGTCTGCTCGCTCGGCGCACTGCTCGCGGACGTGCCTCACAGCCTGCCCGTGCCCGTCAGCGGCGGCGCCTCCGACCCCGCCGTCGCCGAGCGCCTCGGCCTGCACGGCACCGGCTACGAGGGCCCGACCGGGATCGTCGGCGTGCTCTCGAGCGCCTGCCTTGAGCGCGGCATCCCCTCGGCGAGCCTGTGGGCGAGCGTCCCCCACTACGTCGCCGCGGCGCCGAACCCGAAGGCGGCGCTCGCGCTCGTGCGCAAGCTCGAGAGCCTCGTCGGCGTGTCGGTCGACGCCAGCGACCTCGAGACCGCCGCGAGCGACTACGAGCGCCAGGTCGGCCTCGCGGTGCAGAGCGACCCCGACGTGCAGGCGTTCGTCGAGCGGCTCGAGCAGATGGCTGCCGATGAGGCTGGCGAGGAGACCCCGGACATCAACGGGGACCGGATCGCGCGGGAGTTCCAGCGCTTCCTGCGCCAGCGCGGTAACGACGAGTAAGCCGCGGCTGCTCGGGTGAGCGGTGAGCGTCGCCGCGGCGTCGCCGGTGGTCGTCAAGACCGATGACCGTGCGGCGGGCCCGGACGCGCACGTCTGCCCGCGCCCCTCACCAGGTGAAGGCCGGGCTCGCCCTCGTCGTGGTCGCGCGGGGGCAGCCGCCGCGCTCGGCGGTCGTCCTGACCGTGCAGGTTCGGGAGACGATCCCGCTGGCGCTGCGGGCGATCGTGTAGGTGTCGCCGGTCGTCACCGCGGTGGCGGTCAGCGTGTAGCTGCTAGCAGTGCCGCTGGCCCTGCTGATGTACGCCTCGTTGCCCCGCGCGACGGTTGCGATCGTCGGGTCGAGCGATTTGAGCGTCGCCGTGGTCACGCTTGCGTAACCGCCGCCGTGGTCGATCGCGATCGATTCCGCGGCTGTCTGCGCCGCGCTCGCCAGCGACTTCGCGAGCGAATCAGAGGCGCTCACGCGCGCATTGAGGAACGTCGGCAGCGCAACCGCCGCGAGCAGGCCGATCACCAGCATCACCACGAGCAGCTCGATCAGCGTGAACCCGCGCGTGCCGAGGAGCGTTTGTTGTAGCGAGTCGACCGCCGCCATCGTCCGGCTGCGATGTTGTGCCAGCTCCTCGAAGATCCGACCTGGCATCGACATCAACGACCGGGCCAGGCGAAATGCCAGCATGACCGTGCCATCGGCAGCATGTCCCGTCGCGCTTTAGTCGCGCAACGGATCGGGCCGGCGGCATCTACCTTCGAGGCGGTGCGCCCACGCCCTGCAGGAGCGAGTCGAGCTCGTTGATCTGGCGGCGGACGCCGCCGCAGACCTGGTCGCAGAGCTCGAAGACGCTGGGGTCGCCGATCGCGTAGACGGTGCGGTTGCCCTGCTTGTTGCGGCTGACCATCCCGGCGGCGTGGAGGATCCCGAGGTGCTTGGAAACGTTCTGCTGCGAGGCGCCGAGCGCGTCCTGCAGCTCGCCGACGGTGGCGTCCCCGTCCCGGAGACGATCGAGCAACCTCAGCCGCATCGGCTCGCCGAGCACGCGAAAGCGCTGCGCGACGAGCTCCATGAGCGGCTCGGTCAGCGGGTGGGCGATGGCCGCGTGTTGGTCCACGGGAGGTAGGGTAACACAAGCACGCGGTTGTGTAGTTGACAAGTTGTCGCAATAGCGCTATCGTCCTGACAAGTCAACCATCGTACAGTTGTGCAGTAGCAAGCCGTGAACACCGCCATCGCCCACCTCCCCAACACCACACACCGAGGCTGGCCACTCGAGCGGGTGCTGTTCGCGCTCGCCGGGACGGTGACGCTGCTGTCGGCGGCGCTCGCGGCGGCCGTCTCGCCCTGGTTCCTGCTGCTGACCGCCTTCGTCGGTGTCAACCAGTGGCTGTACGTCGTCGGCGGCGCATGCCCCACGTCGATCGTGCTTCACCGCGCGTTCGGCCTGCGCTCGGCCGTCTACCCAGGCCCGGATGAGGAGATGCCTGGATGACCACGGTCGGACCGCTCGGCCGCCTCGGCCGCTACACCGCCACCCACTTCCGCCTCGTCCTGGCCGCCTGGCTCGTCGTCGCCGTCGTGCTCGGCTTCTTCGCCGTGCGCGTCGAGACCGCGCTCTCAGGCGCCGGCTGGGAAGCCACCGGATCGCAGTCGGTAGCGGCGCGCCAGCTGATCGACAAGCACTTTCATGGGCTCGGCAGCTACGGCCTGATGACTGTCGTGCACTCGCCGAATGAGACCGTCGGCGCCCCCGCTTTCCGCAGCGCGATCGCGCGCGTCGAACGCACGCTGCGCGCCGACCCGGCCGTCTCCACCGTGCTCGCCCCGGCGGCCGGCGTCTCGATCTCGCGCGACGGCCACACGGCGATCGTTCAGGCCGGCGCCGCCCGCGGCTCAAATGACATGGTCCGCGCCGCCGACCGCCTGAAGGGCAAGCTCGCCGCGCTCGGCTCTCCCGCAGTCTCGGTCGACCTGACGGGGGCCTCCGCGATGTGGTCGGACTTCAACGTCGCCAACCGCAACGCCATGCTCAAGTCGGAGGTCATCTCCTGGCCCGTGACGCTCGGCATCCTCCTGCTCGCGTTCGGGTCGCTGGTCGCGGCCGGCCTGCCGTTGATGCTGACGATGATCGGCCTGCTCGCCGCCGCCGGCTCGCTCTACCTCACCTCGCGGCTGATGCCGGTCTCGATCTGGGCGATGAACTTCGCGCTGATGTTCGCGCTCGCGCTCGGCATCGACTACGCGCTGTTCATCGTGCACCGCTTCCGCGCCGCCTTCTTCGGCTCGAAGCTGCCCGCGGTCGAGGCTACTGCCGTCGCAATGGACACCGCCGGCAAGGCCGTGCTGTTCAGCGGCGCGACGGTGCTGATCTCGCTGAGCGCCGTCATGCTCGTCCCCAGCCCCGCGTTTCGATCGATGAGCCTCGGGATCATGCTCGCGGTGATCTTCGTGCTCGCCGCGACGCTGACGCTGCTGCCGGCGGCGCTGGCCAAGCTCGGGCCGCGCGTCGACAAGCTGGCGCTGCCGTGGGCGCACTCCGACGAGCACCGCTCCCCGAGGTTCGCCGCCTGGGCCGAGCGGCTCTGGCGCCACCCCGCGCTCTACGGCATCGCGGCCGTCGCCGTCCTCGTCGCGCTCGCGATCCCGGTCACGCAGCTGAAGACGTCGATGCCCTCGATCAAGGTGGTGCCCAGCTCCGACACCTCGCGCCTCGGCTACGCGCAGGCGCAGGCCGCGTTCGGTCCCGGCGCCACCGGGCCGCTCCAGATCGTCGCGCCGGCCGCAGAGGCCGCCGCGAGCGCGAAGCTCGCCGCGCGCGACCGCGGCATCGCGGCGCTGTTGCCGACGCAGACCGCCGGCGGCTACGCGCTGCTGACGGCGATCCCCAAGCAGGACCCCTCCAACCCCGCCGTCGGCGCCACGATCGACCGCCTCCGCGCCGAGCTGCCGGCCGGGGCGCTGATCGGCGGCGCGGTCGCCGAGAACCACGACCTGCAGGCCGCGCTTTCGGCGAAGACGCCGCTGGTGATCGGCGTCGTGCTGGTGCTCGGCTTCCTGCTGCTGCTCGTCGCGCTGCAGGCGCCCCTGATCGCGGCCGCCGGCGTGCTCACGAACCTGCTCGCCACCGGCGCGGCATTCGGCATCGCCAAGTGGATCTTCCAGGACGGCGCGCTGCACACGCTGCTCGGCTTCCAGCCGCAGGGCTTCCTCGACGCCTGGGGACCGGTCTTCTTCTTCGCGATGATCTTCGCGATCTCGATGGACTACACGATGTTCCTGCTCTCGAGCGCGAAGGAGCATTGGGATCGCACCCACGACGCCCACGAGGCGATGATCGGCGGCGTCGCCCACTCCGGCCGCGTCATCTTCGCCGCCGGCGCCGTGATGGTCGCCGTCTTCTTCACCTTCGCCCTGTCCGGGCCGCTGCCGCCGAAGGAGATGGGAATCATCCTCGGCGTCGCCGTCCTGCTCGACGCCGCGCTGGTCCGGCTGTTGCTGGTGCCGGTGCTGCTGCGGCTGATGGGGCGCTGGGCCTGGTACCTACCGCGCTGGGCGCACCGCGTACTGCCCGACGTGACCTTCGGACACGCATGAGAAAGGCACGACCATGAGCTTCACCGCGAGCGCTCACCCGATCGACGGCACGCTGCGCCACGAGATCGACGTCAACGGGCGCCACACCATCATCACCGACGAGCCCGAGGGCCTCGGCGGAACCGACTCGGCGCCGGCGCCGCACGAGCTGCTCCCGGCGATGGTCGCCTCCTGTGTCTCGACAATGATCACCCTCTACGCCCGCCGACACGACTGGAACATCGAGGGCGTGCGTGTCGACGTCGACTACGACCTCGACACGACGCCGAGGCACCTCGGGCTGGCGCTCCACCTTCCCGACAGCCTCGACGCCGATCAGGTCGCGCGCCTGCGCCGCGTCGCCGACACCTGCCCGGTCCGGCGGGCCTTCGAAGCCGGCTTCGTGTTCGAAGAGGAGATCGTGCTCGATCCGCCGCTCGTGGCCGCAGGCTGACCCCGCGCTCGCGCCGACGGCCGCGGCGGAGCCGGTGCCGCCCGTGCCGTAACCTCAGGGACGTGTGGTCGCTGGCGCCGGTACGGGCGCGCATCGCCGGTCCAGTTCGAGCGACCCGGACGACCCGGCCCCGCCGGCGGCCCCTCCTCGCCGCCGCAGTGGCGGGTGCCGCCGCCCTCGCCGCCATCGCGGCGGGCACGAGTCCGGCGGCGACGCCGACCACCGGCGCCGGTGGTCCAGTGGCCGTCATCGGCAGTGCTGTCATCAGCCGCGCCGCGTTCGAGCACTGGGTCACAGTGGCCAACGACGCCGGCCAGACCACGACCGGCAAGCTCGCCCCGGCGGTGCCCGTGCCGCCCGACTACACCGGGTGCATCGCGTCGCTGCGCGCCCAGCCGGCTCACTCCGGAGCATCCGGCGCAGCGCTGAAGAAGCTCTGCGCCGGCAGCTACCGCGCGCTCGTGCGCGAAGTCATGAATTTCCTGATCCAGGCGATCTGGATCGAAGGCGAGGCGAATGCGCGCGGCCTTTCCGTCACGGAAGCGCAGGTGAATGCGAGTTTCGCGTCTCAGCGCCGCAGTTCCAAGCCACCACTCAACACGGCCGCGGAGCTGAACGCGTTTCTCGCCAAGTCCGGGCAGACGAAGCGAGATCTCAAGTGGCGAACCCGGCTGAGCCTGCTCGCGAATGCGATACAACGCGAGGTCGCGGCGGCGGCGGGCCAGGTGAGCGCCGCAAGCATCAAGGCTTACTACGCGGCGCACCCCTCCGAGTTCGCCGGCAAGAGCCTCCAAGCCGCGACTCCCGTGATTCGCAAGATCATCGCCGCCGCGCAGGCGTTGGCCGCCAACAAGGCGCTCCAGGACCGCTTCAGCAAGGTCTGGCACACCCGCACGGTGTGCCTGGCAGGCTTCGACGTAGCGCCGTCATGCTCTCGCGCGGCGAGCACGATTGTCGCGGACGGCACGGCGAGCTACCCGGGGACGATCGCGCACACGCCATCGCAGCCCCAGCCGCGGATCTACACCCCGCCGCCGGCAGCCAGCGTCCCGAAGGCCCCAACCGGCTCAGTCACGACGCCCGCGAGCGGGCCGCTTTCGAGCGAGCCCACGATCCCGCCGTTGAGCGGCCCGCCTCCGACGACACTCAAGACGATCGACCTGATCACCGGGACCGGGGCGGCCGCCCAGGCCGGAGACACCGTCACGGTCAACTACGTGGGGGCCCTCTACGGCAGCGGGAAGATCTTCGACTCCTCCTGGAGTCGCAACACGACCTTCACGACGGCCCTCACCAAGACAGCCGTGATCGAGGGCTGGGTCGACGGGATCCAAGGAATGCGCGTCGGAGGGCGCCGCGAGCTGATCATTCCGCCGGCCCTGGCCTACGGGAACGTCTCTCAGAGCGCCATCCCGGCGAATTCCACCCTGATCTTCATCGTCGACCTGCTCGCCGTCCACCACTGAGAAGACGTCGGATCGGCGCGCAGCCCGGTCAGCGTAGTCAGTCCACCGGTAGCCGGAAGGCGAGCTCCCCCAGCCGGCGATAGCCCTCCACAGACGGATGATCGCCGTCGGAGGTCCAGTCCTCCCGCATCCGCCCCGGCCCACTCGGATCGGCGAGGGTCGCGTAGAACCCGAGCAGTGGCACGCCGTGGGTTGCGGCGAGCGCGCGGTAGAGGCCGTTCAGCGCGACGATCCGCGGATCGGCGTCGGGCCATCCGTTGTTCCACGGCAGCAGCTCGGCGACCACGACCGCCAGACCAAGGCCCAGCGCCGAGGCGACCATCGCGCCCATGTTGGTTGCCGCGTCCTCGACGGCGCGGCCCTGGGCGATGTCGTTGATGCCGCCCTGAAGCACGATCACCTGCGCATCGTGCGCCGCCAACGGCAGGCGCTCGCCGATCTGATCGGTGCGCTCCCCGTTGACGCCGTGGTTGCGAAACTCGAGGCCGGGATTCGCCAGCGCCGCCCAGTGCTGGTACTGGCTCTCGGGATCGCTCGCGCCCTGCGCTTCGCGGACCCGGGGGTCGGGGTCCCAGCCGGGCGTGCCGGCGGTGATCGAATCGCCGAGCGTCGCGACGCCCACACCGCGCTCGACGCGAGCCGCGCGAGCGACGGGTTCAGCGGCGCGTATCGGCGGGTCGGAGCTGTTCAAGGTCCCCCCGCCGCGCGCGCCCGCGCCGCCCTACTTCTCCGCCGCCGGGCACGCGATCCGGTATTCGCACATCGAGCAGACCGCGTGCGACGGCGTCGGCTCGAACGCCTGCGCCAGGATCGCGCTCGCGACCTCGTTGACCGTCTCCTCGATCCAGGGCGCGGCGCCGTCCTCGATCCCGAGCCGCACGCGCGCGTCGTCGAGCACGTAGTAGTAGGTGCGCTCGGTCGCCTCGATCCCCCAGGCCTCGCGCGCCGCCACCGCGTACAAGGCCAGCTGGACGTCCTCGCGCAGCTGCTCCGCGCGCCGCGGCACGCTCGTCTTGTAGTCGATCAGCTCGTAGCCGCCGCCGGCAAGCGCGTCGACGCGGTCCACGCGGCCGCGGATGTGGTGGCGCCCGAAGCGGAAGTTGAACGAGCGCTCGAACCAGCGCGGCTCGCCCTCGCCCGAGCCGAGCCGCTCCTGGTAGCGGCTCAAGGCGACGCGCGCCTTCTCGCGCAGCTGGCGCTCCTCGTCTGAGTCGGCGAAGCCGCCGCGGCGCCAGGCCACCTCGAGCAGGCGCATCATGTCGTCGGCGCTGCCGTCGCCCGACTCGTGGAAGCGCTCGAGCACCTGGTGCACGAGGATCCCGAAACGCTGGTTGAGCGTCGGCTCGCGCGGGATCCGCAGGACGCGCGCGAACTTGTAGCGCAGCGGGCAGGTGAGGTAGCTCTCGACGTCCGACGCCGACAGCACGAGCCCGTCGCCGCGCCGCGGCAGGAACGCCGCCAGCGAGGGCTCCTCGCGCGCCGCGGTCGCCACCGCCCGCGCGCGCGTCTCGCTCGCCGTGCCGAGCAGCAGCTCATCGAGCGGCGAGCTCTGAAGCACCTCGCGCTGCAGCGGCGTCAGCGCCGCCCCCAGGCGCGCGTTGATGTCCTCGAGCGCCTCGGCGACCGGCTCGTTGTCGCGCCGCTGCAGTAGCGACGCCAGCTTGACCAGCTCGGCGAAGCGCACGACGCCGTGGGCGATGTCGAGGTCGGTGTCGAAGCGCAGCTCCCCCAGCCGCGTACCCAGGCGCGCGATGCTCGCAAGCAGCTCGTCGCGGCGCTCGCGAAAGATCGAGTGAAGCGCCTCGGCCGGCCCGAACAGCTCCTCATCGCGCGACTCCCACTCGGCGTGCAGCGCGAGGCGGGCGTCCTCGACCGCCGGCGAGGGCGAGCGCTCGCTCCCCCGCGCCGAGCGCGCCGCGAACGCCAGGACGAGCCCCTGGCGCGAGCGCGTCATCGCCGTGTAGAGCAGCCGTCGCGCGCGCTCCTGCGGGCTCAGCTCCACCAGGCCCGCATCTGCCAGCCCGGCGGGGACCCCCTCGCCGGCGCCGCCGCGCCCCGCCAGGACGCCGCCGCCGCGCGCCGCATGCAGCCCGAGCACGAAGACGTGGTCGAAGGACATCCCGACCGCCGACTCCAGCGTCATCACCGCGACCGCTCCGGCGCGGCCCGGCACCGCCGCCTCCTGCTCGCCGAGGCCCGCGTCTGCCACGACCGCCACGTGGCGGGCGAACTCGCGCGCGCTCGCCCCCGGCACGCGCCGCTCGAACGCCGCCGCCACCTCGCCGAGCTTGGCGAGGTTGAGCAGCCGCTCGACGACGTCCGGGCGCCCGGTGAAGAGCTGCTGGCGGCGCAGCGCGAGCCGCTCGATCAGGTGGTGGACGAAGAGGTCGGCGCGCGTGTTCTCGAGGCCCTCGGCGGCGGCGCGCTGGATCGCCAGGAAGTGCGAGATCCGCTCACGCGCCTCGGGCGCGAGCTGGGGCGACTCGGTCGCCGCCGTCAGCGCCGCCACCATGTCGATCCGCCGCCGCCGCGAGATCTGCACGCAGCGCGCGATGTCGGCGGAGGGCAGCTCGATCGGCGGGCGCGCGAGCGCCCGCACGACCGCCGGCGCATCGCGCGGGTCGACCAGCAGCCGCAGCCACGCCAGCACGTCGCGCACCTCGGCGCGGTCGAAGAAGGCGTCGGCGCCGACGATCCGACACGGGACGGCCCGCTCGGCGAGCGCGACCGCCACCGCCTGGCCCTCCTCGGCGAGCGTGCGGACCAGCACGGCGCAGGCCTCGGCGGCCACGCCCTCGCGCCCGATCAGCCGCTCGAGCTCGGCCGCGACCCGCTGCGCCTGCGCGCGCTCGTTGACGGCCCGCCAGAAGCGCACCTCGCCGCCCGCGCCTCCCAAGAGGTCCTTGCCGATCCGCGGCCCCGCGTTGGCCACGACCGCGTGCGCCGCGTCGAGCACCCGCTGCGGGCAGCGGAAGCTCTGCGACAGGCTGACCACCGTCGCCCCCGGGCGCTGCTGGGTGAAGCGCAGCAGGTTCGAAGCGCCCGCACCCCGCCCGCGCGACAAGGCCTGATCGTCATCGCCCGCCGCGCTCAGCGCGGCGCCGGCCGACTCGAGCGCCGCCACCAGCTCGCGCTCGCCGCCGCAGCGGTCCTGCCAGTCATCGACCAGCAACGCGGCCCAGCGCGCCCCCGTCCGCGCCCGCAGCGCCTCATCACCGCGCAACAGCGCCACGCAGCTCGCCAGCACGCCGCCCTCGTCGAACACGCCGCGCGCCTCGAGCATCCTGTCGTGGGCGGCGAACACCGCCGCGAACTCCCGCTCGCGCTCGCCGCCGGCCCCCTCGACACCCTCCGCCCACGCCGAATACGCGCCAACGTCGATCAGCTCGGCCTTCAAAGCGTCGATCCGCCGCACGAAGCTCGCAAACAGCGCCAGCGGCCGCCCCCGAAAGTCGTGGTGGGCAAGCTCCAGCTCATCGGCGCGCTCGAGCAGCATCGCCAGCCGCTCCGCCGCGCTCAGCACGTCGACGAACGGGTCGATGCCGGCGTGGCGCGCCTCGACCGACAGCAAAGTCCGGCACAGCTCCGAGAACGAATGGATCGCCAGGTCCTCGTGCGGGCGCTCGAGAGCAAGCTCGATCCGCTCGCGCAGGTCCTCCTGCGAGCTGAGCACGAGGATCCGGTGTGGCTCCAGGCCCTCGTCGGCCAGCGCCACCACGCGGCGGATCAGCACCTCCGTCTTGCCGGTCCCGGGTCCGCCGATCACCAGCAGCGGCGAGCCGCGATGGGTGACCGCGTCGCGCTGCGCGTCGGTCAGGCCATCGAGGGCGCTCGCCATTGCACCTAGGATATGTCGCCGTGCTGCAGGGGCGAGCGAACTGAGCGCGCAGGCCGAGCCCGACTGGCTCGGAGCGTGCCGGTCGATCGCCACCGGCCTGCACGAGATGCTGGCCGCGCTCCCGAGCACGGCCGAGCGCGCCGTCGTCGTCGGCCGCGGCGAGGGCGGCGACCGCACGCTCGTGATCGACCAAGCCGCCGAAACCCTGATCTTCGCGCAGCTGCAAGAGCTCCACGACGCCGGCGCCCGCTTCACCGCGGTCTCTGAGGAGCGCGGCGAGGTCGACTTCGGCGGCGGCCCCACACGCGTCGTGATCGACCCGATCGACGGCTCGATGAACGCCAAGCGCGGCCTCGCCCCCCACACCGTCTCGATCGCCGTCGCCGACGGCCCGACAATGCGAGACGTTGCCTTCGCCTTCGTCGGCGACCTCAGCTCAAACGAGACCTGGACGGCGCGCCGCGGCGAGGGCGCCCAGCTCGACGGCACACCCCTGCACGGGCCGCCGCTCGAGCGCCGAAGCCGCGACGGCCGGCTCGAGCTGCTCGCGATCGAGTCGGCCTACCCCCACCGCCTCGCCGAGCGCGGCGCCGCAATCGGCGTCGTCGCCCACCGCGTGCGCATGTTCGGCTCGATGGCGTTCGCGCTCTGCCAGCTCGCCGCCGGCCGCGTCGACGGCATGGCGACGCTCTGGCGCGCCCGCTCGGTCGACGTCGCCGCGGCCCAGCTGATCGTCCGCGAAAGCGGCGGACACGTCGCCTTCACGGCCTTCGAGGACCCGCTCGGGGCGCCGCTCGACCTGGTCGGGCACTCGCCGATCGTCGCCGCGCGCAGCGAGACCGCGCTTGCCGAGCTGCTGACACTGCCATCATCAGTGCAGTGATCGACTGGGCACTGGTCAGGCGGATCGCCGAGACGATCGGCGGCCAGGGCGGCAACGCGCCCGCCCCCGCCGGCGATCTCGCGGCGATCGCCGCCGACTCGCGCACGCGCGTGCTCGCCTACAGCCGCCTGGTGCCGATGTCGGCGCTGCCCGAGCCCGAGATGGTCTCGCGCTCGGAGTGGATCGAGGCGAACCTGCGCTCGATGCGCCCGGTGCTCGACCGCGTCGGCGCCCGCGTCGGCGGCGGCATGGGCCTGCTCGGGCGCCCGACCCGCGCGGTCACGCGCGCGCTCTTCTCAGCCCAAGTCGGCGGCCTCACCGGCTTCCTCGCCCAGCGCGTGCTTGGCCAGTACGACATGCCGCTGCTTGACTCCGACGGCGCGGCGCGCCTGCTGCTCGTCGGCCCCAACCTCGGCAGCGCCGCCGAGCGCCTCGAGGTCGACGGCGAGGCGCTGCTGCACTGGGTCACCCTGCATGAGCTGACCCACGCCGTGCAGTTCGGGTCGGTTCCTTGGTTAAGGCTGCACCTTGCCTCGCTCGTGCGGGAGGTCGTGGACACGCTCGAGGTCAAGCTCGACACCTCCAGGGTCCCGAAGATCCCGAGCACCGACGACATGCGCGCGTGGGTCGAGTCGGTCCGCAAGGGCGAGCTCGTGACGCTCGTGATCGGCCGCGAGCGCCGCGTCCTCGTCGACCGCATCCAGGCGACGATGGCGGTCGTCGAGGGCCACGCCGAGCACGTCATGGACGCCGTCGGCGCCGAGGTGATCCCGGCGCAAGCGCAGTTGCGCGAGGCGCTCGAGCGCCGGCGCATGGATCGCTCGGGGCCGATGCGGCTGCTCGAGCGCGTGCTCGGCTTCGAGCTCAAGCTGCGCCAGTACCGCGACGGCAAGCGCTTCTGCGACGCAGTTGTCGCAAAGAGCGGGATCGAGGGGCTGAATCGCGTCTGGAGCGCCCCCCATCAGCTGCCCACACTCGCCGAATTGGTCGATCCGGAAGCCTGGATCGCACGAACAGCTGTTCCGTTTGTCACAAAGTAGGCCCATTACCGGCCCCATAAACACGCCGTTTCTGCTCTCCGCCCGGGCGAGTTGTTACAATCCTGCGGAGCCCCTTGGCAAACCGGTGCTCGCTGCTATGATTTATTAAGCTGGTGTTGAGTTGCACCGGCTAAGCTGCACTAGACGGAGAGAGAAGTGAGCAAAGTTAGGGTCCCAGAGACGTTCAAGCGGAACCTGCAGCGCCTCCGCGAAACGCGCGCCGGCCAAGGCGCGGGACGCCCGACCGCAGCGAGCCTCGAACACCCCGTCGAAAGCGCCCCCCAGGTGCGCCAGAGCGTCGCGCACAACCACTCAAGGAACCGCCAGCACCTGCCGAAACCCTAGTAAAGCTTCCCCCGCCCGGCCCAGGAGAGACCGGATCACGGGTGAGTCTGCCAGCCTCATACCCCGCTGGCAGGTAGGACCCTCTCCTCCCTCGACTTCCGGGGCGTCTCGTAAGGGGCGTCCCGGAGGTCTTTAATGGGCCGCTCTGGTTGTCGAGCCGCAGGCTCGACAACCACCCGCGGGGCTTATCGGCGTCGTGGGGGTCGGTACGTGGGTGCTCCCTACGACGTTCGAGTTGCCGCTTGGTTGGCGCAGGAGCTGCCGGTGACCGTGGCGAGCCTGGCGGTACATCTTTGACGGCGAGCCTGACGTTAGGCCTTTGAAGTTGCGAGGGCGCTTCGTTAGCCTCCGGTCCGGAGGTGGGAGCGGCTCGAAGGATCACGGCGCTTGGGATAACCGCGCTGATTAGCGTGGCGTTCGCCGTGGCTGCGCCGGTCTCGGCGCAATCGCCCGCGATCTCCTCGTTTGCTGCGCGCGCCGCCGCCGGGCCGCAGACCATCTACGACCCGACTCTGCGCGTCACGTGGCTCGCGGACGCCGACCTGGCCGCCAGCGAGAAGTTCGGGCTGAGCACCGCACAGCACGGCCTGACGGCGATCAACGCGGACGGGTCGATGCAGTACGCCACCGCGCAGGCGTGGGTGCGCCGGCTGAACCACGCCAACAACGGCAAGGGCTGGCTCGGGCACACCAACTGGACGTTGCCGATCACCCCGACCCCGTACTCGGACACCGGCTGCTCCGGCTACGACAAGAAGGGGGGCGGCAACTTCGGGCTCGGCTGCACTGCGGCGCCGCTCGCCGAGCTGTACGCCGACGTGCTCGGGGTGCCCTCGCCCGACACGGCCGTCGCCGTCCCCGACACGACAACCGGGCCGTTTCGCGACTTCCAGCCGTATCTGTACTGGACGGGCGCGGGCGCCGTTGCTGGGGGCTTTCGCACGCTGTCGTTCAACACGGGCTGGGCGATGGGCTCAAACCAGGGCGACCACTGGATGTACGTGCTCCCGGTGCTCTCGGGCAACCCCTTCGGCGGCACCGTCAAGAGCGGACTGCAGCCCGTGGACGGCGGCCAGGCGGTGTTTGAGCCGGGAGCAGGACCGCACGGCGCGGACGTGACGTGGCTGGCCGACGCCGACTACGCGAAGACGCACAAATTCAGCTACGGCGCCGACATCAACCCCGACGGCGCGATGGAGGAGCCGACCGCCGCCAAGGACTGGGTGCCGGCCCTCAACAGCAACGGCGTGCTCGGCCGCCATCAGGGCTGGAGCCTCCCCACTCCGCACGCGCTCGCCGCGCTCTACAAGGCACTCGAGAAAGCCGGCTACCTCAGCCCCCAGGAGCCGGTCGTGCCCGTCCCGAACACCACGCTGCGGGGCTTCCAGGACATTCAGCCCTACCTCTACTGGTCGTGCGCCGGCGAGAGCGTCGCGGGGCCCTGCAAGGGCGTGCCCAATCCGAACAACCAGCAGTGGAGCTTCTCGTTCGGCAACGGCTTCCTGGGGACCGACCTCACGCAGAACAGCCTCTACGTGATGGTGTACTACCCGGGTCCGACGCCGCTGCCGCCGCTCCCGAAGCCGAAGCCCCCGTCGGGGCACTGCTCACCGCCTGCGCACGGCCAGCCGGTGACCTGCCAATAGGCGTGGCGCGCTGACGGAGCCTGTTGAGCTAATCCAACGCCAGTACGAGCTCGCGGATCGCGCCGGGGTAGCGGTAGGAGATGCCGCCGTGGCGGCCGTCGAAGAGCTCGAGCGTGTGCTCGATGCCGAGCTTCGTCAGCTCCGCCGACACCGCCTGCGCGCCGAGGTCGAGGTAGGCCTCGTCGCTTCTGCCGGCGTCGAGGTAGATCCGCCGCATCGTCGCCAGCTCCTCGCCGTGACGCGGGACCATCCGCACCGGGTCGAGGGCGAGCCACTGCTCCCAGACCTCGTCGACCAGCCGGCCGGTCGCGATCTCGAACGGCAGCAGCGGGTGCCCGGGCCGCTGCGGGTCAGGCGAGTACGCGCAGCCGTAGGCGTACATCTCGAGCGCGGTGCCGTAGCGGTCCCAGTCGATGTGGTCTTCCGCCGCGAAGCGCTCGAGCAGGACCTCGTAGGAGCCCTCGAAGTGGTCGCGCAGCGTCCGCGCGACCTCGCGGAACGAGGGCAGGCAGCTGCACTCGAAGAGGGCGTCGCCGGCGTGCGAGGCGAGCGCGCCGAAGACGTCCGGGCGCAGCATCGGCACGACCATCGCCCCGTAGCCGCCCGAGGACTTGCCGGCGATGCCGCGGTGGTCTCGGCTCGCAGCGGTCGGGTAGCGGCCGTCGACGAACGGCACGATCTCATCGCAGAGGTGGTCGAGGTAGCGGCCCGTGCTCGTCGAGTTGAGGAACTGCGAGCCGCCGCGCGAGGTCCAGGCGTCGACGAGGACGACGATCGCGGGCGGGCAGCCGCCGCCGGCAAAGAGGGTGTCGAGCCGCTCGACGAACGTCGGCTCAAACGCCGTGCGCCCGAGCCACATGTCGATCTGGCCGGTGTAGCCCTGGATCACATAGACCGAGGGGAGCTCGGCGTGGCCGCCCCCCGGCGGGCGGTAGACATACAGCGGCCGCCGCGGCGGATCCCCCAACGGGTTCTCGGCGAGCAGCTCCGACTCCACCACCAGCATGTCGAGCGCGCCGGCCAGCGGCCGCTCCCAGGGAGCGCCGGCGGGGCCCTCTACCTCACGCAGCGCCATCGAGCGCTCAGCCTAGGGATGGAGTGCGAGGAAGTCGAGCAGCAACCGCCGGAACGCGACCGGCGTCTCGAGCGGAGCGAGATGGCCGGCGTGCGGGATCAGCGCGAGGCGCGCGCCCGAGATCGTCTCCGCCATCGCCTTCGCGCCCTCGATGAAGTCGGGCATGTCGCGCTCGCCCGCGGCGACGAGCGTCGGCACCTCGATGTCCGACAGCGCGAAGAGGTGCTCCGCAAGCGGATCCGGCGCCTCGCTGACGTTGGGCGTCGCGTTCTGGAGGATGAAGGCGCGGCGCTGCATCGCGGCGACGCGCTCGCGCAGCGCCGCCGGCGCGTCGGGCAGCGTCCACGCGTTCACGATCGCCTCGACGGCAGAGTCGATGTCGTCGCGCGCGAGCGCCGCATCCTCGGCCTCGCCGGCCGCGCGCAGCCGCTCCGACGGGTTCTCGATCACGGGCGGAGGCGCGGAGATCAGCACCAGCGCCGAGACGCGGTCGGGCGCGATCAGCGCGATGCGCATCGCGATCGCCCCGCCGAAGGAGTTGCCGACCAGCGCCGCGCGGTCGATCCCGAGCCGGTCGAGCGTCTCGAGCACGTCGCTCCACGGCGCCTGCAAGCCCTCCCGGATCGCGGCCTCGCCGAACCCGGGCAGGTCGACCGCCAGCACGCGGTGGCCGGCCTCCGCGAGCGGCTCGAGCTGCTCGCGCCACATCGTGCGGTCGGCGATGCCCGCGTGCAGCAGCACGATCACCGGTCCGCTGCCAACCTCATCGAACGGGAGCATTCGCTGCGACTGTAGCCGAGCGGCGCGCCTGGCCGCCGCTGGCGGCACGCTCTGCGAGAATACGCGGCAGGTGCCCACCGTCGAGGAGATCCGCAAAGCGCTTGAGGTCGTGATCGACCCTGAGCTCCGCCGCTCGATCGTCGAGCTCGACATGGTGCGGCGGATCGAGCAGGGACCGGACGGCGACGTCTCCGTCACGGTCTCGCTGACGACCGCCGGCTGCCCGATCCGCGGGCACTTCCAGACCTCCGTGCGCGACGCGGTGATGAGCCTCGAGGGCGTGCGCTCGGTCAATATCGACTTCGACGTGATGGACGACGCGCAGAAGGCGGCGCTGCGCCAGACGCTCGGGCGAAGCGAGCTGCCGGAGGGCGCGCTCGCACAGGTCGAGAACGTCGTCTGCATCGGCTCGGGCAAGGGCGGCGTCGGCAAGTCGACGCTGACCGCCAACCTCGCCGCCGCGCTGCAGGCCGAGGGCCGCCGCGTCGGCGTCCTCGACGCCGACGTCTGGGGCTACTCGATCCCGCGCATGCTCGGCCTGGGCGCGCAGAAGCCGTCGGTGTCGCCGCAGCGCAAGATCATTCCCCTCGACGCCCGCGGCATCAAGGTGATGTCGATCGGCTTCTTCCTGCCGGAGGAGAACTCCGCCGTCGTCTGGCGCGGGCCGATGCTGCACAAGGCGCTCAAGCAGTTCCTCGAGGACGTCGACTGGGGCGCGCTCGACTTCCTCCTGATCGACCTGCCGCCAGGTACCGGCGACGTCTCGATGACGCTCGCTGAGCTCTTGCCCCAGGCGTCCTTCGTGATCGTCACGACACCCCAGCCGGCCGCCCAGAAGGTCGCGCGGCGCTCCGCGGAGATGGCGCACAAGGTGTCACTCGAGGTCTCCGGCGTGATCGAGAACATGGCCGGCTTCGTCACACCCGACGGCCAGCGCTACCCGATCTTCGGCGAGGGCGGCGGCCAGTCGCTGGCCGACGAGCTCGACGTGCCGCTGCTAGGCAAGGTGCCGCTGACGATGCCGCTGCGCGCCGCCTGCGACGCCGGCCTGCCGCTGGTCAACGAGGATCCCGACGACCCAGCTTCGCAAGCGATCCGACACGCCGCCCGCGGCCTGATCGCGATCGCGCCGCCGCCCCGACCGCCGGCCTCACCGGACCCGGTCGGGATGGCCCTGCCAATGGCAGGCTAGGGCTCCCTGGAGCACTGAGAGCGTGGCGCGCCGCCTCGCCTTCGGCACGCTCGGCGGCGTGATCGCCGCGCTGGCCGTCCCAGCGGCGGCAGGCGCCCACGGCATCCAGCTGACCACCGACCTGCCGATCCCGGAGTGGCTGTTCGCTTGGGCGGCCGCGGTCGTGCTGGTCGCCTCGTTCGTGGCGCTGGCGACGCTGTGGCCGGCACCGCGGCTGGCCGCCCTGCGCGAGCGCGACTGGCTGCGCTACCCGCGCTTGCTCGAGCCGATCTGCGGCGCGATCGGGGTCGCGCTGTTCGTGATCGTCGTCTACTCGGGCATCGCCGGCGCGCAGCTCCCCTACTCGAACCTCGCCCCCGCCTTCATCTACGTCGCCTTCTGGGTCGGCCTCGCCTTCCTGTCGGTGCTCTTCGGCGACGTCTTCCGGCCCTTCAACCCCTGGCGCGCGTTCGCGCGCGCGGTGTCATGGATCGCGGCGCGGGCACGGCGCGGGCGCCCCGGCGCCGACGCGCTGCCCTACCCGGGCTGGCTGGGGCGCTGGCCCGCGGTCGTCGGGATCCTCTGCTTCGCCTGGCTCGAGCTGGCGTCGAGCGCGACGAGCACGCGCGACCAGCCCAACGTGCTCGCCTTCCTCGCGCTCGCCTACGCGGCAGTGCAGCTGATCGGGATGAGCCTCTACGGCATCGAGCAGTGGACCGACCGCGGCGACGGCTTCAGCGTCTACTTCGGCCTGTTCGCGATGATGGCGCCACTGCGCTGGGCCGACGGGCGGATCCACCGCCGCAAGCCCTTCGTCGGCGCGCTCGAGCTCGAGCTGCTGCCGGGAACGGTCGCGCTGATCGCGGTGATGATCGGCTCGACGAGCTTCGACGGCATCTCCAACGGGACCGTCTGGCTCCAGCTCTACCCGCACCTCTTCACGCTCTTCAAAAGCATCGGCTTCGCGCCCACCGGCACCGCGATCTACGTGCTCCCGTACACGCTCGGCCTGCTCGTGATGATCGCGATCGTCGGCGGCCTCTATCGCCTCGGCACGCTTGGGATGCGCTCGATCGGCGCCGGCTACAGCGCCGAGGACCTCGCCCGCCGCTTCGCCCACACGCTGCTGCCGATCTCGATCGGCTACGTCGTCGCCCACTACTTCTCGTTGCTCGCCTTCACCGGCCAGCTGCTGATCCCGCTCGCGTCCGACCCGCTCGGCACCGGCGCGAACATCTTCGGCACCGCGAACTTCCAGGAGAACCTGACGATCCTCAGCGGCAACGCGATCTGGTACGTCCAGGTCGCAGCGCTGCTCGTCGGCCACGTCGCCGGCCTGACACTCGCCCACGACCGCGCCCTCACGCTCTACCGCGACCCCCGCGACGCGACCCGCTCGCAGTACTGGATGCTGACCGTGATGGTGGCCTTCACCTGTCTCGGCCTCTTCATCCTCTCCTCGACCCAATAAATCCCAACGACCGGCCGCAACCGTCTATGTTTGGCGCCATGAAGTCGACGCTGGCGGAGTTCAAGAACTTCATCTCGCGCGGCAACGTCGTCGACCTTGCGATCGCGGTCGTGCTCGGCACCGCCTTCGCCGCCGTCATCAAGGCGCTCGTAGCCGACATCCTCACGCCGATCATCGCGATGATCTTCGGCAACCCCGACTTCAGCACGCTCAGCTTCACGATCAACAGCAGCCACTTCCTCTACGGCGACTTCATCAACGCCCTCATCACCTTCGTCAGCATCGCCGCCGCGGTCTTCTTCTTCGTCGTCAAGCCGCTCAACGTCATGGCCGCCCGCCGAGCCGCCGGCCGCCCGGATCCCGAGTCAGACACCCGAGCCTGCACCGAGTGCCTCTCCGAGATCCCCAAAGCCGCCCGCCGCTGCGCCTTCTGCACAGCTGAGCAGCAGCCCATGGCCGAAGCACCAGCACCCGCCTAGCCACCACCGCCCCGAGGCCCAGCCAAGACAGATTGGGCCCGCCTCACACCGAGTCGGTCGGCCACTGCAAGCGCCCCGCCAAGCCCGGTCTCCGGCAAACCCCCGGCATGCAGCCACGGCGAACGGCACCCCACAACGCCGCGCCCTGGCCAAAGCTCCGCTAAGGGCGCCAGCCCTTAGCGGTTCTTGTAATAGTCGGCGTTAATCGCCGCATACTTCGCCCACTCCTCCGGCAACTGGTCCTCCGCGAAGCACGCGTCCACCGGACAGGCCTCGACGCACGCGTCGCAGTCGATGCACTCATCCGGGTCGATGTAGAGCATCGGCACCTCGTCGTACCCCGGCTCCTCGGGAGTCGGGTGGATGCAGTCGACCGGGCAGACCTCGACACACGAGTTGTCTTTGGTGTCGATGCAGGGCTCGGCGATCACATAGGCCATTGGCTCTTCGGTCCTGTCTTCGGGGGTAACGGGGCCGCCATTCTATGTGCCGGCCCCGCGGCGGCGCCGGGTAGGCTGGGTCAATGCTGCTCCTGACCGGCGCGAGCGGACTGATCGGAGGCGAGCTGCGCCAGCGGCTGATCGCGACCGGGATCCCGATTCGCTGCCTCGTGCGAGACCCGCGCCGGCTGGGCGATGACCGCGTGCGCGTCCAGATCGCGCTCGGCGACCTCGCCGACCCGCCGTCGTTTCGAAACGCGCTGCGCGGCGTCGACACGGTGATCCACCTGGCGGCCACGATCCGCGACCAGCCGCAGGGGTCGATCGAGGAGCTGACCGGCATCGCGACGTGGCGGCTCGTCGACGCGGCGCGACGAGCCGGCGCCGAGCGCTTCGTCTTCTTCAGCGCGCTCGGCGCGAGCACGCAGAGCCGCGCGCGCCTGCTGCGCGCCAAGGCCCTCGCGGAGGAGGCCGTCAGCGAGAGCGGCCTCGACACGATCGTGTTCGCACCGTCGATCGTGTTCGCCCCGGACGACCGCTACATGACGCTGCTCGCACGGCTGTCGCTCCTTCCCGGCGTGATGCCGTTCTCCGGGCGCGGGCGTGCCGCGTTCCAGCCGATCTGGGTCTCAGACGTCGCCGACTGCGTGATGAGCGCGCTCGCCGACTCCCCCGCCGGCAACGCGCGCTACGAACTCGCCGGGCCCGAGGTCCTGACGCACGAGCAGATCGTCCGCCTCGCGCTCGAGGCGCACGGCCGCCGGCGCCGGCTGCTGCACGTGCCGACCCCGATCGTCGCGCAGCTGCTGCGCGCGCTCGAGCGCCTGATGGGCCAGAGCGCGTTTGCGACCTGGGACGAGGCCGAGCTGATGGAGGTGTCGATGCTCCCCGGCGCCGGCGGCAGCGACGTCGAGCGGCTCGGCATCGAACCGCGCACGATGGCCTCGGTGCTCGGCGTCAGCTGATCTGCGGGCGGAGCGTGCGTGGCGGCGCGGCGGCCTCGAGCGCTGCCGCCAGCGCCAGCAGCTGACCCTCGCCGGCGGGACGGCCGGCGACCTGGACCGCGAGCGGCAGGCCATCCTCACCCTCGAACAGGGGCAGCGACAGTGCCGGCAGGCCGGAGAGGTTGAAGACGGCCGTGAACGGCGTGAAGTCGCCCGAGCGGCGAAAGGTGCCCCAGCCGTCTGCGGCGGAGGTGTCGAGCGAGCCGAGCGGCAGCGGCCGCTGTGCGAGGGCCGGCGTGATCAGCGCGTCGTACGGTGCGAGGCTCGCGACGAGCGCGCGCATCCGCGCCTGCAGCTGCGTCTCGATCAGCTGGTAGGAGACGGCGTCGATCTGGTTCGCGCGAAGCCAGATCGCCCAGCTCATCCGCTCGACTTCGTCGCGCATCGGCGCGACCCGACCGGTATTGATCGCCGAGAAGCGCATGCCGAGCGCAACCCCGACCGCGAAGTAGTCGAGGAACATGTCGACGAGCTGCTCGTCGCCCCAGGGCGGGTCGAATTCCTCCACGCTGTGGCCGAGCGACTCGGCGATGGCACAGGCGCGCGGGACGGCCTCGGCGCAGAGCGGGTCGATGTGGGCGGTGGCGAGCGGGGGGCTGGTGGTGAACGCGATGCGCAGGCCTCGGGGCGGCTTGGACGCCGTGACTGCGAAGGATTCCGCGGGCAGGGAGAGCCAGGCAGCGTCGCCGGTCTCATAGCCGGCGAGGAGGTCCAGCAGCGACGCGGTCTCCGCGACGGTGCGTGTGAGGACGCCGTCGATCACGAGCGAGGAGGCGCCTAGGTCGGGGGCCGTCGAGACGCGGTGACGTGCCGCCTTCAGGCCGACCAGGCCGGTGCAGGCACCCGGGATGCGCAGCGATCCGCCCCCGTCGTTACCGTGGGCGAGGGGAACCATGCCGCTCGCGACTGCGGCCGCGGAGCCGCCGGAGGACCCGCCCGGTGTGAGGCTCGGGTTCCACGGGTTGCGCGCCGGGCCGTACTCGAGCGGCTCGGTGACCGGCAGAATCCCGTATTCCGGAGTCTTCGTGGTGCCGACGATCACGAAGCCAGCAGCGCGCAGGCGGCGGACAGCGTTGTGGTCGTAAGGTGCCACGAAGTCGCGGAGAAGCTTGCAGCCATGCGTGAGCCGGAGCCCCTCGACGGCGCGGTTGTTCTTGATAGCGATCGGCACGCCCGCGAAGGGCCGCTCGTCGCCGGGGCGGATCGCGTCGGCGGTCGCGA
The DNA here is from genome assembly GCA_035604915.1 of Solirubrobacteraceae bacterium. Classification (GTDB taxonomy): domain Bacteria; phylum Actinomycetota; class Thermoleophilia; order Solirubrobacterales; family Solirubrobacteraceae; genus Palsa-513. Next base: position 32,215 of record DATNHQ010000021.1, read on the forward strand.
GAGCCCCTTCGCGGTCGACCTCCATGAACGCGCCGAGCTTTGTGTCCAGCTCCTCGATCCGATCGAGTGAGTGCGCAACGAGCTCGCGGGCTGACAACTCGCCGCTTCGGACGAGCGTCGCGAGCTCATCGACCGGCCGGAACATCAACTCTTCGGGCATCGGGCCGCAGGCTACACGGCATTCCGCAGGCCATAGAGTGCAAGCAGTGAACGAGGACACCGAGGTCAAGTCAGGGCTCGAGGGCGTCGTCGCCTTCGCCACCGAGATCGCCGAGCCTGACCGCGACGGCGGCGCGCTCCGCTACCGCGGGGTGGACATCGAGGAGCTGGTCGGGAACGTGCCTTACGAGCGCGTGTGGGGCCTGCTGGTGGACGGGAAGTTCGACCCGGGGCTGACGTTCGGGGACCGAGTCGCGCTGCGGTTGCGCTCGGGGAATGTGCGCGTCGACCTCCAGGCTGCCCTCGCGACGCTGGCCGCGACGTTGGAACTCTCGGAGCTGATCGACATCGACGACGCCCAGGCGCGGGACGACCTCGCCCGGGTGTCAGCTGCAGCGCTCTCGTTCGTCGCGCAGTCGGCGCGCGGGGGCGACGCCCCGGAGGTGCCGGCGACGGCACTCGATTCCACGACCGGTGCGGCCGAACGCTTCCTGGTCGAATGGCGTGGCGAGTCGGATCCGGCGCACGTGCGCGCAGTCGATGCGTACTGGATCTCGGCGGCCGAACACGGCATGAACGCATCGACGTTCACGGCCCGAGTCGTCGCGTCGACCGGAGCGGACGTCGCGGCTGCGATGTCGGGGGGTGTGGGTGCGCTCTCGGGCCCGCTGCACGGCGGCGCGCCCTCGCGCGTTCTAAAGATGCTCGACGAGGTCGAGGCGACCGGCGACGCGCGCAAGTGGGTCGTCGACGCGCTGGACCGAGGCGAGCGCCTGATGGGCTTTGGGCACCGGGTCTACCGGGCGGAGGACCCGCGGGCGCGGGTGCTGCGACGGACGGCCCGCGAACTGGGCTCGGAGCGCGTGGAGGTAGCGGAAGCGCTTGAGGAAGCGGCACTCGCGGAGCTGAGAGTGCGACACCCGGATCGAGTGCTGGCGACCAACGTGGAGTTCTGGTCCGCCGTGGTTTTGGACTTCGCCGAGATCCCCCCGGAGCTGTTCACGCCGATGTTCGCATGCGCGCGGACGGCGGGCTGGTCGGCGCATGTGCTGGAGCAGAAGCGTGAGGGGCGGTTGATCCGGCCGAGTGCTAGGTACGTGGGCGAAGGAGTGCGGAGCGTCGGAGCGGTGGCGTAGGTCGCCTGACACCGACGGTCTTCAGATTCGACGGACATGGCGCACGACCCCTTCACTCGTAATGAAGGGGACCCCGGTTCGAGTCCGGGAGTGTCAAAGTCTCACGATGCGCGCGAGAGTCGCAACCAAGTTCGAACGCGCCCTGCTGGGCGCGCTGATGGGCGTCGTCGCGTACCTGCTGGAGCGGGCGCTGCTGCGACGAACGAAGGCCTGAGCGATCGGCGGCCGCCGGCGAGCCACGCAACCGCGCCGAACAGAAGGATCCCGCCGCCGGCCACCAGCGCGACCCGGCGCCCCGCGCGTTCCACCGCCTCCTCGAGGCCGTGGGTCCCGGAGACGCTCACCTGGACGCCGGCGCCCGGGCGTGCGCCGCTCGCCCGCTCGAGCGCCTCGACGAGTCGGGAGGCGCGGAGCATCACCTTCCTGGCGTCGTAGTACAGGCGCTGGGGATCCAGATGCTTCAACGCCTGGTGGCGCGTATTGCGGATCAGGAACTTGCTGGCGAGCGCAAACGGATCGAGTGAAGGCGCCAGCTCCGCGACCGCGAGCTGCATCTGCGTAAACGCCTTGCCGCTCAGCGCGAGCGCCGCCGGCAGACGGATGCGGTGACGGGTGGCCACCTCGAGGATTCCAAGCAGCATCGCGCCGATCTCCATGCTGGCGAGCGAGTCGCCGCCGAAGCGTTCGATCGCGGCGGCCAGCTCGGCGGTGAGCGCGTCGCGGTCGACCGGCTCGGTCCGCGGCTCGTCGCTCAGCATCATCAGCACGTCACCGAGGAACTCGGCGTCGCCGCGCCAAAACGCCAACAGGAGCA
>DATNHQ010000022.1:0-3149 GCA_035604915.1 Solirubrobacteraceae bacterium
ACGGCGCCATCACGATCTAGGCGCCCGCTCGCCGCGCGCGATCGGTGAGCGCCGGCGGAAGGGTGACGGGCCGCCCCGGCGAACATCGCAGCATCGTGACGATCGCGGGAGCAGAGGCGAGCGCGGAGTCGAGCGCGCCCGCGGAGTTGAGCGCGCCGTGGCGGCGCGCGCTCCGCGACTTCGATGACGACCTCGCCCTCCGCGCGGCGGCTGCCAAGACGCGCCGCGCCTACAGCGGCGACCTCGAGCGCTTCGCGCGCTGGTGCGCCCGTCACGACCTGCAGCCGGCCGGCGTCGATGTGCGCAGCCTGCGCCGCTACGCCGCCTCGCTGTCCCGCGGCGGCCTGCAGCCCAGCTCGCTCGCTCGCCACATCGCCTCGCTGCGCTCCTTCTACCGGATGCTGCGCGAGCATGGCGCCGTCGAGGCCAACCCGGCCGAACTGCTGACGTTGCCCAGGCGCCCCCGCTCGCTGCCGCACGTGTTGCGCCCGGAGGAGCTGGCGAGCCTGCTCGACCGGATCCCGGCGGGAACGGCGCTCGATCTGCGCGACCGCGCGATGCTCGAGCTCGCCTACGCCTCCGGGCTGCGTGCCGAGGAGCTCGTCAAGCTCACGCTGGCCTCCGTCGAGTTCGATGCCGAGCAGGTCCGGATCGAGGGCAAGGGCTCGAAGACGCGGCTGGTGCCCGTCGGCGAGCCGGCGTTGCGCGCGCTGAGCGCCTACCTCGAGCGCGCCCGCCCGGCCCTCGCGCACGACGGCGAGCCCGCCCTGCTGCTCTCGAAATCGGGCCGGCCGCTGTCGACCTCGGACGTGCGCCGGCGGCTGCGGATCTGGTCGATCAGGGCCGGGCTCGGCGGCGCCGTGCATCCGCACGCGCTGCGGCACTCCTTCGCGACCCATCTGCTCAACGGCGGCGCCGACCTGCGCGCGATCCAGGAGTTGCTCGGGCATTCGAGCATCTCGACTACACAGGTCTACACTCAAGTAGAGTCTGCGCGGCTGAGACGCGCCTACGCGAGCAGTCACCCCAGAGCGTAGTTGGCTCGGTCAGGCGTTTTCTAGGGGCCCCTTTGGTGCAGACGAACGTAAAAGCGGTCGAGCTCCGTGACCTCTGGCGGCGCTATAAGAGTGCAGGCGACCAGAAGGCGCGAGATCGGCTGGTCGTCGCCTACTCGCCCCTGGTCAAGTACGTCGCCGGCCGCATGGGCGCCGGCCTTCCGGCCCACGTCGACGAGGCTGACCTGATCTCCTACGGGCTCGGCGGCCTGATCGCGGCGATCGAGCGCTTCGACCTCAGCCGCGAGATCCGCTTCGAGACCTACGCGATCACGCGGATCAAGGGGGCGATCCTCGACGAGCTGCGCGCGCTCGACTGGGTTCCGCGCTCCGTGCGCGCCCGCGCCCGCCAGATCGAGCGCGCGAACGTCAAGCTCGAGGCCACGCTGCAGCGCGTCCCGACCGAGGAGGAGCTCGCCGAGGAGCTCGAGATGTCGATCGACGAGTTCCGCGCCGCGCTACTGCAGATCGCGAACTCCTCGATCAGCGCGCTCGACGAGCTTTGGAGCCCGTCGGACTCGAGCGGCGACTCGATGTCGCTGCTCGACACCCTCAGCGACGCGACCGCGCCCGACCCCGAGAAGATGGTTGAGCAGAACGAGCTGCGCGACCGCATCGCCGAGGCGCTCGACCGCCTGCCCGAGCGCGAGAAGCTCGTGATCGCCCTCTACTACTACGAGAACCTGACGCTGAGGGAGATCGGCGAGGTCCTGCGCGTGACCGAGTCGCGCGTCTCGCAGCTGCACACCAAGGCCGTGCTCGGCCTGCGCTCGCACCTCAACTCCGTTCGCTGAGCCGCGCTGGCCGCGCAACGCCGCGCCGGCCCCGCGGCCGCCTCGCGCGCTGCGAATCCGCCGAGACGGCCTGTCCGAGCCGCGGCGATCGCGATATCTTGAGCCCCCCGAAGGAGAGGAGACTCGCATGGCTTATCCCGCGGAAGCTATTCGCAATGTGGCTCTGGTCGGCCACCGCGGTGCCGGCAAGACGTCGTTACACGAGGCGCTGCTGTTCGAGGCCGGAGTGCTGACGCGGCTGGGCGCCGTCGCCGAAGGCACGACCTCCTCCGACACCGAGGCCGACGAGCAGGCGCGCCAGATGTCGATCTCGATGACGCTCAGCTCCTTCGAGTGGTCGGGCCGCAAGATCAACCTGCTCGACACCCCCGGCGATCCGAGCTTCATCGCCGACGCGCTCGGTGCGCTGCGCGTCTGCGAATCGGCGGTGTTCGTGATCAACGCGGTGATGGGCGCCGAGGTCAGCACGCGCCGGCTCTGGAAGGTCGCAGCCGAGCGCGACATCGCACGGATGCTGTTCGTCAACATGCTCGACCGCGAGCGCGCCGACTTCTACCGCACGCTCGACTCGCTCAAGGCCGCGTTCGGCCCCCACGTTGTCGCGACCGAGATCCCGATCGGCTCCGAACAGGACTGCAGCGGCGTGATCGACCTCGTCGACATGCGCGCCTACAGCTACGCCGGCGCCGGCCGCGACAACGCCACCGAGATCGAGATCCCGCCGGAGGAGCAGGCCCGCGCCCAGGAATACCGCGAGAAGCTGCTCGACGAGGTCGCCGAGGTCTCCGACGAGCTGATGGAGCGCTACCTCGAGGGCGAGGAGATCTCGCACGAGGAGATCGTCGACGCGCTCAAGCGCGGCACCAACCACGGTTCGATCTTCCCCGTCGTCTGCGGCGTCGCCACGCGCAACCTCGGCACCAATCGCCTGCTCCAGGCGATCGTCGAGGACCTGCCCTCACCGGTCGAGCACGGCGCCTTCGAGACCGACGAGGTGACGCTCGAGCCGGTGGCGGACCGTGAGCTCTTCGCCTACGTCTTCAAGACCCGCGCCGACCCGTTCGCCGGGCGCATCAACCTGCTGCGCGTCTTCCAGGGCACGCTGCGCCACGACACCCAGCTCGCCAACACGCGCGCCCACACCAAGGAGCGGATCGGCCAGCTGATCGTCTTCGCCGGCAAGGGCACGACGACCGCCGAGGAGTTCGGACCGGGCGACATCGGCGGCGTCGCCAAGCTCAAGGACACGCGCGCCGGCGACTGGCTGGCGGCGCGCGACGAGCCGATCGTGATGCCGACC
>DATNHQ010000023.1:0-61211 GCA_035604915.1 Solirubrobacteraceae bacterium
CTCGAGCGCGACCTCGCGGTTCAAGCAACCCTTCATCTCAGCGATGAGTCCGTCGTCGATGGTCAGCACGACGTAGCGGATTCCGTTGTCGAGCGGCCAGCCCTCGGGGTCGGCTTGCGCCGGCCGGAACGCCACGACGACGCGCTCGCCGACCTCGAGAACCTCCTCGACGTCGCCGTCCAGGGCGCCGCGCGCACGGTTGTCGCGCAACACGTCGAGGATCTGCACGCGGCTCTCGCAGTTCCAGGGCCCGTCCTCGACGGCCCGCCATTTCGCGTTCTCCGCGAACACCGACTCCACAGCTTCGAAGTCGCCGCCGGAAAGCGCCCGCCAGGCTTCGCGCACCTGCGGTTCGAGATCCATAGGCCGCAGCGTACCCCCGGATCCGAGCGTTGCGCAACCCGTTGTGGGGCGGGCGTCGGGTGGGCTCGAGATTTTTCGCTCCAGCCCACATCCGATTCGGGGTTTCGACCGTAACAAGGGCAAGCCCCGCGAAACACAACTGCCAGTCGCTTGCAATTGGCTAGCGTGCCGGGTGGGGTGGTTCGGATAATCGGCGACGGCCCACAGGGAGAGCAGGTGTCGAAATTGGGATCGGTCAGCGCCAGCGCCCGCCGGCTGCGGTTGCGCGATCGCCTGAGCGCTCAGGAGTGGCGGGCGGTCGCGGCGATGGCGGCGGTCGTCCTGGGTTTGCACGCGATCGGTTTCTTTCTGCTGTTCGCGCTGGTGGCGCCGCATCACTACCGCCTGGGTGGCGGCGGCGCGTTCGCGATCGGGACGGGCGTGACGGCCTACACCCTCGGCATGCGCCACGCCTTCGACGCCGATCACATCGCCGCGATCGACAACACCACGCGCAAGCTGATGTCCGAGGGCAAGCGCCCGATGAGCGTCGGATTCTGGTTCTCGCTCGGGCACTCGACGGTGGTGTTCGTGCTGGCGTTTCTGTTCGCGGCCGGCGTCAGGGCGCTGGCCGGCCCCGTGACCCACGGCGGCTCGCAACTGCACAACGTGACCAACTGGATCGGGACCGGCGTCTCGGGCACGTTTCTGTACCTGATCGCAGCACTCAACGTGGTCATCCTGCTCGGCATCCTCAAGGTGTTCCGCGAGATGCGGGCCGGCCACTATGACGAGGCCGCGCTGGAGCAGCAGCTGAACGCGCGCGGGTTCATGAATCGGATCTTCGGTCGCTTCACGAAGACGATCTCCAAGCCGTGGCAGATGTATCCAGTGGGCGTGCTGTTCGGCTTGGGCTTCGACACCGCGACCGAGGTCGCGCTGCTCTTCCTCGCCGCCGGGGCTGCGGGCGCCGGGCTGCCGTTCTACGCGATTCTCTGCCTGCCGATCCTGTTCGCCGCCGGGATGTCGCTGCTCGACACGATCGACGGCTCCTTCATGAACTTCGCCTACGGCTGGGCGTTCTCCAAGCCCGTCCGCAAGCTCTTCTACAACATCACGATCACGGGGCTCTCGGTTGCCGTCGCGCTCGTGATCGGCACGATCGAGTTGGGCGGCATCATCGCGTCGCAGCTCAACGCGCAGGGACCGTTCTGGTCCGGCCTCGAGCACATCAACGTCAACACGCTCGGCTTCATCATCGCCGGCATGTTCGTCGCAACCTGGCTGTTCGCGCTGGCGATCTGGCGCTTCGGCCGAATCGAGGAACGCTGGGGCGTGGATCCTGCGCCGCCCGGCGGCGAGGCGTCGTGACGCTCGCCCCGCAGACGCATCGTCTGCCGTTCGAGACGATCGACGATGCGATTGAGGCGCTTCGCCGGCGCGGCCTACGACTGTCGATGACGCGGCAACTCGTGCTGGAGGCGCTGTTCGCCGCACGCGGACCGATTGCGGCCGAGGACATCGCATCGCGCCTGAGGCTCGTGGCCACCTCGGTGTATCGCAACCTCGAACTGCTCGAACGCCATGGCCTGGTGCGCCACGTGCACCTCGGTCACGGTCCAGGGCTCTACGCGCTCGTCGGTCATGGCGAGCACGAGTACATCTATTGCCCGGGCTGCGGCACCGCTCGAACAGTCCGGCCCGAGTTGCTGGATCCCGTGCGCAGCCACATCAAGAAGCGCTTCGGCTACGAGGTCCGCTTCACGCACTTCGCGCTCGTGGGGCAGTGCCTGCGCTGCGCCACGCCCGCCGGGACCTGAGCGATACTGAGGGCGATGAGCCCGCGCAATGTGCTTGGTGGGGAGCTCGAACCGTGCAGCGTTGAGCCGATGACCGGATTCTTCCGTGACGGCTGCTGTAACACGAGCGCGGAGGACCGCGGCAGTCACACCATCTGCGCGGTCGTCACCGCTGAGTTCCTCGAGCACCAGCGCGGGATCGGCAATGACCTCACGACGCCGATGCCGATGTACGACTTTCCAGGCCTCGTTCCCGGCGACCGCTGGTGCGTTACGGCGGCGAACTGGCTGCGGGCGTTCGAGGACGGGGCTGCCGCCTTCGTCGTGCTTGCCTCGACGCACGAGCGGGCGCTCGACATCGTTCCGCTGCGCGCGCTGCGCGAGCACGCAGTCGATGTGCCTGCGGACCCCGGAGCGCTCGCCTGAGCCGGCCGTGCGATTGGCGTAAGCTCAGCCGATGCCCGCGGCCGACGACGAGCTCTTTGGCGCCGAGCACGTCCGCGCCTACCGCGAGAGCGCCGGCGAGCACGGCTACAACTGGCGCGGGACGACGATCCTCCTGCTCACGACGACCGGGCGCTCGAGCGGGCAGCCGCGGACAACGCCGCTGATCCACCGCGCTGACGGCGGGAACTGGGTGGTTGTCGCCTCCAAGGGCGGCGCGCCCGAGCACCCGGCCTGGTACGAGAACCTGGTCGCGAACCCGGAGGCGACGATTCAGGTACGCGCCGAGGAGATCCCGGTGACGGCGTCCACCGCGGCCGGTGCCGAGCGCGACCGCCTGTGGGCACTGATGACCGAAGTCTGGCCTGGCTACGACGACTACCAGGCGAAGACCTCGCGCGAGATCCCGATCGTCGTGTTCGCGCGGCGCTGAGCTTCGCCTCCGTCCCCGCCCAGCCGGCGATGAGGATCGCGGGAGGCCGGCCGACCGGCGCCGGGTCAGCCAACCGGTGGCTGGTCGGTCTCGCTGATCCGAGCCGGGAGCAGTAGCGCACCAGCACATAGTCGGGCGAGCTGGGCCGAGCTTTGCGATGCTTGCGAGCGCGAGACCTCAGACCGCAGGGGGATGCAGATGCTGCCGGGCCTGATGCAGGACGACTTCCAGCTGACGCTGCAGCATGTGTTGGCGAGGATGCGCGCCTTCCCGACGGCGGGCGAGGTCGTGACGTTGACCGAAACGGGCGTCGTGCGTGAAGGCCACGGCGCGCTCGTCGCGCGGATCGACCGCCTCGCGCGCGCGCTCGTCACGCTGGGGGTCTCGCGCGGCGATCGCGTCGGCACATTCGCGTGGAACACGCAGCGCCACGTCGAGTGCTACCTCGCGATCCCCTGCCTCGGCGCGGTCCTCCACACGATCAACCTGCGGCTCTTCCCCGAGCAGATCGCCTACGTCATCAACCACGCCGAGGATCGGATCGTGTTCGTCGAGGACTCGCTGGTGCCGCTGCTCGAGCCGCTAGCGGGCAAGCTCGAGCACGTCGAGCACTTCGTCGTGATGGGCGACGGGCCGACCGGGGCGCTCCCGCGCGTGCTCCGCTACGAGGAGCTGCTCGAGGCGGCCGATCCCGGCCCCGCGCCCTACCCCGAGCTTGACGAGCGCGAGGCCGCCGCCCTCTGTTACACCTCGGGCACCACGGGCAACCCCAAGGGCGTTCTCTACTCGCACCGCTCGAGCACACTGCACTCGGCGGGGGTGCTGATGAGCGGGTCGCTCGGGGTTAGCGGCGACGACCGGATCCTCGTGGTGGTGCCGATGTTCCACGTCAACGCCTGGGGGCTGCCCTACGCGGCGGCGCTCGCCGGCGCGACGCTCGTGCTGCCGGGTCGCCACCTCGGCCCGGAGTCACTCGCGAAGCTGATCGAGAGCGAGCGTTGCACCGTGATGGCGTGCGTGCCGACGATCTACGCGGCGTTGCTTCGCTACGCCGATGAGCACCAGCCGAACCTGCGCTCAATCAAGGCTGCGATCTGCGGCGGCGCGACGATGCCGGTCTCACTCGCGCAGGCCTTCCAGGAACGCCACGGAATGCCGCTGATGCACGCCTGGGGAATGACCGAGACGAGCCCTATGTGCACGGTCGCGCGCGCGCCGGCCGACATCGGCGCGGAGGAGGAGTGGCGCGTCCGCGCGACCCAGGGACGGCCGGTGCCGTTCGTCGACCTGCGGCTCGTGGGGGAGTCGGGCGAAGAGGTCGCCTGGGACGGCGTCGCGACCGGCGAAATCGAGGTTCGCGGCCCCTGGATCGCGCGCGCCTACTTCAAGGAGGATGTGCCCGAGAAGTTCGACGACGGCTGGCTGCGCACGGGCGACATCGCGAACGTCGACCCGGGCGGGTGGGTGACGATCACCGACCGCTCGAAGGACGTGATCAAGTCGGGCGGGGAGTGGATCTCATCGGTCGAGCTCGAGAATCAGCTGATGGCGCACCCGGCGGTGCGCGAGGCGGCTGTCATCGCCATGCCCGACGAGCGCTGGACCGAGCGGCCGCTGGCGTGCGTCGTGCTCGAGGACGACGCCAACGTGAGCGCGGCCGACCTGGTCGAGCACCTCCGCGGCAAGGTCGCCGCCTGGTGGCTGCCGGAGGAGTTCGCGTTCGTCGCCGAGGTGCCGAAGACGAGCGTCGGCAAGTTCGACAAGAAGGGGTTGCGGCAGGCGCTTGCGGAAGGAAGGCTCGAGGGTCGCGTGCGGGTGAAGTGACGCGCGTCGACGCGCCGCTGCCGCTGGAAGCCGAGTTCGGCCTGGTCTGACTCGTCGTCGCAGTCGAAGCTGGCGCTGGCGTGGCTGCGCCCGCGGCCCGGGCGGTCGTGGGGCCGCCGTGATCTGCCAACGAGCAGGCTTACCCAGGCCGTCAGAAGCCGGGACAGTAAGGAGCTGGAGCGCCAGCGTGATACGCCGCTCGCTGGTCCCCCGACCCGGTCACCTGGCCGGCCAGCCTAATGCAAGCGACTGGCATTTGTGTCTACGTCGGAGTGTGGTTAGTACGCTCGCGACCCGGCAACGGATGAGTACGAGGAGACGAGATGTCGGCCGCGATCGGGGCACTTTCTTCCGCATCTGCGAGGCCGACTGATCCGCTCCCGCGGGTCGTCCGTATCGACCATATAGGTGAAAACTCCAAGAGGAGGACTCCGTGAGTGACCTCACGCGGCGTGATTTGGTCAAGAACTCTGTGGTGACCGCAGCCGGCATGACGGTGATCGGAGCGTTCGCTGCCGACGCTGCCAGTGCCGACAGTGGTGCAGCCGGATCCGAGCCCGTCGTCGCCTTTGTCAGCGATCCGAGCAAGGGCGAGATCTCGGTCATGAAGGGCGAGCGCGAGGTCAAGCTGCGTGATCGCAAGCTCGCGAGGGACATCTCCCGCGCGGTCCGCTGACCCGAACCAGACCAACTTCTAAAGGAAGGACGGGGAACCGTATGTCGTCTCACCGTGAGGCGCCGGCGATCAGCCAAGACGCAGTCGCCGACAGCACCGATCTATACGCGTTCGTGAGCCCGGACGATCCGAGCACGGTCACGATCATCGCGAACTACCTGCCGGGCGAGGCCCCGTTCGGCGGCCCGAACTTCTACGAGTTCGGCGACGACGTCCTCTACAGAATCAACATCGACAACGACGCCGACGGCAAGCCCGAGATCATCTACGAGTTCCAGTTCAGGACAGAGATCTCCAACAAGGCCACATTCCTCTACAACGTCGGCCCGATCTCGAGCCTCGGCAGCGCGAACTGGATCCGCAAGCAGTTCTACACGGTCACGCGCGTCGTCGGCGGGAAGCAAACCGTCCTCGGTCGAAACCTCCCCTGCCCGCCGTGCAACATCGGCCCGGGCTCGACGTCCAACTACGAGTCGCTGGCGTCCGCGGCGATTCGCCAATTGGGTAATGGGCACACCGTGTTCGCGGGCCAGCGGCTCGACCCGTTCTACGTCGACCTCGGCTCGATCTTCGACCTCGGCGACCTGAGGCCGCTGAACAAGGTCGGTCCGCTGAAGCTCGCGGCTACGCACGGGGTCGACTCGCTCAGCCAGATGAACGTCCAGTCGATCGCGCTCAAGGTCCCGAAGACCGCGCTCACGAGCAACGGCTCGAACCCGACCGACGTCACCAAGCCGACCTCGGTGATCGGTGTCTGGACCTCTGCCAGCCGCCGCAAGTCGGTGATCCACAACGGCGACGGCACGACCACGCAGACGGGTCCGTACGTGCAGGTCTCGCGCCTGGGCAACCCGCTCGTCAACGAGGCCGTGATCCCGATGGCTTTCAAAGACGGGTGGAACGCCGACGCGCCGGCAGGCGACTCGCAGTACGCGAAGTTCGTAGCCAACCCCGAGCTCCAGTCGCTGCTGAACGTGCTCTACGCGGGCGCGTTCCCCCACCTCGCGGCGCTGGCGTCATCAGGCAAGCCTCGGGCCGACCTCGAGGCGGTGCTCCTGACGGGGCTCCCGTCCGGGATCGTGCCCGGGTTCCAGAACAACACCGGCAAGACGCTGGCCGACCAGCTGCGGCTGAACATGGCGATCCCGCCGGCCAAGAAGCCCAACGCGGGCGGGCTGGCATTCGGCGACGCCGCCGGCTATCCGAATGGCCGCCGGCCGGCCGACGATGTTGTGACGATCATCCTGCGTGCGGTCGCCGGTCTGCTCTATCCGCTGATCGACAAGACCTACAAGGTCGACGCGGCGGTGTCGCTCGTCAGCGACGGCCTCGGGCCGCAGAACAGCTCGTACCTTTCGGGCTTCCCCTACCTCGGAACGCCGTCGAGCGGGTACGACACGAAGGGGCTTGCGGCGTAGAGATGGAGCCTGCGATGCACACAGCAACCGTCGTGCACAGCCACGGAGGGCCGGCGCACAGCCACGAAGTGGGCATCGGCACCCCGGCGTCGAGCGCGAGCGTCGCGCTCGACATCGGGGGCGGACGCGGCGCGCTGATCATCTATCCGAGCGAGCGTTATCGCGGGCTCGAGATCGAGATCAGCCCCGCGGACGGGAGCGGGCACCGAGTCCATACCGGTGTCCACGAGCGCAGCTCGGACGCTGGCTCCACGCTGACCGCGATCTTCGGATCGCTCCCGGCCGGGCGGTACATCGTCTGGTGTGACGAAGCGACAGCCGGTGAAACCGTCACGGTGCCCGACGGAGCGATCGCGGAAGTCAACCTCGCCTAGCGGAGGAGGGTGGCGCGAGATCGAATGCCTCGCGATCGCCTCTAGACGCTACGGGCTATTTGCGCGCCTCCGGATGGCACACTGATGCTCATCCGAATAGGCGGAGAGTGTGGCTACCGCTCGAACCCGAATTCGGCCTGCGTCTGGCGGGTCGTCGGAGTCGAGGCCGGCGCTGTCACCGCCGCGCTCGGAGACTGGGTGGCCGCCGTCGTCACCGGCGCTGTGGTGGCGATCGCGGTGGGGCTGGCCGCATGAGCTCGGGGCCTGGCGAACTCTCGGCTTATCTGCTGCACGGCGGTAACGCGCCGCGGCCTCGACTGAAGCGCTTTCGGTGACGGCGCGGCCGCGGTCGGTGACTGCGACCCCGATATGTGCGCCAGATCGGTCACGGTCCGCTTCGAACGAGCCCGCGCGACGTTCCGGTGGGGCGAGGTCGTCGTCGCGTCTGTGGCATACACGCGAGTGGGGTGAGGGGCGAAGCCCAAAGGCGGCACGATGCCAAGATGCGCGCACGCGGCGTAGCTTCCGGCGACGCTCGCAACGCAGACAACCGCGATGCCGACCTTGAGTGCGCCGAGGCCGGCCATCGATCCGCCCGCGGCTCCGACGCCGCTGGATCCCGTTTCGGCGAGCGGGTGACGGGCGATCGCGAACGCGCGCCGCAGGCCCGCCCAGACGCCACCTAGCTTGAACCAGGCCGCGCCGCCGGCGAGCCCGGCCGGCAGCGGTAGGATCGCAGCGACGCGGCGCGCGGCGCGATCCACGTCGCCTGCTCTACGGGCACAGGATTGGCAGTTCGCGAGGTGCGCTCTTGCGCGGAGGAGCGGTTGGCCTTCGGCGACCCCCGCGCTCAAAGCGAGGATGTCTGGCTCGAGGCGCTGGCAGCGGTCACCTCGTTCGTACTCCTCGACCAGCACCCGAAGTTTCGCGCGCGCCCGCTGGGCGACCTTGCGGTACTTCTCAACGGACCACCCGTAGCGCGAGCAGAACTCGCCGGCGCCCATATCGACACACACCTGGCTCGCGAGCACTAGCTGCTGGTCGCGGCTCAGATCGGCGATGACCTCGCGCAACCGGCTCAGCTCGGTCCGCGCGATCACCTGCTGCTCGACCGCGGCGCGACGGTCCTCGAGATCGCGTGCACCGTGCTCGAAAGAGTCGACCGATACCGCACGGGCCATCGCCGCCTCGATCGAACTGCGCCCCCCGATTGCCCGACGTCTGTCCTCGATTCTGCTGACGAACTTCTGTTCGAGAGCGTTGAGGAGGTGGTCAAGTGAAACGAAGGGCGACCGCCGTGAGCGCGCGACGAGTTCGAGCGTCGCTTGGCTGTAGCAGTCCTCGAGGTCCTCCCGCCGCAGCTTGCGGCGGTAGACCCGAAGCATCCGGTCTCGCCTAGCGTCGGCGACCTGACCCACCGCCTCCGCCGGGTCATTGGCAGCATCGCGACTCGCAAACCCCATCCTGGGTTCTTCCGACGGCAGTCGAGGGATCGGGACAGCGTCCATCCGGCTTTCCATAACTGCGCGCGCAGTCTATGCGCAGGTGCCGGTGGCGCTTGGTGAATTACCTCCGCTCTCAACCTCGAGCGACGCTGTGGCGCGCGAGCCGCACCGGCCCCCGATAGCCGAAGCCAACACGCTCAGCCGCGACGAGTCGCGTGGCATCCGTCGCTTGTCCCGCGCGCGGCGCGGGGGTCGGAACAAACCGGCGAGTCCCCTTGGCCGCCATCGCTCAACCCGAATCCACCCTCGTCCGCGCAGCCAGCCGGGTGCTGGACGAGCGCCGGCGTGGCATCCGCCCGCCTTTCGGCGTCGCCCCCCAGGCGCTGCGCGGTGCGAGCCACGCCGGCGCCGGTGGGGGTTCGTGATGCGGCGGAGACCGACCGCCGTGTACCGAGTGATCGACGAAGAGGAGCTGCTCGGGGGCGGGTCTGAGCTGATCGCAGAAGGCATGGCAACCCCGGTCGATCTCGAACGCGCAATCTCTGGGCGCGCGCGGCGGCGTCTGCGGTTCGACGGCGCTTGGGGCTCAACCGCCGCGGCGGTGGTCGGACTCTCCGGGATCGCTGCTCTTCTGCTCGCAACATCAACGCACGCGCCCGCCTCTCTCCGACCGCCGCGCCTCGCGACATCGTCACGCCAGCCTCCACCAAGCGGGTTTCGCCCCGCGGCACTCACTGCGACGACGCGCCCGCACACAAAGCTCCGCGAACACAGGCGTGGAAGGCCGCGCGTCACCGGCCGTTCTCAGCGGCGACGGCTGCACCGGCGGGTGCTCCATCGCGAGGATCGCTCCCGGAACACGTCAGCGCAGTTGGCGCGGGCGCAATCCGTTAAGCCGCCCGTCGGCTCGGCGACGGAGGCTCGTCCCGTCCAGGCGCCCGAACCCGACGTGACGCCCGCAAGGGGCGGGAGCACCGGGCCGAGCGGCGAGTTCGGGTTCGAGCGGTGAGCGCACGGCCGTCCCGCGCCCGCGTGACGCTCCAACCGCGCCGCCTATGGTCGCTGCGGGTCTCGCAGGGTGCCACTCGTTGGGTGCTCTACGCGGTCGCTGCCGTCGGCGTTGGAGCCACGGTTCGCAATGCCGTCGATCCTCCCGTCCGCCGCGCCGTCGCCGCGGTCGCAAGGCCGGTGTCAGATGCCGGCTCGGCATGGTTCGCCCTCAGCTTCGCCCGCGCGTACCTCACCTGGCCGGGCAACCCAACCGCACAGCAACGAGCTCTGTCCTCGTTCCTCGCGCCCACCGTCGACCCGGCGGCCGGGCTGAGCCTTGCACCGACCAGCACGGAGTCTGTGGGCTGGATGGCGATCGCAGCTGAGCAGGACGACGGCAACGGCGACCGCGACTACACGATCGCGGCCGACACGAAAGCCGGCCTTCGATACATGGTGGTTGCTGTCGGTCGCGGCGCCGACGGTCGTCCGGTGCTGGCCCACTATCCGGCACTCGTCGGTCCACCGGCTAACGACCCGGCGAGCACGCTCGACGGCGAATCGCTGCCGGTCGTGAGTAACGGAGCCGTCGAAGCGGTACTCGATCGCGCGCTTCGCAACTACATCAGCGATTCGAGCGAGAACCTGGCCGCCGACCTCACGCCTGGAGCGCTTGTCGACCCGGTCGCTTCGGGTCTGATCCCGCGCGGCATCGAAAGGCTGGCGGCCGAGTCCTCGGGCTCTGTGCTCGCGACGGTGCGCGCAGCCGACGCAAGCGGCGACGTCTTCACGCTCGCGTTCGAGGTTGCGCTCGTGGAATTGCACGGGCGCTGGGAGATAACGCGAATCGGGCCATGACAACAGAGCGGAG
Source organism: Solirubrobacteraceae bacterium (assembly GCA_035604915.1). Classification (GTDB taxonomy): domain Bacteria; phylum Actinomycetota; class Thermoleophilia; order Solirubrobacterales; family Solirubrobacteraceae; genus Palsa-513. Next base: position 10,617 of record DATNHQ010000023.1, read on the forward strand.
GAACACGATGAAGAGACTGATCGCGTGCGGAGTCGCGACCGCGTGGTTCTTGGTGGGGGCAGGCGCGGCGCTGGGCGCGAGCTCGTTGACGAATGCCAACGGCGCCTCGCTGGAAAGCGCAGCGAGCCAGGCGAGCGACACCGGCAGGACGGTCGCGCTCAGCCTGATCGGGCTCGCGCTCGCCGTCGCCGCTGTGGTGCTCGTGTTCAAGAGGGACTTCAAGGAAGCGGTCGGTGTGCTGGCGATTGGGATCATCGCCGTGCTCCTCGCCAGCCCGGCCGGTTTGAGCGTGCTGCAGAACACGGTGTCACTCCTGTTCGGCTCTCACTGACCAGTGGCGCCAGAACACAACCTGACACGTCCGTACGGACATGGGTGGTGACCGCGCAACTCGAGATCCGCTCGTTCCGCTCGGTCTTCGCGCTCGAGCGACGCGTGTACAGGATCGACACGCTGCGGCTAAATCCGGGTGGGGTGCCGCTGCGGGGCATCGCGTATGCAGTGGTGCTTGTGCTGCTGGCGTTGGTCGGCGGTGCGGTCCCTCCGACGGCATGGCTCGACGCCCTGGTCCCGTGGTACGTGCGCGACATCGCCATCCCAGTCGGCCTGGCGACGCTGCTCGGCGCGGTGCGGCTTGACGGGCGGCCGTTTCACATCGCCGCCCAAGCGATCGGTGGGTACGCATTGGGTCCGCGCCGCTTGCACAGCCTCGCGGCTGCGCCGCGCACGCAGCGGTGGGACCCGCCGGAGCTGCTCCTGATACCCGATGGCTCCGACTCACGTTTTCGTTCGTTGCGTTTTCGCGGTCCGGGCGCCGTGCTCGTGCAACACCCGCATCTTCGCGCGGAGTGGCCCGCCCGCGCTCGCGCCTCCATCACGCTGCACCCTCTCCGCGGGACAGCCGGACGCGCAAGCGTGGTCGAACTTGCTCCGGGCGTCGTGCTCGAGGTCCGCACGAGGTGAACCTGCGGCGACCGCTGACGTTCGTCTACGGCAACTGCGTTCACGGCGCCTGCGGTGCCTGGGCGCTGTTCGTGCTGGAGCCCTACAGCTACGCGACGCTCACGGCCGAACGCAAGCGCGAGCGCTTCGGCCGCCTGCTCACAGCAATCGAGTCGCTGGAAGCAGACCTTCAGATCCTGCGCGTGGATCGACGTTGGGATCCAGCCAGCGAGCTCGAACAGCTCGGCGCAACGTATGCCGGTCCGCACCCTCACGCGCACCGTGCCTACGTAGGGTCTCAGCTCGAGGCCCTCGGCGAGGAGCGCGCCGAGTTGCCGACGGTCTTTCTCGGAGTCAGTCTCGAACCGCCGCAGCGCGACGTCTCAACATTCCTCTCGGAACTCGCAAGCCGGTCGGCGCGCGACTCTTGGCGAGCGTTCGGACGCGCGATGCGCGTGGGCCCGGCGGGCGAGTTGTCCGCCGCCGAGCTGGAGCGGCTGCGCATGCGCTCCGACGAGGTCCACGCCCGTCTCGCATCGAGCGTGCCGGCGCGGCCGGCGCGGACCGTAGAGGTGCAGTGGCTCGTCAGGCGAGCGTTCTGCCGCGCGCTCGGGGAGCCGGAAGTCGACGGTCTCCACGAGCCCCGGGCGCTGGTCTTCGAGCGCAACGGCGCGGCTGTGCTCGCGCCGCTGGAGGCGGACGTGATGCGGTGGAGCGAAAGCTACGTCGAGCACCGCGGCCGCCTGCTCCGAGTCGAGTCTGAGCTGGGATCGAGCTGGCAGGCGCAGCTCGTAGCCGGGGCCCTTCCGGAGAGCGCGGCTTTCCCAAGCTCACGGCTCGAGCTGATGTTCGCTCCCGCAGAGGCGCTCCAGTTCGGAATCGATCTAACCCTCTGCGCCCGATACCTCCCAAACGACCTCGCCATGCGGCTTGTGCGCCGCCGCGTCCAGGATGCGGACGAGATCATGAGAGCCGAGGCCGGCGGGGACCAGGGCGTCTCTGACCGCGGCTACGACCGCACGCAGGAGGCACGCGACCTCCTTTCCTACCTGCAATCGGCCAGCCATCCGCCGCTGTTGCGAGCAGTGCTGGCCGTATCCGTCGCCGCCAGCACCGAGGATGAGCTCGAGCGGCGCGTCGAAGCGGTTCGCCGCGCGTTCGGCGAGGTGCGGTTGCACCGCCCTCTGGGCGACCAGTTGCGGTTGTTCATCGCAGGCCTGCCGGGTCAGCGCTGCGCGGTCGCCGGGTATGACGATGTTCTGACCTGCGAACAGGTCGCGGCGATGATGCCGCTTGCGACCCACGCGGTGGGCTCCCCGCGTGGGTTCCACCTCGGCCACACGCTGACCGCGACGCGCCATCCCGTTCGCCTCAACCTGCGAGAGGGCTCGGACGAGGATCGCAACGCCGCGATCCTTTCGATCGGCTCGCTCGGGTCGGGCAAGACCACGCTCGACCAGAAGCTTGCCTACGAGGCGTTCCTGCTCGGAGCGCGCGTGATCGATTGCGACCCAAAGGGCGACCACCGGATGCACGAGTTGCCCGAGGTCGCACCGCACGTCGAGACGATCGCACTGCGAGGCGACCGCGCATTGCGTGGCATGCTCGATCCGCTGCGGATCGCACCGGAGCACCTCCGCCAGGACGCCACCGTCTCGTTCCTGTGCGATCTGCTGCCGGCACGCTCCGAAGCTGCCTGGGAGACCGCGGTAGCGGGGGCGGTTGATGCCGTGCGCCGGCGCTCCAGGGAGCCGACTTGCTTCGAGGTGATCCGCGCGCTGGCGGCGGGCGACGCGGTCGACCAGCAGGTGGCGAAGACGCTCGCTGTCTACGCCGGTGCTGGACTAACCCAACTCGGCTTCGCGGACCCCGACGTCCGCCTCCCGAAGGTGGGGACGAGGCAGGTCACCTATGTGCCGATACGCGACCTACCGGCCCCGGCCCCTGGGAGCACGCGTTCGGAGTACTCGCCGCTCGAGCGGATCGGGGAGCAGATCGTTCGGCTGATCGCGATGTTCGCGATGGCGCTGTTGTCCGCGGAACGCTCGCGCCTAAAGGTCTTCTCGTTTGACGAGGGCTGGCGTCTGCTCGGCGACCCGGTCGGGCGGATGCTGCTGGCGTCGCTCCAGAGGATGGGTCGGAGCGAGCTCGCCGTTCCAATCATCTCGACCCAATTGGTCAGCGATGCATTGCTGGACGGCCGCGAGACGCTCGAGAACCTCATCGGCGCGACCTTCGTTTTCGGGTTACGCTCGGAACGCGAGGCGGAGAGGGCGCTCGCGCTGCTCGACCTCGACCCGAATGACCGCGCGCTGCGCGACCGACTGCTCGGTTTCGATGCCGGTCGCTGTCTCATGCGTGACCACCGCGGACGCGTTGAGGCCGTGCAGGTGGAGGTGCTCGTTCCCAGGCTGCTCGCGGCGTTCTCGACGACACCGCCGCCACGATGAGCCGATCGCGCTACCGGTGGCTCTCGCTGGTTCTGGTTGCAGGCGCGCTGTGCTGCAGCACCGGGATTGCGGCTGCGGCGGACGGGGTCACATCGGTGGCCGCGAGTCCGCTCGCCGCGAACGGTTTCGAGAGCCCGTCGTGCTCGTCGGCGCAACTCGAGGCCCAGCTCTCGCAATCAGAGCAAGCCAACTGCGCGATTTCCGGAGTGGCCGTGGCACCGGTGCCGCTGTCCAACTACGCCGTCGACATCGAAATCCCGGCGGGCCTCAGCGCGAGCTTCAGCGAGGACATCGACTCGATCGTCCAGGACCTTTTCGTGACCCCCGTCTGGACGGCGCTGGTGTGGCTGATCCACGTGGCGCTGATCGCGCTGGAGTGGTGTTACTCGCTCGACCTCCTTGCGCCGGCGACGTTGTCACGCGCCGCCTCGGCTCTTGGCGGTGCCCGGCGGGTCTTCACGGATCCGTGGCTCGGCCTCGCGCTGGCTGTCGCGGCTGTCGGGTTCGCCTGGCAGGGGCTCGTTCGTCGCCGCGTGCTCGACACGCTGGGACAGGCGGCGCTGCTGGCGGTGATGATGCTCGCCGGACTTTGGATCATCGCCGACCCATCGGGGACGGTCGGCGCCGTCGGAGGTCTGGCCGATCGTGCCGCGCTCGCCACGGTCGCGGCGAGCGCGACCGGCGATCCCGGCAGTCCCGTCGCGACGGTTGACGGCGCGTTCGCGACCGTCTTCGACAGCGCCATCAGCGGACCGTGGTGCTACCTGGAGTTCGGAGACGTCGACTGGTGCCGGGATCCAGCCTCGCTCGATCCTCACCTGCGCGCGACCGCGACGCGGCTGGAGACGCTGTATCGCGCGGAGGCCTCGTGTCGTGGGCCGACGGTAGGCCTCGTGCAATGCGCGCCCGGTGGCAGTGCGCTGCAGAGCCAACTGGACGGGGCGGCGGCAGCGTTGGCTGCCGCGCGCAGCAATGGCCAGTTGTTTCTGGCGCTTCCTGCGCAGGCGCTATCGCGCACGTCACTGTCAGCACAGTCGGTGACGCCGACGCTCTACGGCACGCTTTGCGGCTCCAATGACCCGTCAGCCTGCACGGCGCCCACGGCCCCGCAGGCCGAGTTTCGCTCCGCGTCGGGCACCTGGCCAAGGGTCGGCGGGCTGCTGCTGATCGTCGCGGGCACGCTCGGGATGTTGTTGTTGCTTGGGTTCTTGGCCCTCCGGTTGCTCGGTGCGGCACTCGCAACTCTGCTGTACCTCCTCCTGGCTCCCCTGGCGGTGCTCGCTCCCGCCCTCGGCGAAGGTGGACGCGACGCGTTCCGCCTGTGGATCACGCGGCTCGTGGGGGCGACGCTGGCAAAGCTGGTGTACTCGGTCGCTCTAGGCGTCGTCCTGCTTATGGTGGCGTTGCTCGGTTCGCTCGACAACCTCGGCTGGTGGACGCAGTGGCTCCTCACCTCGGTGTTCTGGTGGACGGCGTTCGAGCAGCGCCACCGCTTGCTCTCGCTGGTGCTGCATGAGCGCTCGGAGCCAACACGTCGCGCACCGTTCGCGACGCGCGCCTGGCTCGCCGCACGCAGCGCCGGTGCGGGAGTCGGCGCGGCGCGCGCCTCGGGTCGCATAGCCGTAATCGCCGGACAGCGGGCGGTCGAGACGGCGAAGCGTTGGCGTGAGCTCCCGCGGGACGGCGTCCCGTCTACGGCGCAACGGCGGAACGCTGCTTCGGCGGAGACGGGCACTACGCGGCGCGAACAGCGCGCCGGGGTGCAACGCGAGCTCGATGAGCAGGTCGCGCGCTTCCAGGACGTCGCGTTTGGCCCGGGGGCGTTCGCCGTCTCAAGTCCCGACGCGTCGAGCACGGCGAGGATCGCTGCACGCGCCGACGTCGTCGCGCTCGAGGCCCGACAGAAACGCATCGCAACGAGCCTTCGCGACGCCCGAGCAACCGGCGATCGACGACGAGCGGTATCGCTGCAGTTGCGGGGCAGGCGTGTCGCCGAGGAGCTCAAGGCGCGCCAAACAGGCGATGGCCAGCGAGTGCCATTCGCGACGAGCGGTCGGGTGCCCGCGCGCCTGGTTCGTCTGGCGCCGACGGCGCTTCGGCAGAGGGTTGCGCAGCGCACGCTGACGCGCCAGCTCGACCTGGCGGCGCGGGCAGCACCCGGGCAGTCGCGCTCGAGCGGCATCCGCGGCGTGTCACTGGCCGGCCTTGCGGGCCTTTCTGAGGCGGAATACCTCCGTCGACCGCCGGCCGCGCAGCGCGTGGCCCGCATTGAGATCGAGCGCGAGCTCGCAAGGCGCCGCGAGTTGTTGGACGAGGTCAGTTCGGGGCGGCGCGCGCCCCTGATCCCCGGCCTGTCGGGACGCCACCGCCAGCCGGAGAAACCCAAGAGTGAACGCCACACGTCGCCCGAGGCACGACGGGCGCGTCAGTTCGGGCGCGACACGCGGTGAACCAATGAGCGCCCGCGCCGTCGGCGGCGGTGCTCTTGTGATCGGCGCGATGCTAGCCGGCCTGGCGGTACTCGGGGCTTGCAGCCTTCTCATGCTGCTCAGCCTCGCGCGCGGTGGCGCGAGCATCGACTCTGGAGCCGGTAGCCTCGGGCCAGAGAACGCCTACTCGCCGTCGGCGTTCGCGCGAGCCGACATCCCGCCGCTCTATCTCGAGTTGTACATGGCGGCGGCGGCGCGCTTCGGGCTCGACTGGACGATCCTCGCCGGGATCGGACGTGTCGAGTGCGACCACGGCCGAGACCCGGCGCCTTCCTGCACCGTTGAGGGTCAGTTCAATTCCGCCGGAGCGGGCGGCCCTGCGCAGTTCCTGCTCTCGACGTGGCAGCGCTACGGCATCACCGCGAGCGGCGAGGGCACGCCTGACATGTGGCATCCGTCAGACGCGGTCTTCAGCATGGCGAACTACCTACGGGCATCCGGCGCACCCGCCGACTATTCGCAGGCGATTTGGGCCTACAACCACGCCTGGTGGTATGTGGCCGACGTCCTCGCATTTGCCCGCCGCTACCGCGCAGCGACCGTCCCATCGGGGCTGACAGATGGCGCTCCGCGCAGCGTCGTACGCCTGGTCGCCGCCACGCCCTGGCTGGCGCCGCTTCCCGGAACAGATCTCCGCTGCGACGCGCGCATCATCCCCGATGTCGAATACATTCTCGCTCACTTCGGGCTGATCGCGACATCCTGCTACCGAAATGATGGCGCCGCCGACCACGGCGAGCATCCGCTGGGTCTAGCGCTCGACGCGGTTCCTGTCGACGGTGACTGGTCACGTGCCCTCAGTGCCGCCGAAGCGTTTGGCTGGAAGCCCGGGTGCGGGAACACGGGATGCGCCGGCCAGTTGCCGCCACCGATGCGGTTCATTGGCTACAACGGCTACCCGGGCCACGGCGACCCGGCTAACGCCGGTGCCAACGCCCACATCCATTTCTCTTGGCTCCATGCGCCGGCGGTGCCCGATAGCCAGGCGGCGTGGGTGGATGTCTTCAGCCTCGATGCCGCGATGCCCTAGACCCTCATCGCCGCAACCTTTCCGCTCGCATTGGGTCTAATGGGCATCTCGGCGCATCCTGATGATCGGGGCGCCTGGCCGGCGGGCGTCCGAGGTGGCGTCTACACCTACCCGCGGAGATCAGCACAAACGAGATGCGCCGAACCACCGTCACAGCCTTACTTTGCGCCGCCGCGCTCCTCGGCGCGGGTGCGCTGGCCGCCACCGCCGCCTTCGCCTCCCACAACGAGGCGGTGTTCTTCGAGGCGCCGGGCAACCTCCTCGGCGTTTCGCCGGCGCAGCGCACCAAGGCCCTGGAGCAACTGCAGTCGCTCGGGGTGCACGCGCTGCGGATCGTGCTGTATTGGCGCAACGTCGCGCCCAAGCCGAACCACCGCCACCGGCCAAACTTCAACCAGGAGAACCCGGCGCGCTACCGCTGGGGCTCCTACGACCAGCTGATCGCCGCCGTGAGCGAGCTGCACTGGCAGATCCTGCTGACAGTCAGCGGACCGGTGCCGGACTGGGCGACCCCGCATGGCGAGGACCGGTTCACGAGCCCGAGCACCGGCGACTTCCACCAGTTCATGGTCGCGGTCGGACGCCACTACGGACGCGTCGTGAAGCTCTATTCGATCTGGAACGAGCCCAACCAGCCGGGCTTCCTGCGACCGCAGTACAGCGGCAAGCAGCTGGTCTCACCGCAGGTCTACCGCGGCCTCTTCCTCGCCGGGTACTCGGGGCTGAAGGCCTCGGGCAACTTCGCCGGGATGAAGGTGCTGATGGGGGAGACCTCGCCGATCGGCGTCGTCTCCCAGCACGTTCCCGCGCCGCTCGCGTTCCTGCGCGGCGTGCTCTGCCTCGACGCCAACTACAAACCGGTGGGCCACTGCGCGAAGCTGCCGGCCGACGGCTACGCGCAGCACCCCTACGACAACGCGAAGGGGCCGTTCGGCGACCCGCCCAAGGACGACGTCACGATCAACACGATCGGGCGCCTGGTCACGGCGCTCGACCGTGCGGCGTCGGCCGGCGCCATCCGCCATGGGCTGCCGGTCTATGTCACGGAGTTCGGCGTGCAGACCAAGCCGAACCCCTACGTCGGTGTGACGCTCGCCCAGCAGGCCGAGTTCGGCGCGATCGCCGAGCACATCGCCTGGAGCAACCCCCGCATCGCCTCGTTCTCCCAGTATCTCCTCCGCGACGATCACCCGGTCAACGGACACGTCGTCGGCTCGCAGTCGGGGCTCGAGAACTACCGGGGCAGGCAGAAGCCGGGTTACAACGGCTTTCGCCTGCCGCTGACGGTGACGCGCACGCACAGCGGCGTCGCGCTGTGGGGACTCGTGCGCCCAGAGACCCTGCCGGGCGCAAAGGGCCCGACGGGCCCGACGGGCGCGACAGGGCCGACGGGGCGCACGGGCGCCTCCGGCGTCACCGGTGCCACCGGCACCACCGGCACGACCGGAGCGACGGGCACAACCGCGCCGATCCCGTCCCCATCGACAGTGCTCGTGCAGTACTCGACAAACGGCGGCAGGTCGTGGCACGACCTGCAGCGGGTGCACATCGGCGCGGGCGGGGTCTGGACGGCGAGTGGCCGCTATGCGACCTTCCGCTTTTGGCGGGTGGAGTGGACCTCGCCGTCCGGTCAGACGTTCGTCGGCGCGGCGATCCGCGCGTACTCGAGCTCCGGGAAGCTCGACTTCTGAGCGACGCTCAGCGGTTCTGGCCCGGCACCCACAACGGCTCCTCGCCGTGGTTGGCGTCGCGAGCGAGGATGAACAGCAGGTCGCTCAAGCGGTTGAGGTAGCGCAGCGTCTGGGGGCTCGCGGCCGGGCCGAGCGCGACGACGCGGCGCTCCGCGCGCCGGCAGACCGTGCGGCAGACGTGCAGCCACGCCGCCGCCGGCGTGCCGCCCGACAGCACGAACGAGCGCAGCGGCTCGAGCCCGGCGTTGACCTCGTCGCAGCGCTGCTCGAGCCACTCGACCTGCTCGGGCAACAGCCGCAGACGGTCGCGCGGGTCATCCTCGGGCACGGCCAGGTCGGCGCCGAGATCGAAGAGGTCGTTCTGGATCCGCCGCAGCCACTGCGCGGTTTGCGCCGGCATGTCGGCGAGCGTGAGCGCGAAGCCGATCTGCGCTCCGAGCTCATCCACCTGGCCGTATGCCTCGATCCGCGGGTCCGCCTTGGAAACGCGGCTGCGGTCGCCGAGATGAGTCTCGCCGCCGTCGCCGAGCTTGGTGTAGATGCGTGTGAGGTTGACGGTCATGAGTGCTTGTCGCAGTGTCGCAGAGCGCTACGATGCCCCCGTCATTGGTCGGTGGCATGGGAAGCCGGTGCAACGCCGGCGCGGACCCGCCACTGTGACCGGGGACGTCCGCCGCACGCGCGCAAGCGCAGGCCACTGGCTCGCCACAGCTAGCCGGGAAGGCGCGGCAGGATCGGCCCGGAAGCCAGGAGACCTGCGCCGACCGCAAGCCCACATAGACCCTCGTGGAAAGGGGTTGGCGAATCATGCAACGAATCCTCGGCGTGCGCCCGGCGCTCGCTCTCCTCGCTACCGCTGCGCCGGCGCTCGCGCTCGCGATGACGGCTGCGAACACCAGCGCCGCCGCGACCTCGGCGACCGCGATCACCGTGCGCGTCGAAGGCACGACCAAGACTCTCGTGCCAACGACGGCCGTCACACTCGGCTCGCGCGCCGTCGTCAAGGACGGCAAAGCGACCGACAGCTGCAGCGGCCAGAGCGCCGCCGCGGCGCTCGAGCTCGCAAGCCGCGGGAACTGGAAGGGAACCTGGTCGGCGTCCTATCACGCCTACTTTCTGACCTCGATCGAGGGCCTCGGCTTCCCCTCGACCGGGGCGGAGTACTGGGCGTTCTGGGTCAACGACAAGCCCTCGGCATCGGGGATCTGCGGCTACGACCCCAAGCCAGGCGACAGCCTGCTGTTCTTTCCCGACTGCTTCGGCAAGAAGTGCCCGAAGAGTGACGGCGTGCTCGGCGTGAAGGCGGCCGCTTTCGCGACCGTCGGTCACCCCTACACGGTCTCCGTGACCGCTTACAGCGACGCCAAGGGGACGCCGTCGAGGGCGGCTGGAGCGACCGTCAGCGGCGGTGGTGCAACCGCCAAGACGGCCGCCAGCGGCACGGCGACGCTGGCCTTCGCCCACGCGGGCCACTTCACCCTCGATGTGACCAAGCCAAGCGCCGTGCGGACCGAGGCGTCCGTCTGCGTGCAGGCCGCCGCCGCGACGACGTGCGGATGAGTGTCACGAACTGACGCGATCTGTGCGAGCGTCGCCGTCGTGGCGACGCTCGCGCTCGCGGGCTGCGGCCTCGGCGCCGGCAGCAGGCCCGTGCGCGTCTCGCTGCTCGTAACACAGGGCTTCGGCGCGCAGACCGTGCTCGCCAGGCAGGCGCCCAAGGTCGTCGGCGCCGACACGGTGATGCGCATGCTCGAGCGTAACGCCAGCGTGACGACGCGCTACGGGGGCGGCTTCGTCGAGAGCATCCAGAAGCTCTCGGGCGGCGGCGCCAGCGACTGGTTCTACTACGTCAACGGCGTGCAGGCCGGGAAGGGCGCCGCCGACACCAAGCTTCACAGTGGCGACCACGTCTGGTGGGACCGTCACGACTGGGCCGCGACGCAGACGATCCCGGCCGTCGTGGGCTCCTTCCCCGAGCCGTTCCTCGACGGTTACGGCGGCAAGCGCCTGCCGCTGCTGATCGAGTGCACACAGACCGCCTCGCCCTCGTGCCGGGCCGTCGAGGACGAGTTCACGAGCCTCAAGCTCGTCGCCTCGCTCAGCTGCCTGCTCTGCTCGCAGTACAACGAATCGCTGCCCGTGCTCGTCGGCCCCTACGCAACGCTGACGCCAGCCCCGGCCGCTGTGAAGCTGGCGGGGCCGGTCTCCTCGAGCGGCGTCTACGCCCGCTTCGAAGACGCCGGGCGCAAGCTCGTGCTGCTCGATCAGCGCGGGCGCGTCGTTCGCAGCGCCGGCGCCGGCGCCGGCCTGGTCGCGGCGACGCGCTACGCCGGGCAGCCGCCGACCTGGTTCGTCACCGGCACCGACGCCGCCGGCGTGGCTGCGGCGGTGCAGGCCTTCAATGCGCAGACGCTCGACGGCCACTTCGCTGTCGCCGTGATCGACGACGCCGCGATCCCCCTGCCCGACAGCGGGCCATGACCTACCTGCGCCGCGCGAGCCCGCTGCACGCGGCGCGCGCCAGCGTCGCCGCGGCGTACTGCGCTGCGCTTGTGACAGCCGCGTTCCTGAGCTCGCACCCGCTCGTGCTCGCCGTGCTCGCGCTGGCCGTACTCGGCGCGGGCCTGGCCTGCGGCGTCGGCTCCCGCGTCGCCCGCTCGCTGTGGCTGTCGCTCCCGATGGGGCTCGCGATCGTGCTCGTCAACGCGCTCGTCACGCGCGAGGGGCTGACCGTGCTCGTGCGCCTGGGCGACGGCGGCCCGCTCGGGCAGCTCGACGTCACGCTCGAGGCGCTCGCCTTCGGCGCCAAGGAGGCGCTACTGCTGGTCGTGGTCGTCGCGGTCGCCGCGCTCGCGAGCGCGGTCATCGATCCCGACGAGGTGCTGCGCTCGCTGAGGCGCGTCTCCTTTCGCTCGGCGCTGACGGCGACGATCGCGACGCGGATGCTGCCGCTGCTCGCGCTCGACGCTCGCCGCATCGGCGAGGCGCAGCGCTGCCGTCCGCAGCCGCCCGGCCGCCTTGCGGTGATGCGGGCAATCACCGCCAACGCCCTCGACCGCTCGCTCGACGTCGCCGCCACGCTCGAGGTGCGCGGCTACGGCTCGGCGCGACGGCCACCGCGCACGCGCCGGGCCGCCTCGCGCCACGACCTCGCCGTCGCCGCCTCCGCCGTCGCGCTGGTCGCGCTCGCGGCGGCTTGGCCCGCGCCGTTCTCCTACTACCCGACGATCGCCGGCTCCTTCGATGCCTCGGCCTTCGCGCACGCCGCCGCGCTCGCGCTGGTGGCGCTGGCTCCGTTCACGCAGCGACGCGGGATCTCACGGTGAACGCGCTAGAGCTACACGCGGTCACCTACTCCTACCCGGCAGCGTCCGAGCCGGCGCTGCGCGACCTCACGCTCGAGATCGCCGAGGGGGAGTTCGTGGTGCTCGCCGGCGGCTCGGCTGCCGGCAAGTCGACGCTGCTCGGCGTCGCCAGCGGGCTCGTCCCGCATTTTCACGGCGGCCGCTTCGACGGCCGCGCGGAGGTGTGCGGCATGGACCTGCGTAGCCACGGGCCGGCGGCGCTGGCGGGCGAGGTCGGCACGCTGTTCCAGGATCCGGAGACGCAGGTCGTGATGGGCACGGTTCGCGCGGAGCTCGCCTTCCCGCTCGAGAACCGTGGCTACGAGGCGGTGGCGGTCGCGCGCGGGGTCGAGGAGGTCGCGCTCGCGCTCGGCATCGAGAGCCTGCTCGAGCGCACGACCGTCGATCTCTCGGGCGGCGAGCTTCAGCGCGTCGCGCTGGGGGCGGCGCTCGCCGGGCGCCCGCGCCTGCTCGTGCTCGACGAGCCGACCTCGCAGCTTGACCCGGTCGCGGGCGATGAGCTGTTGGCGCTGCTGCGACGGCTGAACGAGGAGTGGGGGACGACGATCATGCTGGCCGAGCACCGCCTCGAGCGCTGCCTCGCCGCGGCCGATCGCGTGATTGCGCTCGAGCGGGGCGCCGTCGCCTGCGACGCGGCCCCGAGCGGCTTCCTCGAGTGGGCCCATCGGCGCGAGCCAGGGCTCGAAACGCCGGGCGCGGCCCTGATCGCCGGGCTCGGCCTGGGCCCGCCGCCGGCCGGCGTCAAGCAGGCCCGCGCGACGCTGCGAGCGGCCGGGCTGCTGCCCGACGTCGCGGCCGCGCCCGAACCGCCCGGCGACCACAGCCGGTCGCCTGGCGGCTGGCGACGGCACCGGGCGGAGGGGGCGCCGGCTCTGCAGCCGACGCTTCGCCTGCGGCGCGTCTGGCATGAGCTGGCGGGCGGGCGGGCGATCCTGGCCGACGTCTCGCTGTCGGTTCGCCCGGGCGAGCGCGTCGTGCTGCTGGGTCGAAACGGCGCCGGCAAGTCGACGCTCCTGCGCCACGTCGGCGGGCTGATCGAGCCGACGCGCGGGCGGGTCGAGCGCTCGGGGCGCGTCGCGCTCCTGCTTCAGAACCCCGGGGACTACTTCGTCCATGACCGCGTCGGCGATGAGCTCGACGCGGAGGCGCTGCGCGAGGCGGGCCTCGAAGCGCTCGCCGACCGCCATCCGCGCGACTGCTCGGGCGGTGAGCGCCAGCGCCTCGCGCTCGCGATAGTGACCGCGGGAGACCCGCCTGCGGCCGTGCTGTGCCTCGACGAGCCGACGCGCGGAATGGACCGCCTCGCCAAGCGTGCGCTCGCCGATCGGCTCGTCGAGCGCTCGGGGCTCGGCGGCGCCGTCGTCGTGGCGACGCACGACCCCGAGTTCGCGGCGTCGTTCGCGACGCGCGCTGTGCTGCTCGCCGACGGCCGTATCGTCGCCGACGCGAGCCCCGCCGAGCTGCTCTCCGGGGGCTGGTATTTCGCGACCGAGACGGCCCGCATCCTCGGCGGTCACGCCGGCATCCTCACCGCGGTCGAGGCCATCGCCCGGCTCGGCGCCGGCGCGGGTGCGCTGGAGTCGCGCGCATGAGCTGGCCGCTCGCGTCCTTCGGCCTCCTCGCGCTCGCCCTGGCCGGCGGCTTCGCGTGGTACGAGCGCTCCAAGCCTTCTTCGCGGACGGTTGCCGTCGTCGCTTCGCTGGCGGCGCTTGCGACACTCGGGCGGATCGCCTTCGCGCCGCTGCCCAACGTCAAGCCGACGACCGACATCGTCCTGATCGCCGGCTACGCGCTCGGGGGGGCTCCGGGCTTCGCCGTCGGCGCTGTCGCCGCGGTCGCCTCCAACATCGTCTTCGGTCAGGGCCCGTGGACGCCGTGGCAGATGCTCGCCTGGGGGCTGGTTGGGCTGCTCGGCGCGGCGATCGCGCGCCGCCGCCGCCGCCGCCCGCTGCCTCGGCTCGCGATGGCGCTGATCTGCGCGGCTGCGGGCTTCGGCTACGGGCTGGTCCTGAACTTCTCGACCTGGGTCACCTTCAGCGGCCAGCACACGCTGGCCCAGTTCCTCGTGATCGAGGGGGAGGCCTTCCCGTTCGATCTCGCTCACGCGGTCGGCAACCTCATCTTCTTCCTCGCCTTCGGCCCGGCGCTGATCCGCGTGCTCGGCCGCTTCAAAGCGCGGATGGACGTCAGCTGGGGGCTCGCGGGAGCAGCTTCGCTGGCGCTGCTGGCCTGCGTCGGCGCCGCCGCGCTCGGCGGCGGCGGGCGGATCGCGAGCGCGCAGGCGGCGGCGCCGGCGCTCGCGGCGCCGGTCGGCTACCTCGAACGCGCTCAGAACCCAGACGGCGGCTTCGGGCTCAGCCCCGGCCAGCCCTCCTCGCAGCTCGCGAGCGCGTGGGTCGTGATCGGGCTCGCGGCGGCGGGCCGTGCACCGGGGTCGGTGCGCCGCGACGGGCATGACGCGGTCACCTGGATCCGCGCGCACCTCGGCCAGATCAGCGATGCCGGCGACGTCGAACGGACGCTGCTGGCGCTCGCCGCCGCGCACGCGCCGCTCGGCTCGCTGCCGGCGCGCCTCCGTGGCGACCAGCGCAGCGACGGCTCGGTCTTCGAGCAGGTCAACCTCACCGCGTTCGCGATCCTGGCGTGGCGCGCCGGCGCGGACTCGGGCGGCCTCGCGCGCGCCGCGGCGTGGCTGCGTCGCCAGCAGAACGCCGACGGCGGCTTCAGCTTCGCCGTGCTCGGCGACCCGAGCGACATCGACGACACGGCCGCCGCGCTCGAGGCGCTCGCAGCGACCTCCGCGCCCGCCCGTCCGCTGGCGCGGGCGCGAAGCTACCTCGAACGCCAGGAGAACCGCGACGGCGGCTTTCCCCTGCAGCCGGGCGACTCCTCGAACTCGCAGTCGACCGCCTGGGCCGTGCAGGCGCTCGTCGCGGCCGGGGCTCCGGTCCCACGCGCGCTCGGCTACCTGCGCGCCCGCACCGCCCGCTCCGGTGCCGTGCGCTACGCCGCGGGACTGGACCAGACGCCCGTTTGGGTCACCGCCGAAGCGCTTGCCGCGCTCGCGCTGCGGCCCCTTCCGATCCGCTGAAAGCGGGCCGGCGGGCCCGCGACGCTGCGGGAGACCCGGACGGTCCGCGCCAAGCGATCGCATATGGTTCCGCGCGATGCAGATCGGGGTGCCCGCTGAATCAGCCGCCGCCGAGCGCCGAGTCGCGCTCGTTCCAGAGGTCGTGCGCAAGCTGACCGCGCGCGGCGTCGAGGTTGTGATCGCGGTGGGGGCCGGTGCCGCCGCGATGATCCCGGACTCGCTCTATGAGCAGGCCGGCGCCCGGATCGGCGACGACGCGACGGCTTGGAGCGCGCCGCTGGTCGTCAAGGTCTCGCCTCCCAGTGACGAGGAGGCCTCGCAGATGCAGCGCGGCGCGGTGATCGTCGCGTTCCTGAACCCGCTCGGCAGCGCCCAGGCGACGCGTGCGCTCGCCGCGGCCGGCGTCACGGCGTTCGCGATGGAGGCGATTCCGCGGATCTCTCGCGCGCAGTCGATGGACGCGTTGTCGTCGCAGTCCAACGTCGCCGGCTACCGTGCGGCGCTGCTGGCGGCCGAGCACATCGGCCGTTTCTTCCCGATGCTGATGACGGCGGCCGGCACGATCCCGCCGGCCCGCGTGCTCGTGTTGGGGGCCGGCGTGGCTGGGCTTCAGGCGCTCGCGACGGCGCGTCGGCTGGGCGCCCAGACAACCGGTTACGACGTACGCCCCGAGGTCGCCGAACAGGTGCGCTCGCTCGGCTCCTCCTGGCTTGACCTCGGCATCGAGGCGGCTGGCGAGGGCGGTTACGCGCGCGAGCTGACCGACGAGGAGAAGGTCTCGCAGCAGCAGGCGCTGACCGACGCGATCAAGGCCTTCGACGTCGTCATAACGACGGCGCTGGTGCCGGGACGCCCGGCGCCGAAGCTCGTCACCGCCGAGGCCGTGGCGGGCATGCGCCCCGGCAGCGTGATCATCGACCTGGCGGGGGAGAACGGAGGCAACTGCGAGCTGACCAAGCCCGGGCAGGTTGCGGTCGAGCACGACGTCACGATCGTCTCGCCGCTCAACCTCGCCGCCCAGATGCCCGAGCACGCATCGCAGCTGTACGCCCGCAACGTGCTCGCGCTGCTCGATCTGATGCTCGACGAGAGCGGCGAGCTCGCGCTCGACTGGGGCGATGAGATCATCGCCGGAGCCTGTGTCGTGCGCGACGGTGAGATCGTCAACGAGGCCGCGCGGGCGCTCGCGCAGACGGGCGCCTGATGTTCGTCACCAACCTGACGATCCTCGTGCTGGCGGGCTTCGTTGGCTTTGCTGTCATCTCCAAGGTCCCGAACACGCTGCACACGCCGCTGATGAGCGGCACCAACGCGATCCACGGAATCGTCCTGCTCGGCGGCCTGCTCGTGATCGGCTTCGCCGGCAACAGCGTCTTCAACAAGGTGATCCTCGTGGTCGCGATCACTTTCGGCACGATCAACATCGTCGGCGGCTTCCTGGTCACCGACCGCATGCTCGAGATGTTCAAGCGCAAGCCCGCGCCGCCGCCGCCGCCCAAGGACGGCGACGGCTGATGCTCGCGGTCTTCCTGCAGAACCCGAACTTCATCCACATCCTCTACATCGTGGCGTTCGGGCTGTTCATCTACGGCCTGTCCGGGCTGACCGGGCCGCGCACGGCGGTCCGCGGCAACCGCATCGCCGCCGTCGGCATGGCGATCGCCGTGATCGCGACGCTGCTGTTGCGTTCGGAGGGCAACTGGGCGCTGATCGTGATCGGCATCGCGATCGGCACCGCCGTCGGCGTGCCCGCCGCGCGGCGCGTGCACATGACCGCGATGCCGCAGATGGTCGCGCTGTTCAACGGCGTCGGTGGCGGCGCCGTCTTCCTGATCGCGTGGGCCGAGTTCCGCAACACCCACGGCTACACGGCTCAGGCGACCTACATCACCGTCTTCTCGCTGTTCGCGGCGATCGTCGGCTCGGTCTCCTTCTGGGGCTCGAACATCGCCTTCGGCAAGCTCCAGGAGCTGCTCCCCGGCCGCCCGATCACGCTCGGGCGCGCGCAGCAGCCCGTCAACGGCCTGATCGCGGCGGCGGCCGTCGCCTGCGCGGTGGCGATCGCCGCCGGCTCGCACCAGGAGCTGCTGTTCGTCCTGATGCTGCTCGCCGCGGCCGTCCTGGGCAACCTCATGGTGCTGCCGATCGGCGGCGCCGACATGCCGGTCGTGATCTCGCTGCTGAACGCCTTCACCGGGCTCTCGGCCGCCGCGACCGGCGTCGCGCTCAACAACTCGGCGCTGATCGTCGCCGGCATGATCGTCGGAGCCTCCGGATCGATCCTGACCAACCTGATGGCCACGGCGATGAACCGCTCGATCCCGGCGATCATCGCCGGCGGTTTCGGTGGCGGCGGCGTGGTCGAAGGCGCGAGCGGCGCCGGCGAGTTCGCCGGAACCGTGCGCTCCACCAGCGCCGCGGACGTCGCGGTCCAGCTCGCCTACGCGCGCCAGGTGGTGATCGTGCCCGGCTACGGCATGGCCGTCGCGCAGGCCCAGCACACCGTCCGCGAGCTCGCGAAGGCGCTCGAGGCGCGCGGCGTCCAGATCAGCTACGCGATCCACCCGGTCGCCGGCCGCATGCCCGGTCACATGAACGTGCTGCTCGCCGAGGCCGACGTCCCCTACGAACAGCTACGCGAGATGGACGACATCAACCCCGAGTTCCCGCGCACCGACGTGGCACTAGTGATCGGCGCCAACGACGTCACCAACCCGGCCGCGAAGACCAATCCGGCCTCGCCGATCTACGGGATGCCGATCCTCGACGTCGAGAGCGCGCGCTCGGTGGTCGTGATCAAGCGCTCGATGAACCCGGGCTTCGCGGGCATCGACAACGAGCTCTATTTCCGGCCCAACACCGCGATGCTGTTCGGTGACGCCAAGACGGCCGTCGCCGAGATCATCGCCGAGCTCGCCAACATCTAGACGCCGCGGACGCGCCGAGCCTCCTGCCAGACTGCGACTGGTGATCGCGCGGGCACAGGCAGTTGGGACGCTCGCCCGGGAGCGCTTCGATGTCGCAGTGATCGGTGGCGGTATCACGGGCGCCGGTGTCGCCTTCGACGCCGCCAGCCGCGGCTACAGCGTCGCGCTGCTCGAGCGCTCGGACTATTCGGCCGGCACCTCGAGTCGCTCGAGCAAGCTCGTGCACGGCGGCCTGCGCTACCTCCAGCACTTCGATCTCGGGCTCGTTCGCGAGGCGCTGCTCGAGCGTCAGCTGCTCGTCGCGCTCGCGCCTCACCTTGTCCGCCCGCTGCCGATCGTCGTGCCCGCCTTCGACGGCGCTCGGCTGGACCGCCTCGTCGGCGTGGGCCTCAACCTCTACGACGTGATGTCGGTCGAGCGCCGCCGCGGCCGCCGGGCTGCGTCCGAGGGCTGGAGCCCGGACCGCCACCGCGTGATCTCCGGCGCCGAGGTGCTGGAGCTGCTGCCGGCGCTCGGCGCGCGCGAGCCAAGCGCCGGCTACCTCTTCTACGACTGCCAGACCGACGATTCGCGGCTGGTGCTGACGGTGCTCGGTGAGGCGGAGCGTTTCGGCGCCGTCTGCGCCAACGACCTCGGGGTCGAGGAGCTCGTGCTCGAGCACGGTCGCGCGGCCGGCGTACGTGCGCGTGACGGTGGCAGCGGCGAGGAGTTCGTCGTGCGCGCCACCCACGTCGTCAACGCGACCGGGGTCTGGGCGGACCGGCTTCGGCCGGAGGAGCTCCACGGCGAGGCCGAGGTGCCCCAGATCCGCCCGAGCCGCGGCACGCACCTGATCTTCTCCGAGCGCGACCTGCCGCTGCGCGCCGGGGCGATCGTGCCGGCCGGCGGCGGGCGCACGATCTTCGCGCTGCCGTGGCTCGGCCAGACGCTGGTCGGCACCACCGACAACGACTACGACGGCGACCTCACGCACGTGCTGCCGGCTGCCGAGGATGTCGCCTACCTGCTGGCCGCGGTCAACGAGTTCTTCGGAACCGCGCTCGGCGTGGAGCGGATCGCCGGCGCGTTCGCGGGCGTGCGGCCGCTGATCTCGAGCACCGACTCCAAGTCGTCGGTCGACATCTCGCGCAAGGCCGAGCTCTATGAGACCTCGAGCGGCATGATCACGATCACCGGCGGCAAGCTGACGACGTGGCGGCGGATGGCCAAGATGACGGTCGATCGGATCGTCGAGCGCGAGGCGCGCGACGCGCCGTGCCGAACGCACGAGATCCCGCTCGGCCAGCAGATCGACCCGAGCGAGCTCGAACGCTCGGCCGGGGTTCCCGAGACGGCGTATGCCGCGCTGGCGGCGCGCTACGGGCACGAGGCGCAGGCCGTGCTTCGGATCGCCGCCGAGCAGCCCTACCTCGCGACGCCGATCGTCGAGGGCTTCCCGGACCTGCTCGCCGAGGTGGTCCAGGCCGCCCGCCACGAGCAGGCGCGCGGCATCGCCGACGTGCTGCTGCGCCGCACCCGCCTCGGGCTGCTGGCCGCACGCGCGGTTACGGCCGACGACACGCTCGAACGCGTCGGCGCCGTGCTCGCGCAGGAGCTGGGCTGGGACGCTGCGCGGCGGGCCGCGGAGGTCGCCCGCTTCCACGAGGAGGCCACCGCCGAGGGGATCGTCGTGGAGCCGGTGGCGGTGTGAGCGTCGGCCGCGGCGCGCGGCTCTGCCTGACCGCCTGCGCGCTGGCGCTGCTCGCCGCGCAGAGCGCGCGCGCCGCGCTCGGACCGCCTGCGACGATCGACGGGCCGAGCCCCGACATCGTCGCGCTCGACGCCGTCGCGCTGGCACCCGATGGCGGCGGCGCGCTCGTCTACCGCAAGCTCGCGGGAGGCGCTCCGCACGTGTTCGTCTCACTCGAGAGCTCCGGCGTCTGGGCGGCGCCCCTCCAGGTCGACAACGGCGTTGCCCCCGGCGCCTCGGCCGCCGCGGTGGCGGTGGCCAGCGGCGGTCGCGTGGCGGTGGTCTGGGTTGCGGGCGGCATGCTCTACGGCGCCGTCCGCGACGTCGGTGCGAGCGCCTTCACGGCGCCACAGGCGATCGCCGCCGCCAGCGGCGTCCCGGCCCTCGGCATGGGCATCAGCGGCACCGCCTACGTCGCCTTCAGCGCAGCCGACGGCGCCGGCTCGGACATCGATGTCGCGCGGCTGGACCGGACCGCGACGAGCTTCGCACCGCTGGCAGGGCCGCTCAACGCCGCACCGGTTGTCCTCGCGGGCGCAGGCGCCGGACCGAGCATCGTTGTCGCCGCGGACGCCACCGCCGTTGTCGCGTGGGCGCAGCGTCAGCCGGACGGCAGCACTCACGTGTTCGTGCGCCGCGCCTCGGGGGCGGGGCCGAGCCCGGTGCTCGACGATGCGACGGTGGCCAGCCTCGATGGCCTCCCCGGGGGGTCCGCCGACAGCCCCGCGCTGGGCGTCGAGTACGACGCGAGCGTCGCCTGGCTCGCCTTCCGCGAGACGCTCGGCGGCTTCTCGCGGCTGCTCGTGGCCGAGCTGCTCGGCGATGAGCTGCGCACGCCCGCGCTCGCCGACTCGCTTGGGAGCGCGGCCGGGCCCGGCTCGGCGCTGGCGCCGAGCCTCGCCGTCAACGGCAACGGCGGCGGGTTGCTCGCCGGTGAGATCGCGCCGGGCAACCAGGTCGTCGTCGCCGAGCTCGGCGCCGCCGCCAACCCCTTCGCCTGGAGCGCCGGCACGATCGGCTCAGCGGCCGTCGAGCCGGTCCCGCCGCAGCCGCTCGCCGCGCTGTCGGCGAGCGGCCGGGGCGCCGTCGTCGAGGTGCCGGCGGCGGGCGCGCTCGCGGCGTCGCTGTTCCAAGACGGCGCCGCCAGCGGCGCGCCGCTCGCCCTCTCGACCGCCGCGCTCGGGCCGGTCGTCGCAGCGGACGGGCTCAGCGCGGGCGCCGACGACCGCGGCGATCTCGTGGTCGGCTTCGTCGCCGGCGCCCCCGGAGCGCTGTCGGTCGCCGCCCAGCCGATCGTCGTCGCCCCGGGGGTGCCGCGCGCGACCGGCACGCAGCTTTGGATCGCGCAGCGCCGACCAGCGCTGCACTGGCAGGCCGCCGCCGACTCGTGGGGGAAGCCGATGTACTCGGTCTACGTCGACGGTGCCCGTGTCGCGACGACCGCCGCGACCTCCTTCACGCCGCCGTCGGACCTGCCGGACGGCCGCCACACCTGGCGGGTGGTCGCGACCGACGCGCTCGCCCAGAGCGCCGCCTCGCAAACGCGCCGGCTGCTGATCGACGCCGCGCCGCCGTCGATCCGTCTGCTCGTGGTGGGGCTGCGCACGGCCGGCACACCGATCGCCTTTCACATCGAGGCCGCCGCGATTTCGGGGGTCCGCCGCGTCTCACTCGATTACGGTGACGGCAGTGGGAGCGCCGCCGCCGACTCCACCCACGCCTTCGCGAAGCCCGGCCGCTACACGGTCTCAGTCACCGTCGTCGACCGCGCCGGCGTGGACGCGGCCCTGCAGGAGCGCGTGACGATCTCGTGAGCACGCTGCTGCGCGCAGGAAGCCGCACCTACGACCTCGACGGCGCGCTCTGGCTGATGGGCATCGTCAACGCCACGCCCGACAGCTTCTCCGACGGCGGCCTTCACCCGACCTTGCGGGCGCGCGTCGAGCTCGCCCGCGAGCTGCTTGCCCGCGGGGCGCGCGTGATCGACGTGGGCGGCGAGTCGGGCATCACCAACCGCCCGCCGGTCGAGGCGGCCGAGGAGATCGAGCGGGTTGTGCCGCTGATCGAGCGGATCGTTCTCGCGACCGACGCGATCGTTTCGATCGACACCTACAAACCGGCGGTGGCCGCCGCGGCGATCGCCGCAGGCGCAGCGATCGTCAACGACGTCAGCGGGCTGCGTGACGTCGAGCTGGCCAACGTCTGCGCCCAGACCGGCGCGGCCCTCGTCGTCATGCACACCGCGGCGGCGCCCAAGCAGCGACTCCAGGACCCCGGGCTCTACGACGACGTGCTCGCGGAGGTCATGCGCTTCCTCGATCACCGGCTCGAGCTCGCGCGCTCGCGGGGCATCGCCGACGAGCAGCTGATTGTCGATCCCGGACCCGACTTCGCCAAGACGCCGGCCCAGACGGTCGCGCTGCTGCGCGGCGCAGCCAGGCTGCACGAGTTCGGGCGCCCGGTCCTGATGGCCATCTCGCGCAAGGACTTCGTCGGCGCGCTGACCGGGCGCCCTCCGCGCGAGCGCGGCGCCGGCACGCTGGCGGCCCTGGCGCACGGGATCGATCTCGGGGCGCACATCTTTCGCGTCCACGACGTTGCCGCCGCGGCGGACTTCATCGCAGTGCGCGCGGCGCTCCGCGGCGAGGTCGACGTGCCGGCGACGCTCGCGCTCAGCGACGCGCTGCGCTGGGAGCCGCCGCGCGAGTAGCTAGAGTAGGGAGACCGGGTGCCGGCGGCTGACATCAACGCCGCGGGACGCCTCCCACCCATTCCAAAGGAAGACGATGTCCATCATCAGCCCCGCTGATCTCGAGGCGAGTCCGCTCGCCGACCTGCATGCCCTCGCCTCCGCGCTCGGCATCGACGGTTTCCGCCGCCTGCGCAAGGACGACCTGATCGACGCGATCCTGGCTCGCCAGGGCGCCGCCGCTCCACGACGGCCGCGTGCGCGCCGCTCCGCCGCAGCTGCACCCGACACCACTGACACCGCCGGCGTCGCGGACGTTGCCGAGGCCGAGGAGGAGGAGGGTGCAGCCGGACCTGCCGACGAGCGCCCCGCCCGCTCGAGCCGCTCGCGCCGGCGCCGCGGCGGCGGCCGTTCCCGTGACGGTGACGAGGAGTCGCCGGTCGGCGCCCCGCAGGCCTCACGCGAGGAGAGCGAGGCCCCGAGCGAGCGCATTGCCGAGGGCGTGGTCGAGCTGCTGGCCAACGGGTCCGGCTTCCTGCGCGTCAACGCCGACGAGGTCTCAGACGACGACGTCTACATCTCGGCGGCGCAGGCGCGCCGCTGCGAGCTCGTCGCCGGCGACCGCATCAGCGGCCCGGTGCGCGCCGCGCGGCGCTCGGAGCGCCACGCGTCGCTGATCCGCATCGACACGATCAACGGCGTCCCCGCGGACGAGGCGGTCGTCGGCACGCGGATCGACGACATCGACGTCGACTTCCCCAGCGAGCTGTTCGTGTTCGCCGACGACGCCGCGCTCGCGGCGCTGCCGCCGTTCGGGCGGGGTTCGCGCGTGGCGGTCGTCGGTCCGCCGCGCTCGGGGCGAAGCGCGCTGCTGGGGCTCATCGCCGCGGCGCTCGCGGGCACCGACGGGCTCGACGTCGAGCTGCTCGCCGTCGGCGTGCGCCCGGAGGAGCTCTCGGAGTACAAGCTCCTCGAGCACGCGGTCTCGAGCGGGTTGTCGTTCGCGGCCTCGGCTGAGACGCAGGAGTCGGCCGTGGAGCAGGCTGCGGAGCGCGGCCGCCGGATCGCCCTGCGCGGGGGTAACGCGGTGCTGCTGATCGACACCCTCGACGGGCTCGGCCACGGCGCGGCCCGCCGCGCGATGGCGGCGGCGCGCAACCTCCGCGGCGCCGGCTCGCTGACCGTGATCGCCACTGCCCGGGCTCCGCTCGGAGGGGAGACGACGCTGATCACGCTGCTAACCACCGGTGAGTTCCCCTCGCTCGACGAGTCGGCGTCCGGCACGCTGCGCCCGGAGCTCCTGGTCGCCGCCGCCCCCGCCAAGCCGGCCCGCGTCCGCAAGCCTCGCGCCCCCCGCAAGAAGGTCGAGGCCGAGCCGCCGACCGGCGCCGAGCTGCCGTCCGACGCCGCGTCGGCGACCGACTCAGGGTCCGTCGACGGCGAAGACCACCTAGACCTCTAGCAATCGAGCCGGCCACGAACGCCGAGCAACGCGCGTCCGCAGAGGCGAGCGTGCCGCAGCCGGCGCAGCAGCCGCTGTCGCGATCAGTGGCGGTAGGCGACCCGGCCCCAGGAGGGCTCGGGCGCCAGATCGATCGGCTCGCCGCCTCGATCCGGCTGCACGTAGGAGAACGAGTGCGTCTCCTCGCAGTAGGCGACGTCGAGCTCGCCCTCGCGCACGCGCTGGTCGAGCCAGGCGCCGCGGAAGACGAGCCGGCGCAGCCAGTGGACCAGCGAGCGCTCGGCCGGGCCGATGATCTCCGGCCAGCAGTCGTTGACGTGAAGCCCGAGCGCCGAGGCCGGGTCGATGATCTCGCCGTTCACGGCGAGGTTG
This sequence comes from Solirubrobacteraceae bacterium, assembly GCA_035604915.1. Taxonomy (GTDB): domain Bacteria; phylum Actinomycetota; class Thermoleophilia; order Solirubrobacterales; family Solirubrobacteraceae; genus Palsa-513. Next base: position 34,854 of record DATNHQ010000023.1, read on the forward strand.
ACGAGGTCCTCGAGCTCATGTGCATCGAGGCGGTCGCCGATGAAACCCAGGCGCAGCGCGGCTTGTTCGCAGCGCTCGCGGAAATCCAACTCGTTGAAAGTGAAGCGAAGCTCACCGTACTCGAGCACGAAGTCTTCGCCGGAGTTGTAGTTTCCACGTCGCGCAGTGTCCATGAACGAGCCCTTTGCGGAGGCGTCGGCATCATAAGCGGCTTTCCTGCATCGACACTCGCGGTGCACGCTTTCTTTCAGGCCGAGCAAGGACGAGTGCGAGTTACACATGGACGCTGATCGGAGGCCGCCATCGCGCGCCTGAGTGAGCACGGGCTGCGGCGCACGGTCGGCGTGCCCGGGCTCTTCGCGACGGCCTACGGCAACGTCGGCTCCTCGATCTATTACGCGCTCGGCCTGGTCGCCGCGCACGCGCTGGGGCTGACGCCGCTCGTATTCCTGTTCGCGGGCGGCCTCTTCGCGTTGACCGCGAAGACCTACGCGGAGGGTGCCTCGATGTTCCCCGAGGCGGGAGGCTCCTCGTCGTTCGCGCGCCACGCCTTCAACGACTCGATCTCCTTCTTCGCCGGCTGGGCGCTGTCGCTCGACTACATCCTCACGATCGCGATCTCGGCCTACTTCGTGCCGTTCTACGCGAGCGCGCTGCCGGGCCTCTCCGCGCTCGGCCACGCCCCCGGCAACATCATCGCCGCGCTGGTGGTGCTCGTCATCCTCGTCGTCCTCAACATCCGCGGCCTGGGCGAGTCGGCGAAGGTCAACTTCTTCCTGGCGGTCACCGACCTCGGCACCCAGGTCCTGGTCGTTCTGCTCGGTGCGGTGCTCGTGCTGAACCCCTCGCTGCTGGTCAACCAGGTGCACCTGGGGACCGCGCCGAGCGTCTCGCAGCTGATCTTCGCGCTGTCGATCGCGATGCTCGCCTACACCGGCATCGAGACGGTGTCGAACATGGCCGAGGAGGCCAAGGACCCGGGCCACGACGTGCCGCGCGCCGTCAACCTCGTGCTGATCGCCGTACTGACGGTGTACATGGGCATCTCCGTGATCGCGCTGTCCGCGCTGCCGGTGACCCACCACGTCGACGCGCACCACCACCTCGTCTACCAGACGCTGCTTGGCGAGAACGGCAAGCACGGCTTCGAGTCCGAGCCGGTGCTCGGGATCGTGCAGCACCTGCAGCTCGGCCACGGCGTACTGCTTCACATCGCCGAGTACTACGTCGGCCTGCTCGCGACGACGATTCTCTTCATCGCCACCAATGCCGGCCTGATCGGCATCTCGCGGCTGTCGTGGTCGCTCTCGGAGCACCGCCAGCTCCCCGGCATCTTCTCCAAGCTGCACCCGACCTATCGCACGCCGTGGTTCACGATCGTCTTCTTCTCGGCCTTCGCGGTGGCGCTGATCACCTTCGCGAACATCAACGTGCTCGGCAACCTCTACTCCTTCGGCGCGATGCTGTCGTTCACGACGGCGCACGCAGCGGTCGTCGCGCTGCGGATCAAGCAGCCCGATCGCGAGCGACCGTACCGGATGCCGGGGAACGTGATGATCCGCGGCCGCTCGATCCCGATCACCGCGGTTGTGGGGGGGATTGGCACCTTCGCCGCCTGGATCGCCGTCGTGGCATTGCACCCGGAGGCCAAGTTCGTCGGCATCCCTTGGATGGTCGTGGGCATGGGCGGCTACGTCATCTACCGAAAGCGCTCGGGGCTGAGCCTGGTCCACAGCGTCGAGCCGAACCGCCCCGAGCGCCCGCCGGACTTTCATGAGCTCGGCTACCGCACGGCGCTCGTGCCGATCTTCGGCGCCGACGTCTCCGCCCAGACGCTCGGCAGCGCAGCCAAGCTGATCGGCAAGAACGGCATCGTCTACGCGGTCTTCGTGCTGCCGGTGCCGCGCCAGCTCTCGCTGGACGCCGGGCTGGAGGCCGAGGAAGCGCTCGGCCGCTCGATCCTCGAGGGCGCGCAGATCCAGGGCCGCCGCCTCGGCATCAAGGTTCGCACCGGCCTGATCCGAGCCCGCAACCCGGGGGCTGCGCTGGCGGACGAGGCCCAGCGTATCGGTGCCGACGTGATCTACCTCTCGACGCTGCACGCTCCCGCGAGTGAGCAGCGCATCGGCCTGACGGCCTCCTACCTGCTCGATCGCCGGCCCTGCCGGATCGTGATCGAGACCGACAGCGCCGCGGCTGCGTCGTCGGTCGCGCTCGCCTGAGTCCCGCGGGCAGGCGCGCTGCCGGCGCGACGGCGCAGCTTCGTCGGCCGCGTGCCCGCGGTCGGCTCGGAGCGGGCCCCAACCGGCATCCCGCGGCATGCGCCGTGATGGGAAAGTGGATGCAAGTGGGGCGAAAGGAAGGAATTGTGTTGCAAAGTGGGAGGGATCTGCTACGTTGCCCGCAGCGAACCGGGGTGGAGTGGTTCCTCCCGCCTTCTCCAGCCCGGTTCGACCTTCTTCACGCAGCACCTTCCGATGGCGTTCCGCGGCTCTTTCGACCACACACTCGATGCAAAGAACCGGCTCACGATCCCGGCGCGGCTGCGCAAGCCGCTTGCGGACGGCGTGGTCGTCGCTTTGCAGCGAGACGCCGACCGCTGCGTCGCGATCTGGTGCGCCAAGGACTTCGACGCGTTCGTCGACGGCCAGCTCCAGGGAATCCGTCCGCTCTCGGACGAGTACTCCATGCTGGAGCGCTTCTTCAACGCCTACTCGGCCGAGCTCGAGCTCGACGCCGCCGGACGCGTGATGGTGCCCGCCAAGCTGCTCGAGAAGGCCCGGCTCACCAAGGATGTTGTCGTGATCGGCGCCGGCAACCGCCTCGAGGTCTGGGACCGCGAGGCGTGGGAGCAAGAGGAAGACGGGCTCGCCACCGCCGTCAAGGAGATCGGACAGGGACCGCCGGGTGGCCACACTTCTTGAAATGACAGTCACACACGTCCCCGTGCTGGCCGGCGAGTTGATCGAGCTGCTCGACCCGCAGCCCGGGGCGGTGGTCGTCGACTGCACGGTCGGCGGCTGCGGTCATGCGCGCCTGATCGCCGAGCGGATCGGCTCGAGTGGCACGCTGATCGGGATCGACCGCGACCCGACCGCGCAGGAGCGCTTCGAGGAGCTCGCTCGCGACGTCAGCTGCAGCACGCGCTTCATCCGCGCGAGCTTCGCCGACGGTCTCGCGCTGCTGCTCGACGAGGGCGTCTCCGCCGACTGCGTCTACTTCGACCTCGGTACCTCGTCGATGCAGATCGACACCTGGGAGCGCGGTTTCGCCTACTCCTACGACGCGCCGCTCGACATGCGCATGGACCCCGACCAGCAGCTCACCGCCGGCGAGATCGTGGGGACGTGGGACGAGCGCCGGCTCGCGCGCCTATTGCGGGAGTTCGGCGAGGAGCGCTTCGCCGCCCAGATCGCCCGCGCGATCGTCGCCGAGCGCGAGCGTGCGCCCATCGTCACCACACTCGAGCTCGTCGAGGTGGTCAAGGCCGCGGTGCCGGTGCCCGCCCGCTTCGCCGGCGGGCACCCGGCGAAGCGGACCTTCCAGGCGCTCCGGATTGCGGTCAACGACGAGCTCGACCAGCTCGACGCCGCACTGCCGCTCGCGTGGGAGCTCCTGCACGCAGGCGGCTCGCTGGCCGCAATCTCGTTCCACTCGCTCGAGGATCGGCGCGTCAAGCAGTTTCTCGCCGCGCGCACGCGCGGCTGCATCTGCCCGCCCGACCTTCCGGTCTGCGGATGCGGGCGCACGCCCGAGGGCGAGCTCTCCCACCGCCGCGCGATCGCGCCCACCGCCGGAGAGATCGCCGCCAACCCGCGCGCCGCGAGCGCACACCTGCGCGTCGCGCGCAAGCTCGGAGCCGGCGCGTGACGCCGCCCCCAGCGAGCGCAGCACGCCTTCGCGCCGGCGTCGCCGCGCCGGCGCCGCTGCGGCTGCCCCCCGCGCCGCGCCGCGTCTCCGGCCCGGCCCGGCGCGCGCGCGCCGCCGAGCGCCCGGCCACCGGCTTCAGCGGGGCCGTCGTGGCGCTGATCGACCACCCCTGGCTCGAGCGCCTCGTGCGCGGCCGCGCCTGGATCGCGATCGTCGCGACGGCGCTGCTCGGCATCGTCGCCATGCAGGTCGCGTTGCTGCGCCTCGGCGCCCAGGTTGGCGCGCAGACGGCAGCCGTGAACGCGTTGATCCTGCACAACGAGGCGATCGTGGCGACGATCGGCGGGCTCGAGGCGAGCCGCGGCCTGGGCGCTCCGGCGAGTTCGCTGGGAATGCTCTACCCGCCGCCCGGCGCCGTCACCTACCTGCAGGCCAATCCGGGCGACGCGCGCCGTGCCGCCGACCGCATGCAGCCGCCGAGCGCGGCCGCAAGCGCGGCCGCCGCCGCCCATCCGCTCTCGACGACGCCTAACGGCGCCGGTACGCACGCCGCGAAGTCGCCGGCGGGCAATGCGGCCGGCAAGCAGGCGGGCACGACGGCAGCTTCGACGGCCTCCGGCGGCGCCACGGGCGCCGCCGGCGCCGCGGCGACGGCGGGCGCAGCGACCGGGACGGGCTCGGCCGCCGGCGGCAGCGCCGCCAACACGGCCGGCACGGCAACGACGAGCGCTGGCGCCGCCAGCGGCACCCAGGCGACAGCGCCGAGCACCACCGGCACGCCCAACCCGGCCACCACCAACACCACGGCGACGACGCCGGGCACCGCGGCGACCAGCACGCCGCCGGCCACGACCGCGGCCGGCGGTGCTGTCGTGACGAGCGCCGCAGGCGGTGCGACCGCCGCCGCGACGACGGGGGCAAATTCCGGGGCCACCGTGGCCCCGGGTGCCACCGCGGCCGGCGGCTAGGTTTGGCGCTCCGCCAGGGCAGAATCGGCGTTCTGCTGGGCGTGTTCGCCCTGCTTCTGGCGGTGGCCGCTGTCCGTACGCTGCAGCTGACCACGCTGAACGCCGGGTCGCTCTCCAGCGCGGCCAACCGCGAGCACGCGGCGACGGTCACGATTCCTGCCCCGCGCGGCGCGATCGTCGACCGAAACGGCGTCATGCTCGCCGTCACGCAGGCGGCGTACGACGTGACCGCTGCACCGAATCTCGTGAGCGACCCGACGGCGTTCGCGCTCGAGCTCGCGCCGCTGCTCCGCGAGAGCGCCGCGACGATCGAGCACGACCTCACCCACCCGACCTCCTCGGCCAGCTACACGGTGCTGGCGCGGCAGATCCCACCGGTGACCGCTCAGTACATCAGCTCGCTGAAGCTGACGGGGCTCGAGGTCAGCTCCGACCCGCTGCGCTTCTACCCGGAGGACCACGGGTACCTCGCCGCGCAGGTGCTGGGCGGCGTCGGCGCCGAGGGTGGCGGGCTCGGCGGAATCGAACAGCAGTACAACACCGCGCTGAGCGGACAACCGGGGATCCAGCCCGTGATCTACGACGGCCAGGGCAGGGTCATCAACGTCTCCGGGACGACGCCGGTGACCGGCGCGACCGTGCAGCTGACGCTCGACGTCGCCGTGCAGCACTACACCGACAGCGTTGCCGCGGCCACCGGCGAGAGCTTCGCCGCACAGCACGTCATTGCGATCGTGCTCTCCCCGCGCACGGGCGCGATCCTCGCGATGTCGAGCTGGCCGCGCGTCAATGCCAACGTCCCGGCCAAAGTCGGGCTCGCGGCCAACAACGCGGTGGGGCTCGACTACGAGCCTGGGTCGGCCTTCAAGGTCGTCACCGTCGCCGGCGCGCTCTCGGACGGCATCATCTCGCCGAGCTCGCAGCTCGTCGTCCCCGACTCGATCCGGGTCGCCGACCGCACCATCCATGACGCGGAGTTCCATCCGACCGAGTCGCTGAAGATCGGCCAGATCCTCGCCCGGTCGAGCAACGTCGGCGCGATCAAGATCGCCGAAAAGCTCGGCCCCTCGCGGCTCTACTACTGGATCCGCCGCTTCGGCTTCGGCTCACCCACCGGCGTCGGCCTGCCCAACGACGAGCAGGGGATCGTGCCAGCGGTCGGCAACTGGTCGGGCTCCTCGATCGGCAACATCCCGATCGGCCAGGGCATCGACGTGACGGCGCTGCAGCTCGCCACCGCCTACGCCGCGATCGCCGACGGCGGCGTGCTGCGCCCGCCGCACATCGTCTCGAGCGTGGGCGGCGTGGCCGTTCACGTGCCCGCCGGCACGCGGATCGTCAGCACGACCGTCGCCCACCAGCTCAGCGGCATGCTCGAGGAGGTCACCAGCGCCGGCGGCACGGCCGCCGAGATCCAGATCCACGGCTACCGGCTCGCGGGCAAGACCGGCACGGCCAACAAGGTCGTCAACGGGGTCTATTCCACGAGGGACTACTTCGCAACGTTCGTCGGCTTCGCGCCGGCCCAGGACCCCCAGCTCGAGGCGATCGTGATGGTCGACCAGCCGCAGGGCGCGGTGTCCGGCGCCCAGGTCGCGGCACCGGCCTGGCAGAAGATCATGGATTTCGCGCTGCCCTACCTAAAGATCTCGCCGCATTAGCACCCCGCGTGGAGCTGGCGCTCTCGCCGCACGCCAGGACGCTCGCCGAGAGCCCTCGGCGGGGCGTCATACACTGCGGCGCGATGCTCCTCTCCGAGCTGACCCCGGGCGGGGCCGACGTCGAGATCGCCGCTCTCGCCTATGACAGCCGCGCGGTGAGCGCGGGAACGCTCTTCTTTTGCGTCCCCGGCCAGCGCATCGACGGCCACGATCTCGCCCCCGATGCGATCGCGGCCGGCGCCGCAGCGCTCGTCGTCGAGCGCCCGCTCTCACTCGGCGTGCCGGAGCTCGTGGTGCGGTCCGTGCGCGAGGCGATGGCGCCGCTGGCCGTGCGCTTCTACGGTGACCCGAGCGCGACGCTCCGCGTGGTGGGGGTGACCGGAACCAACGGCAAGACCACCAGCGCGTTCCTGCTCGCCGCGCTGCTCGAGGCCTCGGGCGCGCGCTGCGGACTGCTCGGCACGGTCAAGTCGGTGATCGGCGGGCACGAGCAGCCGGTGATCCACACCACGCCCGAGGCGATCGATCTGCAGGCGAGCTTCCGCGCGATGCTCGACGCCGGCGACAGCGCCTGCGCGATGGAGGTCTCCTCACACGCGCTCGCGCTGCACCGGGTGGACGGCACCCACTTCGCCGCTGCGCTCTTCACCAACCTGACCCAGGACCACCTCGACTTCCACGCCACGATGGAGGAGTACTTCGCCGCAAAGCGGCGGCTGTTTGCGAGCGGCCCGGCGCTCAGCGCGGTGAACGTCGATGACCCGTACGGGCGGCGCCTCGCTGAGGAGATCCCGCGCGCCGTGACCTACGGCCTCGCGCGGCCAGCCGACTACGGCGCCCGCGAGCTCGAGTTCGAGGTCGCAGGCGCGCGGTTCATCGCGACGACGCCCGACGGCGAGCTCGAGCTGCGAACCCGCCTGCCGGGCCGCTTCAACGTGCTCAACGTGCTGGGCGCGCTGGCAACCGCGCACGGCCTCGACATCCCGCTCGAGCTGATCGCGGCGACCTTGCCGGATGTCGCCCCCGCGCCCGGGCGCTTCCAGGCGCTCGACGAAGGCCAGCCCTTCACCGTCCTCGTCGACTACGCGCACACGCCCGACTCGCTCGAGAACGTGCTGCGCGCCGCGCGGACGCTGGGCGAGGGGCGCCTGCTGTCGGTGTTCGGCTGCGGCGGCGATCGCGACCGCGGCAAGCGGCCGCAGATGGGGCGAATCTCAGCAGAGCTCGCGGACCTGACGATCGTGACGTCCGACAACCCTCGCTCGGAGGAGCCCGCCGCGATCGTCGATGAGATCCTCGCCGGCATCGACGGCTCGAGCGCCGTCGAGGCGATCGTCGAGCGCGCCGCCGCGATCGAGCACGCACTCGCGCTTGCGTCGGCCGGCGACGTCGTCGTGATCGCAGGCAAGGGCCACGAGCAGGGACAGGAGTTCGCCGCGGGTCGCAAGGTCCCCTTCGACGACGCGCAGGTCGCCCGCGCCGCGCTGCGCGCCCGCCCATGAAGTCCTGGAGCGCGGCGGCGCTCGCACAAGCAGCGCACGTGCGGCTGCTCGCAGACCCGCGCGCTGACGGCGGCCCCAAGCGGATCGTGATCGACTCGCGCGCCGCCGGCCCGGGCGATCTCTTCGTCGGGCTCACGGGCGCCAACACGGACGGCGGTCGCTTTGCCGCCGACGCTCTCGCGGCGGGGGCCTGGGGCGTGCTGGCGGCCAGCGCCCACCTCGAGCCCCTCGTCGAGGGGGCCGGCGGCGCGCTGCTCGCCGCCGAGGACCCGCTCGTCGCGCTCGGCCTGCTGGCGCGCGCCTGGCGGCGCGAGCTCGCCGCCAAGGTGGTGGCGATCACCGGCTCGACCGGCAAGACCTCGACCAAGGACATCCTCGCCGCGCTGCTGGCGCCGACGCTCTCGACCGTCGCCAGCGCCCAGAACCGCAACACCGAGATCGGCCTGCCGCTCGCGATCCTCGAAGCGCCCGCGGGCACACAGGCGCTCGTGCTCGAGCTGGCGATGCGCGCGCCCGGACAGATCGCAGAGCTGACCGCCATCTGCGAGCCCGACGTCGGCGTGATCGTCAACGTTGGACCGGCTCACCTCGAGCGGCTCGGCTCGGTCGAGGCGATCGCCGCCGCGAAGGCGGAGCTCATCGCCGGCCTGCGCGCCGGCGCCTGCGCGGTGCTGCCGGCCAGCGAGCGGCTGCTCGAGCCGCACCTGCGCGAGGACATCGAGGTGATCCGCTTTGGTGACGGCGGCGACGTGTCGGTGCTCGAGGCCCGGGGTGACGGCGTTGCGATCGCGCTGCGTGGCCGGCGGGTGGTGCTCGAGCCGGGCTTTCGCTCGGTGCACCTGCTCGAAGACCTATGCGCGGCGCTCGCGGCGAGCTCGGCGCTCGGCGTCGAGGTTTCGGACCGCCAGCCGCTGGAGGTGGCCTTCTCAGCACTGCGCGGCGAGCGCCTCGCGCTGCCCGGCGGGGTGCTCGTCATCAACGACTGCTACAACGCCAACCCGATGTCGATGCGCGCAGCGCTGCAGGAGCTCGCCACGACCGCCACCGCGCGACGCGTCGCCGTCCTCGGCGACATGCTCGAGCTCGGTCGCGCCGACGAGGAGCGCTACCACCGCGAGCTCGGCGAGCAGGCGAGCGTCGCGGGGGTCGAACTGCTGGTCACCGTCGGGCCGCGCGCCGCGTGGGCCGGCGATACCTTCGCCGGCGGCGAGCACGTTCACGCAGCCGACGCCGACGGCGCCGTGGAGCTTCTCGCGAAGCGGCTGCGCCCGGGCGACACTGTCCTCGTGAAGGGCTCGCGCGGCGTCGCGCTCGAGCGTGTCGCCGAGCGCCTCGCCCCCGGCTGATGGCACGCGTCCTGATCGGCGGCACCGCCGCCCTGCTGATCTGCATCTTCCTCTCGCCGAAGTTCATCGAGTTCCTGCGCCAGCGCGAGTTCGGTCAGCACGTGCGCGATGACGGTCCCCAGGGGCACCTGGCGAAGGCGGGGACGCCGACGATGGGCGGCATCATCATGATGATCGCGATCGTCGTGCCGTTCGCGATCCTCTCCAACTGGGACGACACGCGCACGGTCGGCGTCTTCGGCGCGATGCTCGCCTGCGCCCTGCTGGGCTTCGTCGACGATTACATGAAGATCGTCAAGCGCCGCTCGCTCGGTCTGCGCGCGCGCACCAAATTGATCCTGCTGGCCGCCATCTCGGTCGGGCTGTGGCTGCTCCAGCGTCACGCGCTCGGCAGCTCCGAGCTGCACCTGCGGATCATCGACGGCACCGTCGACCTCGGCGTCTTCTACCTCGTCCTGATCTACCTCGTGGTGGCCGGCACGACCAGCGGCGTCAACCTGACCGACGGGCTCGACGGTCTCGCGGCGGGCTGCGCCGCGATCGTGCTGATGGCCTATGTCGGCATCACCTTCCTGAGCGGCTTCCCGGGGGGCAGCCAGGACCTCGAGCTGGCGCTGCTGGCGGCCTGCATGGTCGGCGCGTGCGTCGGCTTCCTCTGGTTCAACGCATTCCCGGCGACGATCTTCATGGGCGACACCGGCTCGCTCGGTCTCGGCGGGGCGATCGCCGGCCTCGCCGTGATGACGCAGACCGAGACGCTGCTGCTGTTGATCGGCGGGATCTTCGTGATCGAGGCGCTGTCGGTGCTGATCCAGATCGTCGCCTTCCAGTTCTTCCGCAAACGGGTCTTCCTGATGGCGCCGATCCATCACCACTTCGAGTTGAAGGCCTGGTCTGAGACGAAGATCATCCTGCGCTTCTGGATCATCACCGCGATCGGCGCGGCGATTGGCTTCACGATCTACGCGCACACGGTGAGAGGCTCAACTCCGGCCTCGCAACACTCGTCGTCGGCGACGGCAGCCCACTCGGTCGCGCTGAGGCGATCGTCGGGTTTGCCGTGATCACGCCGCCCGCCCCGCGCTTGGGGATCGCCGCGACGATCGGCGCCGCGATCGCCTTCACGACCGGCGCGCAGATGGTGAGATGACGCGACCGCCTCTGCCGGCGGGTCCCTACCTCGTCATCGGGCTCGCTCGCTCGGGCGTCGCCGCCGCGCTGGCGTTGCGCTCGCGCGGACTGGAGGTGCTCGGCAGCGACCGCGCGGGCCTCGCGCCCCCCGCGCTCGCGGACGCCGGCGTCGAGATCGTCGAGCACTCAAGCGCCGCGCTCGAGCGGGCCGGCTGCGTCGTCAAGAGCCCCGGCGTGCGCGCGTCGGAGCCGCTGATCGCGGCCGCGCGCGCGCGGGGCCTACCGGTGATCGGCGAGCTCGAGCTTGCCTGGCGGATGTTGCCGAACGAGTTCGTCGCGGTCACGGGCACCAACGGCAAGACGACGACGGTCGAGCTGCTCGGCGCCATCTACCGGGCCAGCGGCCGCGAAGTCGCCGTCGCCGGCAACGTCGGCCGCGCGCTCAGCCTGCTCGCGGTGCCGCCGCCGCATGGCGAGGCGCCGCTTGACCCGCGCACAACGATCGTCTGCGAGGCCTCCTCGTTCCAGCTTGAGGACACCGAAGCCTTCGCACCGCACGCCGCCGTACTCCTCAACATCGCCCCCGACCACCTCGACCGCCACGGAGACATGGCGGCCTACATCGCGGCCAAGCTGCGGGCGTTCGCCAACCAGGGCGCCGAGGACATCGCGGTCCTGCCGGCCGGCGAGCTGGCGGCGCTCGAGCTCGGCGGCGCGCCACGACGGGTCACCTTCGGCAACGTCGCGGAGGCCGATATGCGCGGCGACGAGCGCTGGCTGTGGTGGCATGGTGAGCGCTTCATCGCGCGCTCCGAGATCCGCCTGCGCGGACCGCACAACGCCGAGAACGCGATGGCGGCCGCAGCGGCCGCGCTCGAATGCGGCCTGCCGGGGGACGGCGTCCGCGCGGGGCTTGCGAGCTTCGCCGGCGTTGCCCACCGCCTCGAAGAGGTCGCGACACGCGACGGCGTGTCGTTCGTCAACGACTCGAAGGGAACCAACGTCGCCAGCACGCGGGTCGCGCTGCGTTCATTCGCGCCTCGGAGCGTGCGGCTGATCCTCGGCGGGAGGAGCAAGGGCGAGGACTTCGCCGAGCTCGCCGACGACGTCGCCGTAGCGGCGCGAGCCGTATACCTGATCGGCGAGGCCGCCGAGGAGATCGCCGCCGCGCTGGCGACGGCGTCCGCGCTGGCCGGTTTCGAGCTGGCCGACTGCGGCACGCTCGAGCGGGCGCTCGCGGCCGCGCGGGCGCAGGCCGTCGCCGGCGAGGTCGTGCTGCTCAGTCCGGCCTGCACGAGCTTCGACCAGTTCACCGACTACGAGCAGCGCGGGGAGGAGTTCCGCCGCCTCGTTCTCGCCTGAGCGCGCGCCGTTGCGGCCGCGTGCGCGACCGCGTCCGCGGGAAGGTTTTTGGCCGCTTTCATCGAAGGCTCCTTGATGGCTTCGGTTGCCGCCACGCCGGGGCGCGCCGAGCGCACCCCCGAGATCACCGCCACAACGCGGGCGCCACGGCTCCCGATCGAGCACAGCGCGCTGCTGACGGCCACGCTGTGCCTGCTCGCGGGAGGCGCGGTGATGGTCTACAGCGCCTCGGCGCCGGCAGCACTGAGCGGCGGCAGTACCGGCGGCGCAAGCGCGCTGATCCGCTTCGTCGCCTACGGCACGGTCGGGCTGGTGCTGTTGCGCTTCGCAGCGCGCGCCGAGCTCGAGCGCGTTCGCCGCCTGACCGGCCCGCTGCTCGCCCTGTCGTTCGTGCTGGTGGCCGCCGTCAGAATTCCCGGCCTCGGCCATGGCACCCTCGGCTCCCAGCGCTGGCTGGGCGCGGGGCCGGTCCAGTTCGAGCCCTCGGAGCTGATGAAGCTGGCGCTCGTGCTCTACGCGGCGCACGTCCTCTCGCGCGGTCGCCCCGGCGGGCGCGCGCTGAGAACAGCGTTCAAGCGCCTGACGCTCGTCGGTGGCGCCGCCATCCTGCTGGTCGGCTCACAGCCGGACATCGGCACCGCCGCGGTGATCGCGTTCGCGCTGTTCGCGATCCTCCTGGCGGCCGGCGTGTCGCTCCGGATGCTCTCGCTCGGCGCCATCATCGCGATCGCGGCAGTGATCGCCTTCGCCGTCGCGGTGCCCTACGCCGGGGCGCGCCTGACATCGTTCATCGACCCGCAGGCACACGCCACGACGACCGGCTATCAGGCCTACCAGAGCCAGATCGCGATCGGCTCTGGTGGCTTCTTCGGACGCGGGCCGGGCGCGTCGCTGCAGAAGGACTTCTACCTGCCGGAGGCCCCGACCGACTTCATCCTGGCGGTGATCGGCGAGGAGCTCGGCTTCGTCGGGATCGCGGTGCTGCTCGCGCTCTACGGGCTGATCGCCTACGCCGGCCTGCGCACCGCGTATCGAGCCAAGGGCGCCTACGCGATGCTGATCGCCGTCGGCGTCACCTCGCTCTGCGTCCTGCAGGCCTCGCTCAACGTGTTCGCGGTGCTCGGCATCGCGCCGGTCACCGGTGTGCCGCTGCCGTTCGTCTCCTACGGTGCCAGCAACCTGCTCGTGATGCTCGCCGCGATGGGGCTGCTGCTCAACGTGGCCGGCGGCGGCGCCGGCCACCTGCGCGCTGTGCGCGGCACCAAGCGGCGAAAAGCGACACGATCCGTGGATGAGCGCATGCCCTCGGATCGCGATCGCAGCAGGCGGGACCGCTGGCCACGTCGTGCCGGCGCTCGCCGTCGCGGACGCGCTGAGGGAGCGGGGGGCTGAGGTCCTCTTCATCGGCGGGCACCGCGCTGAGAGCTCGCTCGTACCGGCCGCCGGCTACAGCTTTGAGCAGATCTCGGTCTCGGGACTCGACCGCCGCAACCCGCTGCGGGCGCTGCGCGCGCTGGCCCAGGCGGCGCTGGCGCTGCGACGCGCACGGGCGCTGCTTGCGGCGGCCCGCATCGACGTCGTGATCGGTGCCGGCGGCTACGTCGCGGCTCCGGTGGCTCTCGCCGCCTGGACGCGGCGCATCCCGATCGTCCTGACCGAGGCCGACAGCCATCTCGGCCTCGCCAACCGCGCGCTGGCGCCGCTCGCGCGGCGCGTCTGCCTCGCCTTTCCTATCGCCGGCCGCCGCGGCAAGCGCTACCGCGTGACGGGGCGCCCCGTGGCGCCGCCGACGGCCGACCGCGACGCTGCGCGCGCGAGCTTCGCGATCGAGGCCGGCGAGCAGCTGGTGCTCGTCTTCGGGGGCTCGCTCGGCTCGCGCACGATCAACCACGCCGCACTCGAGGGCCTCGTCGGCGCGAGCTTCCGCGTGCTGCACGTCTGCGGGGCGCGGGACTGGCCGGAGCTGCGCGAGCGCCCGCGCGGCCCGCGCTACGACCTGCGCGAGTACCTGGAGCGGAGCCAGTTCGCGCAGGCGCTGGCGGCCAGTGACCTGGTCGTCGCACGCGCCGGCGGCTCGATCTTCGAGATCGCCGCCTACGGGCGCCCGTCGATCCTGGTGCCGTTCCCGGCCGCCAGCGCCGACCACCAGACCGCCAACGCCGCCTGGATGGAGCACGCCGGCGCCGCGGTGGTGCTCGCCGATTCGGAGTGCGACGGGCCGCGGCTCGCCGCCGAGGTCGGGCGGCTGATCGGCGACAGCGCGAAGCTGCAGGCGATGGGCAGCGCGGCTCGGGCGCTGGCGCGGCCGCAGGCCGCGGCGGAGGTCGCCACGATCGTGCTGGCGGCGGCCTAGCGGTGGGCGGGCACGGTCCCTGGGCCGGACGCCGCCTTCACTTCGTCGGCGCCGGCGGCGCCGGCCTCAGCGCCTACGCGCGCGCGGCTCACGCGCTCGGCGCGAGCGTCACCGGATCCGACCAGGCCGGCTCGGCGTTCTCGCGGGCGCTCGCCGCCGACGGCGTGCTCGAGGTCGCGATCGGCCACAGCGCGGAGAACCTGCCGCCGGGGGACGGCATCGAGGTCGTCTGCTCCGCGGCGATCCCCGCCGACAACGCCGAGCGCGTCGCCGCCGTCGAACGCGGCCTGGCGCTGCTGCCGCGCGCCGCGCTGCTCGGCGAGCTGAGCGCGCTGCGGCGGACGATCGCCGTCGCCGGCGCGCACGGCAAGACCACGACGTCGAGCATGATCGCGAGCGTGCTGCGCGCCGGCGGCCTCGACCCCGGCTATCTGATCGGCGGCATCCTGCGCGAAACCGGGCGAAACGGCGACTGGGGCAGCGGCGAATGGCTGATCGTCGAGGCGGACGAGTCGGATCGCTCGCTGCTGTCGCTCGAGGTCGAGATCGCGGTGCTGACCAACGTCGAGCTCGACCACCACGACGCCTTCGGCTCGCTCGCCGAGCTCGAAGCGGTCTACCGCGAGTTCCTGGCCGGTCCGCGCGCGGCGGTGATCTGGGATCGACCCGAGCTGCTCGCCCTGCGCGAGGGGCCGCTGGTGGCCTACGACGTCGCCGCAGCCACGCTCGAAGGTGGACACGCGAGCTTCGCCTGGGACGGCGTTGCGGTGAGGCTCGCTTTGCCCGGGATCCACAACGCGCGCAATGCCGCGGCCGCCCTCAGCGTCGCCCGGCTCCTCGGCGTCTCGGCCGCCGACGCCGCGAGCGCCCTGGCTGGCTTCCGCGGCGCGGCGCGGCGCTTCGAACGGCTCGGCGCCACCGCCACCGGCGCCGAGGTCTACGACGACTACGCCCACCACCCGACGGAGATCGCCGCGACGCTCGCGGGCGCGCGCACACTCGCGCAAGGGCGCCTGATCGCCGTCTTCCAACCGCACCTGTATTCGCGCACGCGTGCTCTCGCGCGGGAGTTCGGCACCGCGCTCGCCACGGCCGACGCGGCCGTCGTGCTCGATGTCTACCCGGCTCGCGAGCGCGCTTGCGACTTTCCCGGCGTCAGCGGGCTGCTCGTCGCCGAGGCCACCGCCGATGCCTCGGCCGGCCGGGCGATCTACTGGATGCCGGACCGGGCTGCGGCCGAGCAGCTGTTGCGCCAGCAAGCTGCCGCAGGCGATCTCCTCGTCGTGATGGGCGCCGGCGACGTCGACGAGCTCGGCAGGCGCCTGGTCGCCGGGGGAGAGCGGCAGCGGTGATCGATCCCCAGCCAGACGTCCCGCTCGCGCGGCTGACGACCGTCCGCACCGGCGGCGCCGCCGACCACTTCGTCGCGGCAGGCTCGCGGCGCGAGCTCGGGGAGGCACTCGCGTGGGCCTCGGAGCGCGGCCTCGAGGTCAATGTCGTCGGGTCGGGCTCGAACCTGCTCGTGGCGGATGCCGGCGTCCGCGGCCTCGTGATCAAGCTCGAGCGCGAGCTGGCGCGGATCGAACCCGACGGCCAGGGTATGCGCTGCGGCGGCGGCGCAAGGCTGCCGGCGGTCGCCGCGCGTGCGGCCGCGCTCGGGCTGGGAGGCATCGAGTTCGCGGTCAACATCCCGGGCACCGTCGGCGGCGCCGTGCGGATGAACGCCAACGCCTACGACGGGGCGCTCGCCGGCGTGCTCGACTGGGTCGAGCTCGTCACCGCCGAGGGCGTCTCAAAGCGCGGCCCCGACGAGCTCGGCTTCGCCTATCGCAGCTCGGCGCTGGGCCCGGCGGAGATCGTCGCGCGGGTGCGCTTCGCGCTCGCGCCTGCGAGCCCCGAATCGATTCGCGCGACGCTCCAGTCGATGCGCGAGCGCCGCCATGCCGCCCAGCCGAAGGGCATCCGCACGTTCGGCTCGACCTTCAAGAACCCGCCGGGTCGTACCGCCGGGGAGCTGCTCGCGGCCGCGGGCGTCGCCGACCTCGCCGTCGGGGGTGCGCGCTTCTCGCGCAAGCACGCCAATTTCGTCGAGAACGCCGGCGCCGCCAGTACCGCCGATATCGTCGAGCTGATCGCTGCCGGGCGCCGTCGCGTCAAGGAGCGCTTCGGAATCGAGCTGGAGCCCGAGGTGCAGTTGCTCGGAGACGTTCGTTTTCCCTGGTAGGGGAACGCGCGCCGACGGCGAAGCAGTCCCCGATGATCCGCGCTGGATCGACGCGCCTGCCGCCGCGCCTGCTGCGCTCGCTGCGCCCGCCGCTCGGGGCCGACGTGGTGGCCCGCCTGCCGCCGCGGCTGCGCTCGCTGCGGCTGCCACCGCTCCCTGGCCGCTTGGAGCACCTCCTCGCGCGTGCGCGCGCGACGCGGCTGCGGACCAGGCTGACGGTGTTGGCGGCGGTGCCGGTGATCGTGATCGGAGGCTGGCTGCTGCTGCGCGACAGCGCCCTCTTCTCCGTCGATCAGGTCGCGATCAGCGGCCTTGGCGCCGACGCCCTGCCGGTCGTCTCCGATGACCTGCTCGCCGCCGCCCGCCACGAGACCACCACGGACTTCTCGCTCGGCGCGCTGCGCGCCGCAGTCGCCCCCTACACGGTGGTCGCCGCCATCAGCGCCAAGACCCACTTCCCGCACGGGCTCACCATCGAGGTGGTCGAGCGCCATCCGATCGCTCACCTGCAGGTCGGAAGCCACTGGTTCCTGCTCGACGCCGGCGGCGTGCTCGTCACCGGCGCGAGCGGTCGCATCCTCACCGTGCTGCGCTCCCGCTCGCTGCCCTCCGGCGGGCGCACGCACGACGCCTTCGTGCTGCTCGCGCTGCGGGTGCTTGGCGACGCGCCGGCTCCGCTGCGCCGTCGCGTCGCGGCGGTGACCGTGGCCGACGGCCTGCTGATGATCTACCTCCACCACGGTCCGCGGCTGATCTTCGGCAACGCAGCGCTGCCGCACGCCAAGTGGGACGCCGCCGCCGCCGTGCTCGCCGACGCAAGCTCGCGGGGCGCCAGCTACATCGACGTGCAGGTGCCGTCGCGTCCGGCCGCCCAGATCGCCGACCCGTCGACGAGCGCCGCGAGCCCGTCCGCCGGCGCGGGCGCCGATGCGCCGAGCGGCGCGGCGAGCGTCTCGACGCTGCTCGATCCGGCGCTGATCCAACCCTCAAGCTATACCTCAGGCTGATAGCCCATCCGGGCCTGATTTCAGGTCCGGGTCGAGGGTTCGGCGATCTGCAACGAAAGTTGCGATGATGGGGTCCCATTGACAATCGCCCGAAGCCCTGCATAACGTGGCTTTTACGGCGCCGTCGGAGTGCCGGCGAAAAACCCTTCATTCTGAGTCGAGGTTCGGATAGACATGGAAGGCGGCAGCTATCTCGCAGTGATCAAGGTCGTCGGCGTCGGCGGCGGCGGTACCAACGCCGTCAGCCGGATGGTCGACGCGGGGCTGCGCGGGGTCGAGTTCGTCGCCGCGAACACCGACGCGCAGGCGCTCGCGATGAGCGACGCCGACGTCAAGCTCCACATCGGCACCGAACTGACCAAGGGACTCGGCGCGGGCGCCAATCCCGACGTCGGCTTCGGCGCCGCGGCCGAGTCGCGCGATGAGATCAAGGAGGCGCTGAAGGGCGCTGACATGGTCTTCGTCACCGCCGGCGAGGGCGGCGGCACCGGCACCGGCGCCGCGCCCGTGATCGCCGAGATCGCCAAGAGCGAGATCGGCGCGCTGACGGTCGGCGTGGTCACGCGCCCCTTCGACTTCGAGGGCGCGACGCGCGCACGCCAGGCCGAGGAGGGCATCCGCAAGCTGCGCGAGGTCGTCGACACCCTGCTCGTGATCCCCAACGAGCGGCTGCTCACGGTCGTCGAGCGGCGCACCACGATCCTCGACGCCTTCAAGGAGGCCGACAACGTCCTGCGCCAGGGCGTCCAGGGCATCACCGACCTGATCACCATCCCCGGCCTGATCAACCTCGACTTCGCCGACGTGCGCACGATCATGACCGACGCGGGCACGGCCGTGATGGGCGTCGGCGTCGGCTCCGGTGAGAACCGCGCTGCCGATGCGGCCCGCCTCGCGATCGCCTCGCCTCTGCTCGAGGAGGCGATCGACGGCGCGACCGGGATCCTGCTGAACATCACCGGCGGACGCAACCTGGGGCTGTTCGAGGTCAACGAGGCGGCCGAGATCGTCCAGAACGCGGCCGACCGCGATGCCAACATCATCTTCGGTGCCGTGATCGACGAGGGGCAGGAGGACGAGGTCTCGGTGACAGTGATCGGCACCGGCTTCCAGCACCACGGCCGCTTCCGCGGCGACCGCGGCCAGGGCGACGAGGAGCGCGACCGCTCCCGCCGCCGCGGCTCCGACCGTCCGAGCGCGCGCGCGCCGCTGGAGATCCGCGACGAGGACATCGACGTACCGCCGTTCCTGCGCTAGCTCTCGATCGCTGAGCCCACGGCCAATCGACCCAGCAGGCTGCCATGTGGTGGCCCGCTCGTCCGTGCTAGCTTCGCGGCCGTGAGCGCCGTGCCGCCCAACGTCTTCGCTGATAGCTGGGAGCGCGAGGTCTCGCACGGGCCGTTCTCGGTGCGAGGTACGCGCGTGGGGGCCGCCGCGGGAGCGCAGCGGCTTGGAGCCGGCGTTTTCGAGTTGGCCGTCGGCAAGCGCAACCTGCCCTATCACGCGCACTACGGCATCGAGGAGCTCGTGGTCGTGCTGAGCGGGCAGCCGACGCTGCGGACGCCGGCCGGCGAGCGGGACCTGGTCCCCGGAGACGTCGTGGCGTTCCCGGCGGGGCTCGATGGCGCGCACCAGCTGATCAACCGGACGAGCGCGGCGGTGCGCTATCTGATGGTCAGCACAAATGCGACCGCGGATCTGATCGAGTACCCCGACAGCGGCAAGGTCGGCGCGCTCGGCGGCGTCTGGGGCACGCCGGGGGCGGTTGCGCACATGTTCTCGGCGTCCCAGCAGCTCGGCTACTTCGACGGCGAAGGCGACGCGGAGGACGCGACCCGCTAGCGTTGCGTAGGCGCATTTGCCCGCCTCGCTTCGACACACGCCGCTGTACGAAGCCCACGTCGAACTGGGGGCGCGGATGTCGCCGTTCGCGGGCTGGGAGATGCCGCTGCGCTACGAGGGAGTCATCGCCGAGCACCTCGCCGTGCGCACCACGGCGGGCGTCTTCGACGTCTCCCACATGGGCCAGATCGAGACCGCCGGCCCGGACGCGCTCGCGCTGCTCGCGCGCGTCTGCTCCAACGACGTCGCCGCGATCGCGATCGGCGGCGCTCAATACGGCCTGCTGCTCGCCGCTGACGGCGGCGTCCTCGACGACGTCTTCAACTACCGCCTCGAGGCAGGCCGCTACCTCACGATCACCAACGCCGCCAACCACGAGCGCGATCTCGCCTGGTTCCGCGAGCACTCGGGCGGCCTCGACGTCGAGGTGTCAGACCGCGCCTCCGACTACGCGATGATCGCGGTGCAGGGCCCGCTCGCACGCGAGATGGTGCAGGCGATCGCGAGCGCGCCGCTGCCGGAGCGGATGACGATCGCCACGCGCACGCTCGACGGCGCGACCGCGCTCGTCGCCGGTACCGGCTACACCGGCGAAGACGGGGTCGAACTGCTGGTCGACCCGGCCGCCGCCGTCGGCCTCTGGCACGCGCTGCTTCGCCGCGGCGCCACACCGGCGGGACTGGCGGCGCGCGACACGCTGCGCACCGAGGCCTGCTACCACCTCTACGGCAACGACCTCTCGACCGAGCGCGGGCCGATCGAAGCCGGTCTCGGCTGGTGCTGCCGAAGCGGCGACGGCTACGTCGGGGCCGAAGCGGTGGCGGCGGCGCGGGCCGCTGCGCCCGAGGAGAAGCTCGTGCCTTTCATCGTGCTCGATCGCGGCCCGGCGCGCGCCGGCGACCACGTCGTCGGCGGCGGCGTGGTCACGAGCGGAACCTTCTCTCCGAGCCTGCAGACCGGGATCGGGCTGGCCTACCTGCCGGCGGCGCGGGCGACGGTGGGCCACGAGTTCGAGATCGACGTCCGCGGCAAGCTGCGGCGCGCGCAGGTCGAGCGGCGCCCGCTCTTGAAGGTGTGAGACTCAAACCAATAGAGTCAGCGGCGGTGCAAGCGATCGACGGAGGTGGCGAGCAAGATGCCTGAGGCCTCATATCCGGACGACCTCCTCTACCACCCCGATCACGACTGGGCGCGTGTCGAGGGGGATGTCGCGACATTCGGCATCACCTGGTATGCGCAGGACTCGCTCGGCGACGTGGTCTTCTTCGAGCCGCCGGCCGTCGGCACGCAGGTGACCCGCGATGAGCCCTACACCGAGGTCGAGTCCGTCAAGGCCGTCTCCGACGTGATCGCGCCGCTCTCGGGCGAGGTGATCGAGGCGAACGTGGCACTCGGCGATGCGCCCGAGGCGATCAACGAGGACCCCTACGGGGCCGGCTGGATGGTCAAGGTCCGCCTCTCGGATCCCGGCCAGGCGTCGACGCTGCTGGCGGCGGACGCATACGTGGCGCTGCTCGCCTGAGCGCTGCGATGACCCGCTACACACCGGTCACCGACAGCGATCGCGAGGCGATGCTCGCAGCGATCGGCGTCGCCAGCCTGGCCGAGCTGTTCGGCGAGATCCCCGAGTCGGTGCGGCTGGGCCGGCCGCTCGAGCTGCCGGCTTCACTCGGCGAAGCCGAGGTCTACGAGCACCTGCGCGCGCTCGCCTCGCGCAACAGCTCGACCGAGGAGTCGCTGTGCTTTTTGGGCGCCGGGATGTATGACAACTACGTCCCCGCGGTCGTCGACATGCTGATGGGGCGCTCGGAGTTCCTGACGCCCTACACGCCCTACCAGCCGGAGATCTCCCAGGGCGGCCTGCAGGTGATGTTCGAATACCAGACGGCGATCTGCGAGCTGACGGGCATGGACGTCTCCAACGCATCGGTCTACGAGGGGCCCTCGGCGCTGGCCGCAGCCGGCTACCTCGCCAAGTTGACCAACGGGCGGCCGCGCTTCGTCGTCTCGCGCGGCGTGCACCCGCACGCGCGCGAGACGCTGCGCACGCTGTCGGTCGGCTACGGCACGAGCGTGGAGGAGGTCGAGCTGCGCGACGGCGCAACCGATCCGCGGGCGTGGGCGGCGGCGATCGGCGACGACGTCAGCGCCGTGTTCCTCGCGCAGCCGAACTTCCTGGGCGCCGTCGAGGACCTCGCACCGCTGATCGCGGCCGCGCGCGAGCATGGCGCGCTCGTCGTTTGCAGCGCCGACCCGATCGCGCTCGGCATCGTCGAGGCGCCGGGCCGCCTCGGCGTCGATGTCTGCGTCGGCGAGGGCCAGACGCTCGGCAACCGCCTCGACTTCGGCGGCCCCTCGTTCGGCTTCTTCGCCGCGCGCGAGGAGCACCTGCGGCGAATGCCCGGACGGATCGCCGGCGAGACCCGCGACGTCGACGGGCGTCGTGGCTTCGTGCTGACGCTGCAGACGCGCGAGCAGCACATCCGCCGCGAGAAGGCGACCTCCAACATCTGCACGGCGCAGGCGCTGAACGCGCTCGCCGGCGTCGTCTACCTGTCCTGGCTCGGACGCGAGGGCTTCGTCGAGCTCGCCGAGTTGCTCGCGCGCCGCACCGCGTATGCGCGCGAGCGGCTGTGCTCGCTCGACGGCGTCAGCGCCCTGCACGAGCAGCCGGTCGTGCGCGAGTTCGCGCTCTCACTCGGCCTGGCGGACGTCGACAGCGTGCGGCGCGTGATCGCGCGCTGCGCCGGCGAGCGCGTCGAGCCGGGCTACGCGCTCGGGCGCGACTACCCGGAACACCCTGACGCGCTGCTGGTGGCGCTCAGCGAGCGGCGCTCGCGCGAGGACATCGACCGCCTCGTCGATGTGCTCGGCCGCGCGCTCGCCGCGGAGCGTGCCGCGGCGGCGGCCGGGGGGGCGGCGGCATGAGCGTTCAGACCGGCGCAACCGCCGACGCCGCGCTGACGATCTTCGAGAAGGGCCAGCGCGGCCGCCGCGCCTTCCAGGCGCCCGCGGTCGACGTGCCCGAGCGGCCGCTTGACGAGCTGATCCCCAGGCGGCTGCGTCGCAGCGAGCCGGCACGCTTGCCCGAGGTGACCGAGCCGGAGCTGGTGCGCCACTACGTGCGCCTGTCGCGGCGCAACTTCGACCTGGACTCCGGCTTCTACCCGCTGGGCTCGTGCACGATGAAGCACAACCCGCGTCTGCACGAGCGCGTCGCGGCGCTGCCCGGGCACGCCCGCCTGCACCCGCTGACGGACCCGGCTCGAGCGCAGGGCGCGCTCGAGCTGATGTGGGGGCTCGAGCGCGCGCTCGCGGAGCTCGCCGGCCTGCCGCACGTCTCGCTGCAGCCCTCGGCCGGGTCGCACGGCGAGCTCACCGGCGTGCTCTTGACCCGCGCCTACCATGCCGATCGCGGCGAGCGCCGTGGCAAGGTGCTGACGCCGGACACCGCGCACGGCACCAACCCGGCGACCGTGACGATGGCCGGCTACGAGGTCGTCAAGCTCGGCACCGATGCGCGCGGCGGCGTCGATCTCGACGACCTGCGCGCGAAGGCCGACTCCGACGTCGCCTGCCTGATGCTGACCAACCCCAACACGCTCGGCCTGTTCGACGCCAACATCGAGGAGATCGCGCGGATCGTCCACGGCGTGGGCGGAGTCCTCTACTACGACGGAGCCAACCTGAACGCGGTGATGGGGATATCGCGTCCCGGCGACATGGGTTTCGACATCGTCCACTTCAACCTGCACAAGTCCTTCACGCAGCCCCACGGCGGTGGCGGCCCGGGCTCCGGCCCGATCGCCGTGTCTGAGGCGATCGAGCCCTACCTGCCGCGGCCGGTGCTGGTGCGCCGCGGTGGCGCGCAGGGCAACGGCTCCAAGGTCGAGTTCGACCTCGACTACGACCGCCCCCGCTCGATCGGGCGCGTGCGCGGCTTCCAGGGCAACTACGGCTGTTTCGTGCGCTCCTACGCCTACATCTGCTCGCTCGGCGCGGCCGGCCTGCGCGACGTCTCTGAGACCGCGGTCCTCAACGCCAACTACCTGCTCGCGCGGCTGCGCGCGCTCGGCGTCTGCGAGCTGTTGCCGCCCGCCTACGAGCGCCTGTGCATGCACGAGTTCGTGCTCAGCGGCGCGCCGATGAAGCGCGAGCTCGGGATCCGCACGCTCGACCTCGCCAAGCGGCTGCTCGACTACGGCTACCACCCGCCGACCGTCTACTTCCCGCTGCTCGTCGAGGAGGCGCTGCTGGTCGAGCCGACCGAGACCGAGACCAAGCAGACGCTCGACGAGTTCGCGGCGGCGGTTGCCGAGATCCTGCGCGAGGCCCGCGAGGATCCGGAACTGGTGCGCAATGCTCCCTACTCGACGCCGGTCCGCAGGCTCGACGAGGCCGGCGCCGCCAAGCACCCGCTTCTGCGCCAGCCGCTGTAGGGCGCTCAGCGTGCCGGGCCGCGGCTCCGGTTCGCGGCGCTGCCGGCGCTGCCGGCCACGATGCGGCGCTCCGCCTTCGATGCGTTGGCTCGGGGACGCCGGCACAGGCGGGCGCACCGGCACGGCCTGTCCGGCGCAGCCAGATACGCTCCCGGCCCATGCGCATCTTCTCGGGTATCCAGCCGACCGGGCGCAAGCACCTCGGCAACTACATCGGCGCGATCACCCAATACGTCGCCGGGCAGGACCGCGGCGACGCCGTGTACTGCATCGTCGACCTGCACGCGACGACGGTCGAGTTCGACCCGGCGGAGCTGCGCGAGCGGACCTATGACACGGCGGCGATCCTGCTCGCGGCGGGGCTCGACCCCAAGCGCTGCATCCTCTTCCGCCAGAGCGACGTCGTCGAGCACACCGAGCTCGCGTGGCTGCTCACATCGGTCACCGCCTACGGCGACCTACAGCGCATGACCCAGTTCAAGGAGAAGTCGAGCGCCCAGCGCAAGCTGGTCACGGCCGGGCTGTTCGTCTATCCCGTCCTGATGGCGGCCGACGTGCTCGCCTACCGCACCAACGAGGTGCCGGTCGGCGACGACCAGCGCCAGCACGTCGAGCTGATGCGCGACGTCGCGCTGCGCTTCAACGCCCACTTCGGCGAGCACCTGGTCGTGCCGGAGGCCCGGATTCCGCAGGTCGGCGCGCGCATCATGGACCTGCAGAACCCGGAGACGAAGATGTCGACGACGACGGGCGGCGAGGAGGGGACGCTGTACGTGCTCGACGAGCCGGCGCTGATCGAGCGCAAGCTGAAGCGCGCCGTGACCGACTCCGGCGAGGGCATCCACCGCTCGCCGCAGAAGCCGGGGATCACGAACCTGATCGACATCCTCGCCGTCGTGCGCGGCGTCGCGACCGAGGCGATCGAGCGCGACTTCGCGACGCTGCGCTACGGCGACTTGAAGACCGCCCTCGGCGCTGAGGTGGCCGCCTACCTCGCGCCGACGCGTGAGCGCTATGCGCAGCTGCGCCCCGACGTCGCGGGCCTCGAGGCGACGCTCGCCGACGGCGCGGCGCGCGCGCGTGCGATCGCCGCGGCGACGCTCGCCGACGTGCGTGAGGCGATGGGCGTGGGGCCGCCGCGCTGAGCAGGCGCGGCGTCGGCGGCCCGGTGTAGCTTTCGCCGCGTGTACCTCGCCGAGCTCGAGCTGGACCTCGACGTCTTCAGCGGTCCGTTCGATCTGCTGCTGACGCTGGTGCTGCGCGAGGAGGTCGACCTGCGCGAGCTGTCGCTGGCGGAGGTGGTCGTCACCTACCTCGACCACCTCGACGCCCGCGGCGAGCTGGACCTCGAGGTCACCACCGAGTTCATCGTGCTCGTCGCGGCGCTGCTGGAGCTCAAGTCGCGCCTGCTGCTGCCCGGTGAGGAGCTGGACGAACTGCTCGAGCTCGAGCCGGGCGAGGCCGCGGAGGAGCTGCTCGCGCGGATGCTCGACGCCCGCCGCTACCGCGCCGCCGCGGCCTACCTCGGCGACCTGCTCGCCGGGCAGCCGGTCGTCCGCTACCGCGAGGCGCCGCTGCCCGTGGCGCTGCGCCGCGGATCGCACCAGGACCTCGACGGGGTGCGCTGGGATCCGGCGTCGCTCGGTCGCGCGCTCGGCGGTCTGCTCGCGCTGCCGGCCAAGCTCGACTTCAGCCACATCAGTGTGATGCGCGTCTCGGTCGCCGAACGCGTTGCGCACCTGCGCGGCCTGCTGCGCTCCGCCGCGGCGCTCAACTTCGACGACGCCGTGCGCGACGCCGACCGGATGACCGTCGCCGTCACCCTGTGGGCGCTGCTCGAGCTCTACAAGCGGGGCGAGGCGATCTGGGAGCAGGTCGAGCCGTTCGGTGAGATCACGGTGCGCCGCGGCGCCGGCGAGCGCGCCGCACCGGGGGCGCCGGACCGCGAGGCGGGTACGCGTTGAGCGAGCTCGCGCGCATCCTCGAGGCGCTGCTCTTCCTCGCGAACGACCCGCTTGGCATCGACGAGTTGGCGGAGGTGACCGGCGCCCCGCCGACGGCGGTGAGCGCCGCGCTGGGCGAGCTTGCGGCGGCCTACGCGCCCGGCCTTCGCGGACTGCTGCTGCGCGAGGTCGCCGGCGGCCACACGCTCGCGAGCGATCCGCTCGCTGAGCCCGCGGCGCGTGCCCTGCTCGCCAAGCCGCGGCTCGCCGCACTGACGCCCGCGCAGCTCGAGACGCTCGCGATCGTCGCCTACCTGACGCCCGTATCGCGCCCCGAGATCGCGCGGATCCGCGGCGTCAACGCCGACTCCCCCGTCGCCTCGCTGCTCGACCGCGGCCTGATCGAGGAGAGCGGGCGCTCGCAGTTCGGCGCGGTGACCTACCGCACGACGACGCTCTTCCTGAAGGTCTTCGGGTTGCAGAGCGCCGGCGAGCTGCCCGACGTCGCGCAGTGGGACCCGACGCCGGCGGAGCAGAGCGCGCTGCGCGACCGGCTGCTCGCCGCCGGCGAAGCGCGGGCCGGGATCGCGCCGGACTAGATGGTTGATTTCACGACCCCTGCGCCGTCGGGCGGCGTCTCGCGGCGTCGGATCGCCACGTCCCGGCCGGGTCCGTGCATCCGCACTGTCGGTGTCCGTGCCGCGACGCCC